>NZ_LEKM01000116.1 GCF_009761375.1 Ursidibacter arcticus | reverse complement strand
AATCCGTGTTTATGGATAACGGTATTTTGGCAGTAAGGGCAATTTTTTGTTCATTTTCAAAAATGTGGGTTAAAGGCTTGTAGTATAAGGCTTAACTACACTTTTTTCCCACATTTTTGTCCATTACACCTTTTACACTATGTACAAAATTTTATCGCAAAATAATCGCTTGTTAATTTGCCACCCACTAGGTAGCAGGCGACATCACTGTTATTTTTTAGATTAAGATTTCATTATCTTAAAGAAACGTAGAATAAAGATGAGTAAACTAGCGCCTAATACACCGAACAATAAACCAGAAGCATTTAAACTTCCTGCAGAATGAGCAGAACCGATTCCTAATAAATCGCCGAATACCCAGCGTCCGAGAGATGATCCAATAATACCAATAACGATATTCATCAATAACCCCATATCGCTTTTCATTACTTTTTCCGCAATCCAACCGATAAGCGCACCAACAATAATTGCAGCAATCCAGCCCATAAAATTCTCCTTATAACAATTGATATAACTAGATGTAGATTATTTCTACAATATCTAGACTAGCACAATAACAAAATTTTAACAAATCATAATAGTATATTTCAGGAATGATAAATATTATAACTATGATAAAATTCACTGATTTTCATTTTTAGGGCTACATAATGCAAAATAATGTTCTTACCGTTACTCAGCTGAATTATGCTGTTCGCCATACATTAGAAACTGAATTTAGTTACATCTGGTTAGTGGGGGAAATCTCTAACTTTAGCCAACCTGTTTCAGGGCATTGGTATTTAACCCTTAAAGATGAGCAGGCACAAGTTCGGTGTGCAATGTTCAGAATGAAAAATCAGCGAGTGAATTTTCAGCCTAAAAATGGAATGCAAGTGCTTGTAAGAGCGAATGTGAGCTTATATGAGCCGAGAGGCGATTATCAAGTGCTGATTGAAACTATGCAACCCGCGGGAGATGGTTTATTACAACAACAGTTTGAACAGCTTAAAATGAAATTAGCCGCAGAAGGACTTTTTGCCCAAGAGCATAAAAAGCCTTTGCCAAACTATGTAAAAACAGTAGGGATTATCACTTCATCAAGTGGAGCAGCTTTACAAGATATTCTTAATATTTTGGGACGCCGAGATCCAAGTTTACAGATTGTAATTTATCCAACAATGGTGCAAGGTAAAGAGGCAACCGCAGATATTGTACAAATGATCAAACTGGCGAATTTACGCAAAGAGTGTGATGTGTTGATTGTTGGACGTGGTGGTGGATCTTTAGAAGATTTATGGTGTTTTAATGAAGAAAGCGTAGCTTGGGCAATTTATCATTCTGATATTCCGATTATCAGTGCTGTTGGACACGAAACCGATGTCACGATCGCTGATTTTGTTGCGGATATACGAGCACCAACCCCTTCAGCCGCTGCTGAATTAGTCAGTCGAGATCAACAAGAACGTAAACGCCAATTACAACACTATCAAGATCGTGTGAATTTAGCATTTGACCGCTTATGGTCTGACCATTTACGCAGATTTGCTTATTTGCGTTCTCGACTAATGGCACAGCATCCAAAAAAACAACTTCAACTTCGCCAACAGCAGTTACTAGGCGTTCAACATCGTATGGTGCAGACAATACGAATGCAATTGTTTCACCAACAGCAAACCTTAAAACAGTTTGCACAGCGTGTTTATCTTCAACACCCGCAAAAACAGCTAGAACGTCAGCAACAGCAATTGAATTTGTTACATAAACAGCTTATACAAAATATGGAACAACGTTTTTTAGATAAACAGCAGAAATTTAAAAATGTAACCCAACGCTTAAAACATAATCCTTTGCCGCATTCCATTCGCCAGCAACAACATCAATGGGGAAAATTAGAGCAGCGTTTAGTTTTTGCAATTCAGCGGAAAAATACACTATCGCAACAATATTTTCAGCAATTATGTGTCAAGCTTGAAGGGCTAAGTCCATTAAAAGTGCTGGCTAGAGGCTATTCTGTTACACAAAATCAACAAGGTATCGCCTTGATTTCTACTCAGCATATCAATGTGGGAGATATTCTACATACAAGGCTAGAGCAGGGAAGTGTGGTTAGTGAAGTAGTATCAATAGAAGAGTAAAGAATAGCAAAATGTTGGATTTACGATTACTCATAAAAATCCAACATTTTTTTATTAGAGATTAGTTAAGTAACCAAACTCGTCCATAATGCTTCATTAAGCCAGCTTTATGTCCTGCCTGATCGCCAATGCCTTGGTATAAATCGAAATGTTGATTTTTAACTGCACCGCCGACATCAAGTGCTACCATCAAGCGTAATTCGTGTTTACCTGTCCAATTACCTGAATGATCAACTAATGGCATTTCTACTAATAGCACACTGCCTGTCGGTACAATGCGTTTATCTGATGCCACAGACGCTAATGCAACAAGTGGAACCCCTGCTGAACCTTTCACATCTAGGGTTGGATCGTGGCGGAAATAAACAAATGAGCGATTACGTTCAAGTAGGGCTTGTAAACGATGTGGGTTTCTTGCTCCCCATTCTCGAATTGCTTGAACAGACATTTTCTCTTTAGGAATTTCTCCATCTTCCACTAATAAACGTCCAACACTAGTGTAGCCATATCCATTTTTATCTCCATAGGCAAAATGGCGTAAATTTCCTCCACCTAGATCAACAAATCCACTACCTTGGACTTCCATTAGAAAATTCTCTAAATATGAATTAGTATAAGCTAACTCTAGACCTTTACCGTATAATGCTCCTCTGTAGATTTCTGCTCGAGCATATTTTTTATTTCCTTTCGGAATAGCATAAATCGGGTGGCGAAATTCACCTTGTGGAGTTAAACGTGCTTGAATAACAGGAATATAATACCCAGTCATCAATACATTTTGGTAGCCATCTTCACCACGCATTTGGCGAGAGTGTAATCCGAAACGTGTGAGCTCATTGATGTTTCCACCTGCATTCACCCAAGCGGTGATTTTGCGGTAAGTATTGCCAAATGTGGCTGAAATATTGCCAGAGTATTGATACACATTATTTAGCTGTTGTAAAAACTCTCTAGGGTTTACAATTTTTCCATTTGCTGCCACAGTTGCAGTAGCAAAATGTGGTATATTTTCGGAGACAAAATGACGACCATTTTTAATAGCACCCCATCTTGAACCATCAGGTATGCTTACTTCGGTTTTTTTCGCTACATTATTCGAACAGCTAGCGATGAAGAGTGTAATTCCAGTTAATGCGATTTTTTTATAGGCTTTCCAAAACATCATAGTTCCTAACAAGTTAAAAATGAACAAAGCTTAATAAGGGCTAAGAATATCAAAAAAGAATGTAAAACGATACTGATAAGTCTAAATATAAATAACCTGATTTCAGATTAGATTTTATGTACATATAAAAAAACCGAGCAATTTATCTGCTCGGTTTTACTTGCATTTTATTGATTATTTAACATCAGCTTCACTGTCTGAAACAGTACCGACATTTTTATCAGTAGGCTCTGTTTCAGAGAAAGTGTCATCAACTTTTGTTTCTGACGCTTTTTCATCTGAAGATGATGGTGGCGTATTATCTCCACTATCATTCCAACCTGCTGGTTCGCCAACTGGTTTACGTTCCATTAGGTTCTTGATCTGTGGCATATCGATCGTTTCATATTTCATTAACGCATCTTTCATTGCGTGTAAAATATCCATATTGTCGATCAATACTTGTCTTGCACGCTCATAGTTACGTTCAATAATCTTACGCACTTCTTCATCAATAAGCTGTGCAGTAGCCTCTGATACCACTTTTGGTGCACCAAAACCCTCTTCTTCTTTATATAAGATAGGACCAAGATTTTCAGAAAAGCCCCATTCAGTTACCATTCTACGAGCAATATTCGATGCGACTTGAATATCACTTGATGCACCTGTTGAAATATTCTCTTTACCATAGATAAGCTCTTCTGCTAAACGTCCACCATAGGTACTAGCTAATTTGCCTTCTAACTGTTTTTGACTAATACTCACTTTGTCGCCTTCAGGTAAGAAGAACGTAACCCCTAACGCACGTCCACGTGGAATAATTGTTACTTTATGCACTGGGTCGTGTTCTGGCATTAAATAACCTACAATAGCGTGTCCTGCCTCGTGATATGCCGTTGAGATTTTTTGCTCGTCAGTCATAATCATTGAACGGCGTTCTGGCCCCATATTGATTTTATCTTTAGCCTTTTCAAAGTCATTCATTGTAACAACTCGTTGGTTAGCACGAGCAGAGAATAAAGCAGCTTCATTCACTAAATTTGCTAACTCCGCACCAGAATACCCTGGTGTACCACGAGCAATAATCATCGGATCAACATCAGGAGCTAATGGTACTTTTTTCATATGTACTTTTAAGATCTGCTCACGCCCTTTCACATCAGGTAATCCAACCATTACTTGACGGTCAAAACGCCCCGGACGAGTTAATGCATTATCTAATACATCTGCTCGGTTTGTTGCTGCGATAATAATGATCCCTTCAGATCCTTCAAAACCGTCCATTTCAACAAGCATTTGGTTTAATGTTTGTTCACGCTCATCGTGTCCGCCACTAAAACCTGCGCCACCACGTTTACGTCCTACGGCATCAATTTCATCAATGAAGATAATACAAGGTGCATTCTTCTTCGCTTGATCGAAAAGATCACGCACACGAGATGCCCCTACTCCAACAAACATTTCAACGAAATCCGAACCTGCCATTGTAAAGAAAGGCACTTTGGCTTCGCCTGCGATAGCTTTTGCTAATAAAGTTTTACCTGTTCCCGGTGGACCCACCATTAAAATCCCTTTCGGAATACGCCCACCCAGTTTTTGGAATTTGCTTGGGTCACGCAAGAAATCAACTACTTCTGCAACTTCTTCTTTGGCTTCATCACAACCTGCTACATCAGCAAAAGTTGTTTTAATTTGATCTGGTGCGATCATTTTTGCTTTGCTCTTGCCAAAACCCATTGCTCCGCCTCTACCGCCACCTTGCATTTGACGCATATAGAAAACCCAGAAGCCGATAAGCAATAACATTGGGAACCAAGAAATCAAAATTTGAGATAACAACCCACGACGTTCTGCAGGTTCGCCCACAACAGTAATATTTTTATTTAAAAGATCGTTTAATAAATCTCGATCATAAATCGGCATTACGGTTTGATATTCTGAACCATTCGATTTGGTTACGGTTATTACTTCATCATTATTCTTAAAATTGACCGATTTTAAACGGTTTTCTTTTAAGTCATTGATAAATGTCGAATATTCCACAGTGTTTGTACTGCCAAAATTCGTATTAAAACCTTGGAATGCAGTCATTAGCGTTAAGCCAATTACCACCCAAAGTAGAATATTTTTAAACATATCGTTCAAGGTTTTACCTCTTTTTAGGACTAAAAAATTCTGTAAAGATTACTATAAAATGAAAGGATATTCCACCTATCCTTTATATCCTGTGGCGACAATATACACTTCACGCGAGCGATCTCGAGATGCTTCAGGTTTACGCACTTTTACCACGCTGAATAATGCCCGAATTTCACGCAAGTAGTCATCAAAACCTTCGCCTTGGAACACTTTGACCACAAAACTGCCTTTGGGTGCTAATACTTGGCGACACATATCTAACGCCAGTTCAACCAAATACATTGCTCTAGGTATATCAACCGATGGCATACCACTAAAATTCGGTGCCATATCTGACATTACCACATCAACTTTATCTTCCCCGACTCGTTCCAACAAGGCATTTAATACACTCTCTTCACGAAAATCGCCTTGTAAGAAATCAACACCTGCAATCGGGTTCATATCTAAAATATCACAAGCAATAACTCGCCCTTTACTGCCAATTTGTGTAACCACATATTGCGACCAACCACCAGGGGCTGCCCCTAAATCAACGACCGTCATTCCGTGTTTAAATAAACGGTCGGTTTGTTGAATTTCATCTAGCTTAAAATATGCTCTTGAGCGTAATTTTTGTTTATGTGCTTTTTGCACAAATTGATCTTTAAAATGTTCTGCAAGCCAACGTGATGAACTTGCACTCCGTTTTTTTCCCATTTTTCTTCTCTGCCATTGATTTGAGCTGACTATAATAAGACCGAAATCCCTGATTTCAAGGGAAAAGTGAAATTTTTGTAAATAAGCGGTGGAATAAATGGTTCACTTTGCAAAAAACTACTCCGATCTGACCGCTTATATTTCCCGAAAGGGTAAAATTTCGTTATAATCCGCTCGTTTTGCTCATTTTGAGCATATTTTATCACTATTATAGAGGAATTATTTATGGGCTTTTTAGCAGGCAAACGCATTTTAATTACAGGATTAGCAAGCAACCGTTCTATCGCTTACGGTATTGCAAGTGCAATGAAACGTGAAGGTGCGGAATTAGCTTTTACCTACTTAAATGATAAATTAAAAGGTCGCGTTGAAGAATTTGCGAAAGAATTTGGTTCGGATATTGTATTGCCAATGGATGTTGCAACCGATGAAAACATTAAAGAGTGTTTTAACCAATTAAGTAAACATTGGGAAAAATTTGACGGTTTTGTTCACTCAATCGGCTTTGCTCCAGCAGATCAACTAGATGGCGATTATGTGAATGCCGCAACTCGTGAAGGTTTCCAAATTGCTCACGATATCAGTGCTTATAGCTTTGTGGCAATGGCAAAAGAAGCTCGTGCAATGTTAAATCCAAATTCAGCACTTTTAACCCTTTCTTACTTAGGGGCAGAGCGTGCAATTCCAAACTACAATGTAATGTGTTTAGCTAAAGCATCACTTGAAGCAAGTACTCGTGTAATGGCAGCAACTTTAGGTAAAGATGGTATTCGTGTAAACGCTATTTCTGCTGGCCCAATCCGTACACTTGCGGCATCAGGTATTAAAGACTTCAAAAAAATGTTATCTAATTTTGAAAAAACAGCACCATTACGCCGTACAGTAACCATTGAAGATGTAGGTAATTCTGCTGCATTCTTATGTTCTGATTTGGCAGGCGGTATTACAGGTGAAGTTGTTCACGTTGATGCAGGTTTTAGCATTGTCGCAATGGGCGATTTAGACGCAGAATAATCTACATTTCTTCCACCACGGAAATTTAACGCTATATATTTATTCGGACGCACCTCGTGCGTCCCTTTATTAAATACCATAAATAGCGTTGATATTTCTGTGGTTTATTATTTTTGGTAAATACAAAATGTTTCAAAATAACCCCCTTTTAGCTCAATTAAAGCAACAGATCGAAGCAAATAAAGAATATGTTGAAGGTGTCGTTAAAACCTCAGATAAAAGCTACGGTTTTTTAGAATGCGATAAAAACAGCTATTTCATTCCGCCCCAAGAAATGAAAAAAATTATGCACGGCGATAAAATTCGTGCAGTGGTAAAACGTGATGGCGATAAAGAACAAGTTGAAGTGGATTCATTGATTGAACCAATGCTTGATCGTTTTATTGCTCAAGTAAAATTTAATAAAGATGGCAAATTACAACTTGCAGTCGATCACCCAAGCATTAAATCCCTTATTCCTGCCAATACGCATAAAAAAGTTGAAGAAAAATTAGCTGAAAATGATTGGGTCGTTGCACAATTAAAAACACACCCATTGCGTGATGATCGTTTTTTCTTTGCTCAAGTTACTCAATTTATTTGTAAAGCAGATGATAATTTCGCACCTTGGTGGGTAACATTAGCACGCCACGAGCAACCTAGAGAGTCTGTTGCGGGCGAGAAATCTTATACTTTAGATGATGCCTTAGTGCGTGAAGATCTCTCTGATCTTTACTTTACGACAATCGACTCGCCAAGCACGCAAGATATGGATGATGCCCTTTACATCGAGCCTATTGAACAGAATGGAGAACAAACAGGCTGGCGTTTAGTGGTTGCGATTGCTGACCCAACTGCTTATATTCCGCTTGATTCCAATATTGAAAAAGCTGCTCGCCAACGTTGTTTTACCAACTATCTCCCAGGTTTTAACATTCCAATGTTGCCACGAGAGCTTTCTGACGAGCTTTGTTCATTAGTCCCGAATGAGAAACGCCCTGCATTAGTGGCTTATATTGAAGTCGATTTACAAGGAAATATCTTAGGTGAAACTCGCTTTACATCTGCTTGGGTAGAATCAAAAGCCAAATTAGCCTACAACGATGTTTCTGATTTTATTGAGAAAGTAGATAACCACTGGCGACCTGAAAATGAGCAAATTGAACAACAAATTAACTGGTTACATCAATTTACTCTCGCTCGAATTGAATGGCGTAGTAAAAATGCCCTGCTATTTAAAGAGCAAGGGGATTACTCTTTTGAGCTCAATGAAGATGGTTCTGTGCGTGATATTCACGTTGAATATCGCCGTATCGCAAATCAAATGATTGAAGAATCAATGATTTTAGCCAATATTTGTGCCGCACAGTATTTAGCTAAATATGCCCACACTGGTGTATTCAATACACATTCTGGATTTGATAGTAAAAACCTTGAATTAGCGAAAAAATTCTTACTAGATACCCTTGGTAATGAGCAAAATTATGAAGCACTATCTCAACGCTATGCCCCTGAGCATCTTGCTACTTTGGAAGGCTACTGTGAGATGCGTCGTGATATTGAACAATTCCCTGAGAATTTTTTAGAAATGCGTTTACGCCGCTATCTCACCTTTGCGGAATTTAAAACAGAATGTGCCCCACATTTAGGCTTAGGAATTAGCCACTATGCAACTTGGACATCGCCTATCCGTAAATATGGCGATATGGTTAATCACCGCTTAATCAAACAAGTATTAGCACAACAAAGTGCAACTGCCGTTGATGAAAGCATTTTAGTGCGTTTGCAAGAAGCTCGTAAACAAAACCGAATGGTTGAGCGAGATATTGCTGATTGGTTATATGCACGTTATCTTGCCCCAATGGTTGAAAAAAATATTGAATTTGAAGGGGAAATTCACGATGTTTCTCGTGGTGGATTGCGTGTAAAAGTGCTCGAAAATGGAGCATCAATTTTTGTACCATTTTCAACTATCCACCCAAATAAAGACGAAATGCTTTATAACCCTGAAGAAATTGCTCTTTATATCAAAGGCGAAAAAAGCTATCAAATCGGACAAAAGGTTAAAGTTAAACTTAAAGAAGTCCGTATTGAAACTCGCTCTATTGTCGGTGAATTAGTGATTTAACCTAACAAGCGGTAAGATAGGTTTGAAATTTTGCAAAATTTTCACTTATCTTACAGGGTGTAATGGACAAAAATGTGGGATTTTTGTCCATTACACCTCTTACAGCTTACTTAAAAATAATTACTTCTTGACCAACAACGCAACAGCTTCGCAAGCAATACCTTCTTGTCTACCTGTAAAACCTAATTTTTCCGTTGTAGTAGCTTTTACATTAACTTGGGAAATGTCGCATTCAAGATCTTCTGCGATCGCCTGACGCATTTGGTCAATGTACGGACGCATTTTTGGAGCTTGAGCAATAATAGTAACATCAACATTACCGACTTTATATCCTGTTTCTTGTACTTGTCGATAGGCTTCAATCAGCAAGCCACGACTATTTGCTCCCTTGTATGCCATATCTGTATCAGGAAAAAGTTTACCTATATCACCCAAGGCAACTGCACCGAGTAAAGCATCTGTTAATGCGTGGAGAGCAACATCACCATCTGAATGAGCGATAAAACCCTTTTCATAAGGAATTGTTACTCCACCAATAATCAAAGGGCCTTGTTCGCTAAAAGCGTGAACGTCAAAACCGTGTCCAATTCTAATCATTTTGTGTTCCTTGTATTAAATAAAATTCAGCTAGAGCTAAGTCTTCTGGACGAGTTACCTTGATATTATCACTCCTAGCGGGGGCTAATTTAGGGTGAAAGCCAGCAAATTCCATTGCAGAGGCTTCATCGGTAATGGCTAGATGTTTTGCTAGCCCTTGTTGAATCGCATTTCTAAGAGGAATGGCTGGGAAAAATTGTGGTGTTAATGCGTGCCATAACGTTGTTCTATCTTCAGTATGAGCAATCTGGCAACCATCGGTGCTACGTTTAATTGTGTCTATGGCAGGAGTCGCCAAAATTGCACCATTAGGATCAGTAATTTGCAAAAGTTTATCAAGATCCGACCGCTTCAGACAAGGACGAGCAGCATCGTGGACTAACGCCCAGTCTTGTTCTGTGAGATTAGCTAATCCATTTAATACAGAGTGTGCTCTCGTTTCTCCTCCAAAAACAATTTGAATTTTCGGGTGTTTTAAGATTGAGAGAGAAGAGTAGTAAGCATCAGTTTCAGAGACTGCAACAATAATTTGTGTAATACGAGGGTCGTCAATAAATAGCGACAGCGTATGTTCTAAAATAGTTTTGTTTTGGATTTTCAGATACTGCTTTGGTAACTGACTTTGCATTCGACTGCCAATACCCGATGCAGGAATAATTGCAATAATATTTCGTTTCATTGTTTGTATTTGACCTGTCTATTTTCAAGAACTTACTGGCGTGGAATAATGCGATAAAACATCTCATTTCCTTTGACCATATCTAGAATAGATCTTGCTCGTTCTTCCAATGCATTTGAGCCTGTTTTTAAGTCTTGAATTTCAACAATAATTACATTATTGCGAGAAAGTAGGGCTTTATGTTCCTCTTTCAATAATGCAACATTATTTTGGATAGTTTGATAATCGGACCATCCATTTTTCCCGAACCAAAAGCTAAATTGGAAATAGCATAGTAACAAAGATAAAAAAACAATTAAGAGTCTCATAAATTTCTCGTGTAGATAAATATAAAAGAATTTTGTAACAAAAAAGCAAATTTTTGTAGTGCCAGCCATATTTTTAGTAAAAATAACTGTTCATATTCTATCAAATCAGCATTTTTATTTGTAAAAAATTTGATGAAATTTCAAAAATTTGAAGTAGGTAACATTTTTTTTGATGAAATACTCTTACAATACGCCCAGTTTTTAAATTTAACCATATATGAGGTGTTACTATGTCAAATCGTGTTGTACAAGAACTTGGACTTTTAGGTATTACTAATGTAAAAGAGATTGTTTATAACCCAAACTATGAACAACTCTTTGAAGAAGAAATGAAACCCGAGTTGCAAGGTTTTGAGAAAGGTCGCTTAACAACTTCTGGGGCTGTTGCTGTGGATACTGGTATTTTCACAGGCCGTTCTCCAAAAGATAAATATATTGTACTTGATGAAAGTACGAAAGACACTGTTTGGTGGACATCTGATGCCGTTAAAAACGATAACAAGCCGATGAACCAATCAACGTGGCAAAGTTTAAAAGATTTAGTGACTAACCAACTTTCTAATAAACGTTTATTTGTTATTGATGCGTTCTGTGGAGCAAACAAAGATAGTCGTGTTGCAGTGCGTATTGTAACAGAAGTTGCGTGGCAAGCTCACTTCGTGAAGAATATGTTTATTCGCCCATCAGAAGCAGAGTTAGTTGATTTCAAACCTGATTTTGTGGTAATGAATGGTTCAAAAGTAACTAATCCAAACTGGAAAGAACAAGGTTTAAATTCAGAGAACTTTGTTGCATTCAACTTAACTGAAAAAATTCAATTAATTGGTGGTACTTGGTACGGTGGTGAGATGAAAAAAGGTTTATTCTCACTGATGAATTACTGGTTACCATTAAAAGGTATCGCATCAATGCACTGTTCTGCTAACGTGGGTGAAAAAGGTGATGTTGCGGTATTCTTCGGTTTATCAGGAACGGGTAAAACCACACTTTCAACAGATCCAAAACGTAAATTAATTGGTGATGATGAACACGGTTGGGACGATGATGGCGTATTTAACTATGAGGGTGGTTGCTATGCGAAAACCATTAAACTTTCACCTGAAAATGAACCTGATATTTATGGTGCAATCAAACGTGATGCACTATTAGAAAACGTAGTGGTGCGTGAAGATGGTTCAGTAGATTATGATGATGGTTCAAAAACAGAAAATACTCGTGTTTCTTACCCAATTTATCATATCAACAACATTGTTGAGCCAGTATCTAAAGCAGGCCACGCGAAGAAAGTGATTTTCTTAACAGCAGATGCGTTTGGAGTATTACCACCAGTATCTAAATTAACGCCAGAACAAACTAAATACTATTTCTTATCTGGTTTCACGGCGAAACTAGCCGGTACAGAACGTGGTATTACTGAACCAACACCAACATTCTCAGCGTGTTTTGGTGCTGCATTCTTATCTCTTCACCCAACACAATATGCGGAAGTATTAGTAAAACGTATGGAAGCATCAGGTGCGGAGGCTTACTTAGTTAATACTGGTTGGAACGGTACAGGAAAACGTATTTCTATCAAAGATACTCGCGGTATCATTGATGCGATTTTAGATGGTTCTATTGAAAATGCAGAAATGAAAACATTACCGATTTTTGATTTAGCAGTACCAACCGCATTACCAGGTGTTGATCCTGCAATTTTAGATCCACGAGATACTTATGCAGATAAAGCACAATGGCAAGCTAAAGCTGAAGACTTAGCGGGTCGTTTCGTGAAAAACTTTGAAAAATACACCACAAATGATGAAGGTAAAGCATTAGTGGCGGCAGGTCCTAAATTATAATTGATTTAGTAAGTTAAACATCGGCTTTGATTATTGTGAAGTAATCAAAGCCGTTTTTTTATGTTTAAATTTGCTTTAGAAACACGTTATAAAAAGAGTAAAATGATCTGTCTCTAAAAAATCTTTGCCATCTAAACTCTTACTTTCTACCAAAAAGCAATAAAATCCCTTATAATCTCAAGTTTTAAATGAACTGAATTCTTTTTAAATTAAGGTAATAAAATGTCTGAACAAGAAAACCAAGAACTTGATTTGAATGGCGAAATGTTAGCTCGCCGTGAGAAATTAAATCAATTACGTCAAAGAGGAAATCCATTCCCTAATACTTTCCGTCGTGAAGATTTAGCACAGGATCTTCATCAAAAATATGATGATGTAGAAGGTGAAGAGTTAAAAGCCAAAGAAATTCAAGCCGTAGTTGCAGGGCGTATTATGTTACGTCGTGCAATGGGTAAAGCAACATTTATTACCATTCAAGATGTCAGCGATAAAATTCAACTATATGTAGCTCGTGATAATTTAGCAGAAGGAGAGTATGAAAATACTATTTCAATGCTTGATTTAGGCGATATCGTGGGCGTTAAAGGGACGTTATTTAAAACTAAAACAGGTGAATTAACTGTTCGTGCAACTGAGTTTGAACTATTAACTAAGGCACTTCGCCCATTACCAGATAAACATAAAGGCTTAACGGATCAAGAAACACGTTATCGTCAGCGTTATTTAGATCTTATTGCAAATGAAGAGTCTCGCCGTACTTTTGTTATTCGTTCAAAAGTGGTATCAGGTATTCGTCAATTCTTCCTTGAAAAAGGTTTTATTGAAGTTGAAACACCAATGTTACAAGTTATCCCAGGTGGTGCAGCAGCGAAACCATTTATCACACATCATAACGCATTAGATGTAGATATGTATCTGCGTATTGCACCAGAACTCTATTTAAAACGTTTAGTTGTAGGTGGATTTGAGCGTGTATTTGAATTAAACCGTAACTTCCGTAATGAAGGGGTTTCTGTTCGTCATAACCCTGAATTTACAATGATCGAATACTATCAAGCCTATGCAGACTACCACGACTTAATGGATAACACTGAAGAGTTATTACGCCGTTTAGCATTAGATATTCTAGGAACAACAGATGTGCCTTACGGTGAATATGTTTTTGACTTCGGTAAACCGTTTGAGCGTATCACAATGCACGATGCAATTGTGAAATACGGCAATGGTATTAGCCTTGAAGATTTACACGATTTTGATAAAGCCGTTGCGATTGCGAAAGGATTACATATCGAAATCCAAAAATCGTGGGGATTAGGTTCAGTTGTTAATGCAATTTTTGAAGAAGTGGCAGAACATCAACTAATTCAGCCGACTTTCTTAATGGCTCACCCAGCGGAAATTTCTCCATTAGCACGCCGTAATGATGAGAACCCAGATGTTACTGATCGCTTTGAGCTTTTCATTGGCGGACGTGAAATTGGTAATGGTTTCTCAGAATTAAACGATGCAGAAGACCAAGCGGAGCGTTTCCAAGCTCAAGTTGAAGCAAAAGAAGCGGGAGATGATGAAGCAATGTTCTACGATGATGATTTTGTGGTTGCATTAGAACACGGCTTACCACCAACAGCAGGTGAAGGCTTAGGTATTGACCGTTTAGCAATGATTTTTGCAAACGCACCATCTATTCGTGATGTGATTTTATTCCCAGCAATGCGTCAGAAGTAATTTAAATAAAGTAAAAATAATTTAGCGATAGCAAATTTGCTGTCGCTTTTATTTTTGATATCAATATTATAGTTATATTAGGTATTCGTTCTATTTTGTGCAGATATTTCATCTGCTTCTGCTAGTAATTTTGAAATTGCTTGTCGGTAGGTTATTTCAAGAGAATGGCGACTGGTTGCGATAACACCTTGATCATTTAAGAAACCATCATTGACATCATAAACCCAACCGTGAATAGAAAGTGCTTTCCCACGTTTCCACGCAGCATCAACAATAGATGAACGCCCTAAGTTATACACTTGTTCTGCAACATTTAGGCGAGTGAGTATATCTGCTCGTTGCTCGTATGATAACTTACCTAACAAATGGCTATGTTTAAACCATAAGTCTTTAATATGAAGCAACCAGTTATTGATTAAGCCAAAATCTTCTGTACCAATAGCAGCTTTAATTCCACCACAATTTGTATGCCCACAGATAATAATATGCTCAATATCAAGCACATCGACTGCATATTGCACCACTGACAAACAATTTAAATCCGTATGAATGACCATATTGGCAACATTACGATGAACAAAAAGTTCACCAGGTTCTAAGCCTGTTAGTTTTTCTGCAGGTACTCGGCTATCAGAGCAGCCAATCCAAAGATAATTAGGCTTTTGATGTTCGGCAAGCTGTTTAAAATAATCAGATTGCTCATCTTTCATTTGGGTTGCCCAAGCGTGATTATTGGCGAATAGTCGTTCTATTTTTTTCATATTTGGCTTCCTGAATGTAAGATTGGCGAATAACTATCCTAAATCAATAATTTAGGATAGTTAGAGGGAGAGAATATATTATTTTTTGTGGCTATGTTCAGCCATTTTTTGGCGAATACCGCGGCGTTCTTTAGAAAGTTCTGCATTGCGGATCATATAATCATCTACACGATTTTCATAATCTTCACGCATATTAGCAATAATTGCTCTAATTTCTTCTACTGACATTGATTCAGTAATATATTGGTTAAGGTTATCTAATAATAAAATACGTTTTTGATTATCACGAATTTTACGATCATTATCAGCAGTCTCTCTTAATAGTTTGTTTTTTAAACGGTAGAGATGAACGTATTCCAACATATCTTGGAAAGATTGTTTTTTTGCATTTTCCATTAGTAGATCCTCTAAGTAGTAATGTAAGTAGTGAAATGCTAGACTTTTTCTTGTAGTTCGTCAAAAGGTTTATCAATGAAACCAACATAAAAAAATAGGGCTATTATTGATTGTATAAGATGTGTTAAAATCTGCAGATTATTCGACAGTATTTAATATGGGAGAAAAAATGACCAACGCAAGTAAACGTGCCGTACCAACTCTTTTTTCAGAAAAAACAGATATTTATAGCCATCAGGTTCGTATTGTATTAGCTGAAAAAGGGGTAGCATATGAAATTGAAAATATTGCACCTGGCACTATTTCAGAAGATTTAATGGAAGTAAATCCGCGTGGAACTATTCCAACATTGGTTGATCGTGATTTAGTTTTGTCAAATGCTCGAATTATTATGGAATACCTTGATGAGCGTTTTCCGCATCCTCCGTTAATGCCTGTTTACCCAGTCTTACGAGCACAATGTCGTTTAAATATGCACCGTATCCAAAATGATTGGTATTCATTAATTGATCTTGTTGATAGAGATCCGACCACAGAAGAAGCTAAAAAAGCCTTAAAACAGTTAAAAGAAGAAGTGTTATCTTTAGGCCCTGTGTTTGCTGAAACAACTTATTTCCTAAGCGAAGAGTTTAGCTTAGTAGATTGCTACATTGCGCCATTATTATGGCGTATGCACAATTTGGGGGTTGAATTTACAGGTGCAGGAAGTAAAGCAGTAAAAGCCTATATGCTAAGAGTATTTAAACGTGATAGTTTTATGCAATCTGTGGGTGGCAGTGCACCAAAAAATTTAATGGACGATAAAGACTAATGAAACCATTACGCCCTTATCTTTATCACGCATATTATAATTGGCTATTAGATAACGATTATACCCCTTATCTCTTAGTGAATGCGTCATATCCCGATGTTGATGTTCCTACTGAGTTTGTGCGTGATGGCAAAATTATTTTGAATATTTCACCACGTTCTATCGGGCAATACGTTGTAAATGATGATGCAATTAGTTTTAATGCCCGTTTTCAAGGAATGTTGCGTGATATTTATATCCCATTTGGTGCTGCTGAAGCTATCTATGCTCAAGAAACAGGCGATGGTGTAATGTTTCAGGAAGAAGTTTATTATGATGAGCAACAATATCTAGCACGCTCAACAGAACAAATAGAAACCACGAAAGTAAAAAAAGCACCTAAAGCTAAGCCAACACACCTAAAATTAGTAAAGTAATATAACCATTCTTAATAAGCGGTGAGATTTTGCAAAATATTTGCATTATCTTACCGCTTACTTTTTCCAAAAAACACTTGCTTAATTATCAAAGATAAATTACATTTACGTCAAAATGTACTTTTGTAATAGTACAAAAAGGCAAAATCTTATCTTTATCTAGTAAGGAAGTTATATGAAATTACGCAAAACATTATTGATTAGTGCATTAAGTTTATTCTCTGTGGCGAGTATTGCTCAGGAAAAATTACATAACGTTGCGATTACCGCAATTGTAGAACACCCCGCATTAGATACAATTCGTCAAGGTGTTGTTGAAGAGCTGGCAAAAGAAGGTTTTGTTGATGGAAAGAACATTAAAATTGATTTCCAATCAGCACAAGGTAGCACTGCAACAGCAGCACAGATTGCACGTAAATTTGTGGGCGACAAAGCCGATATTATTATCCCGATTACCACTCCAAGTGCTCAGCCAGTGGTAGCAGCAACTCGTAGTATTCCGATTGTCTTTTCAGGAGTAACTGATCCTGTGGCAGCGAAATTAGTTAAATCTTGGGAGCCAAGTGGAACAAATGTTACAGGGATCTCTGATCATAAAGATATTGAACCACAGCTCTCGCTTATTCAAACATTAGTACCAAACTTAAAAGCGGTTGGCTATGTGTATAGTGCAGGGGAAGTAAACTCGGCGATTGTGCTTGACGAATTAAAAGAAGCGGCTAAAAAAGCGAATATTCAAGTAGTACCTGTTGCAGTACAGCGTAGTGCAGATATTGGTACAGCTACTCGTAGCCTAAATGGTAAAGTACAAGCGATTTATATTTCTGAAGATAATGCGGTCGTTTCTGCTTATGAAGCATTACATAAAGCTGCATTAGAAGCAAAAATCCCTGTGATTGCAGCAGATAAAGATACCGTAGAACGTGGAGCATTAGCGGCTTATGCAGTAAACCAATACGATATTGGGGCAGAAACAGGTAAAGTTGCAGCTCGCATCTTACGCGGTGAAAAAGCAGGGGCTATTGCCACTCACTCTGTTAGCAAAATGGAATTATCAATCAACCAACAGACAGCAAAAGAATTAGGCATTACCGTACCTGAAACCTTATTAAAAGAAGCAAAAAGTGTATTTTAAATCATTTGAAATATACAAAGGCAATGTGGGGAGAATTTATCCCCACTTACTTAATCTAAATTGCTTACTGCCCCGAAACTTTCATTTTGTCTAATAAAATAGAACCTGTTTGAATGTTTGAGCGGTGTTCAATATCATCAGCCACTGCAACCATATTTTGATACATTTCTTGCAACTTGCCTGCAATGGTAATTTCTGCCACTGGGTAGCAAATTTCACCATTTTCAACCCAAAAACCTGCTGCACCACGAGAATACTCGCCCGTTACACCATTGATTGCACTGCCTAGCATTTCGGTGACTAACAGCCCTGTTCCCATTTCTTTCAGCAAAGCGTCTAGCCCACCAGTGCGGTTTGGTTTGACTAACCAGTTGTGAATGCCGCCTGCGTGTCCTGTTGTTTGCATACCCAGTTTTCGACCGCTATAACTGGTTAAAAGATAAGTTTGTAAAATACCGTCCGTAATAATTTCTCGGTTTTCCGTTCTCACCCCTTCGCTATCAAAAGCCGATGATGCAAGTTGTTGCAATAAATGTGGACGTTCTGAAATAGCAAACCAGTTCGGCAAAATCTGTTCGCCTAATTTATCTTGTAAAAAACTGGATTTTCGGTATAACGCACCGCCACTAATCGCCCCTGCTAAATGCCCGATTAAACCTGTCGCCACATCATTATAGAAAATAACAGGCACTTCACAGGTGGCTAATTGGCGTGGATTTAAACGCTCTACCGCTTTTAATCCAGCCTGTTTTCCTACCCATTCAGGCGTAGCTAATTGATTAAACTGGCGAGAAATCGTGTATTCATAATCCCTTTCTAGTTGTTCTTGATAGGCAGAAATCACACTACAAGAGAGCGAATAACGGCTTGATAAATAGCTTTGTAACATTCCGTGCGTATTGCCATAAACACGAATACCGCTATGGGAATTAAATGTTGCACCATCGCTGTTTACAATACGTTCATCACTGTTTAATGCGTGGTGTTCCGTTTCTATTGCCAGTTGCACCGCTTGATCCACATCGATCTCAGCGTGGTGATATAAATCTAAGTCGATACTCTCAAACGCCATCATTTCTTTATCCGCCAAGCCTGTGCAATCATCTTCCGATGTATATTTTGCAATCGCTAAGGCAGATTCCACCGCTTGTTGAATAGAGGCTGGCTGTAAATCGGAAGTGGAGGCATTACCCTTACGTTTGCCTAAATAAACTGAAATACCTAACGCACCATCATTATTAAATTCAATATTTTCTGTTTGTTCCAAACGGGTAGAAACAGATAAGCCTGCAACCTTTGTAACTGCCACTTCTGCGGTTGCCCCTGCCTTTTTTGCAAAAGATAAAGCGGAACTTACCGCTTCTCTTAACATTTCTTCTTGTTGTTGTAGCTCTTGTTTGGTGGTTAAAGCCATTA
This sequence comes from Ursidibacter arcticus, assembly GCF_009761375.1. Classification (GTDB taxonomy): domain Bacteria; phylum Pseudomonadota; class Gammaproteobacteria; order Enterobacterales; family Pasteurellaceae; genus Ursidibacter; species Ursidibacter arcticus. Next base: position 120,111 of record NZ_LEKM01000116.1, on the reverse strand, counting down.
TTTATCCTTATTTTTAACATCATTTTTGCTGATAGAAGTTTGACCTAAACACAATTTCAGCATAGAATGGGAAACGAAAAATCATAGCAGAAAAGCCTATCCTTTGCGATAGGCTTTTTAATTACGAGTTATTATAAAACGTGGGATTTTATGGCAAGAAAACAACGAAAAAATGAAATAGATTGGACTGATGAAGATGAAGAAATCATCTGGGTAAGTAAAAGTGAAATAAAACGAGATGCAGAACATCTCAAAAAACTAGGCGAAAATCTAATGGCGTTAAACCCAACCAATTTAGCCAAAATTCCATTAGAAGATAATTTACGCGAAGCGATTGAATTAGCTCAACGTTTACGTTTAGAAGCTCGCCGTCGTCAAATTCAATATGTCGGAAAGCTGTTACGCAACGTGGATCCAGAACCTATCCAAGAAGCATTAGATAAAGTGGAAAATCGTCATAATCAACAATTAGCCTTGTTGCAAAAATTAGAGCTGACCCGAGATCAACTTCTAGAACAAGGCGATGTTGCACTAAATCCACTTTTAGACGAATATCCGCAGCTTGATCGCCAACATTTGCGTAATTTAATTCGTGGGGCACAAAAAGAAAAACAAGCCAATAAACCACCAAAAAATTATCGTGAAATTTTTCAATATTTAAAATCTGTTATTGTGGAGAACTAAATAATGCAATCTCTCTTTTTTGCTCATATTGGTCTTGCTTATGTGAGTTTAGCGTTATTATTAACTCGTGGGGTGTTATCGGCTCGTATGATCGATTGGCGTCAATATAAAACTCTACGTATTGCACCGCACCTTATTGATACACTACTTTTAGCCTCTGGCTTAATTATTTTTTTCTATTTTGGTTTCTCATTCAGTGAAACTTGGATTTTGTCAAAATTACTATTTTTAGTGCTATATATTGTATTTAGTGCTAAGGCTTTTAAAAAAGGACAACAATTCTCTTTAAAACATTTCTTGCTTGCAGTGGTAAGTTTTATGTTAATGATGTTAGTAGCTACAATGCATTAAAAAATAAGTATAAAAATAAAATTGCTAGTGCCAGCTTAGGCTTACGCAATATTAGGTAAATAGAGTATAATGGCAAAAATTCTCATTCCTTAAGGTGTTTTATGTCGATTTTAACTGAAAATAAATCTTGTATTGTGATTGCGATTGCTGGGGCATCAGCTTCGGGTAAGAGTTTAATTGCTTCAACTATTTATAAAGAGCTCAAAGATGAATTAGGACAAGATGATATTGGCATTATTTCAGAAGATGCTTATTATAAAGACCAAAGCCATTTGGCAATGGAAGAACGAGTAAAGACCAACTATGACCACCCTAATTCAATGGATCACGACTTATTAGTTGCTCATCTACAAACTCTAAAACAAGGGAAATCTGTTGAAATTCCTGAATATGATTATACCGAACATAACCGCAAAACTACTGTTACCCATTTCTCACCTAAACGCATTATTATTTTAGAAGGTATTTTATTGCTAACGGATGAACATATCCGTAATGAAATTGATGTATCTATCTTTGTCGATGCTCCACTTGATATCTGTTTTATCCGCCGTTTACAGCGTGATATGGAAGAGCGTGGACGAACAATGGAATCGGTGGTAAGCCAATACCGCAAAACTGTTCGCCCGATGTTTTTACAATTTGTTGAACCTTCCAAACAATATGCCGATGTGATTATTCCTAAAGGTGGGAAAAACCGCATTGCGATCAACATTTTAAAAGCACAAATTAAGCAGTTATTAAAACAAAAATAGGGGTAAATTATGCGTCTGTGCGATAGCGATATTGAACGTTATTTAGATGATGAGATTATCAGTTTAACGCCACGCCCATCAAATGACAAAATCAATGGTGCAACTATTGATGTCCGTTTAGGTAATTCATTTCGTGTGTTTCGTGAACATTCAACACCTTATATCGATCTTAGCGGGCCAAAAGAAGAAATGGCAGCACAACTAGAGCGAGTAATGAGTGATGAAATTATTATTGCTGATAATGAGGCATTTTTCCTACACCCAGGGGAACTGGCTCTAGCTACCACCTTAGAGTCCGTAAAACTACCCGCAAATATTGTGGGGTGGTTAGATGGACGCTCTTCTTTAGCCCGTTTAGGCTTAATGGTACACGTTACAGCTCATCGTATTGATCCAGGTTGGGAAGGGAAAATCGTATTGGAATTTTTTAATGCAGGCAAGCTACCTTTGGCACTGAGACCTAATATGGCAATTGGTGCGTTAAGTTTTGAAATACTAAGTGGCGAGGCGAAACGTCCTTATAATGCCCGTAAAGATGCTAAATATAAAAATCAACAAAATGCGGTTTCAAGCCGTATTAACCAAGATGTTTAGCGACTAAACGTTATTCTAATTTCTTAGAACTTGATACTCATTAAGAGGACTATATCAATAATCCTTACACAAAAATTATATTAATTTAATGATATTTACATTTTATAAGCAGATCTTATAGAATATTTCAATTTATTGGACAAGGTATTTTGAAAAGAAAAGGTAAATGTTATGTTAAGTGCATTATTACGAAGCGGAGATATAAAAAATTATACCGCTTTAGGGCAAGATGGTGTTGCGGTTTATTCTGTTGCCTCCCAGTTGAGAGACTCTATCAAATTTAAACGGGGAAAAGCGTTTGCTGATTATTTAGCAATTCCCCAGCGTAATGATCAAGGTAGTCAAATTGATTGGTATGTTCCATTCGAGTCAGATAAGCCAAACGGTCAATATATGATTGTACCTTGGACTTCAGCCACACAAGAAGAGAGAGATAAAGCTTGGGCGGAATTGCAGATTTTTGAGCGTACTATGCTGGAACTCGGAAGTGAAATGACATCCTCGCCTTCAACAAAGGGAGATCAGTTGCTTTTTGCAAGATTGTTATGTAGTGGACAATCAAAAAACATTGAGGATGCTGATAATTTAAAGGCTTTACGTTTCCCAAATCCAGAACATGTTTATTTGGTTAATGATCGTCCTGTGATCACTTTTTGGGGATTCACTGAAAAAAATGCCCTAATATATGGAAGCCCTTTTCTAAACTTAAAACCAAGTTCTCTTGTTCCTCCAATAACCCCAGAAATACCACTTTCTAATTATGAACCCTCTCAAGAAAAAACAGCAGAACCAGCTCCTACTACTAAACACTGGTGTCGCCGTTTTTGGTGGATACTACCATTGCTATTGTTATTAGGCGTGTTGTTATGCTGGTTATTTAGAGGCTTTTTATTTCCTCATTTCAATTGGTTTGGAACACCAACAGTTACAATTGAGAATAATGTTACAGGCGAAACTAAAATTACACCTAAAGAGTGCGAAATTAGAAAAGTTTCAGGCAGTTTTTACTATTTTGTCAATAATCGTTGGGTGAATGAATCTGGTGTTGTGATTTCTGATTCAATATTACTAAATACATTAGAACAAACTACACCTGAGTTAGAAAAAAGATGTATAGATGTTCAAACACCAGTCCTTAGGGATAAAGATAGTGTAAGAAATAAAGATACCGTAAATTATGTTAGTGACACAACAGCTCCAGCAACTTTGGAAACTAATGCTCAGGCAAATCAAGCTGTTGGTCAGAATGGCGGATTACCAACTCTTCCGGATACTTCGGTCGCAGATGATTTAGCTAAAGCTAACGCAGCTGAAGATCAAGGTAATGTGGCTGAAAGCCAAGCCAATGCAGCTGAAAATAAAGCTAATGAGGCTGAAAGCCAAGCTAATGCAGATGAAAATAAAGCTAACACAGATGAAAATCAAAATAGTTCAAAAGATAATCCTGTGGATGAAAATCAAAGCATACCAGAGTTACCAATAGGTGATGAAAATAGTCAAGCTCCAAATCAGCAAGATGATAAAAAACTAACTATTCCACCAGATAGCCAGCAAAATGGTAAATTGAATTTCCTAAATGGAGAGTGGAATGCAGGTGCTGGGATTCAGGATAAAACGACAGGAAAACCATTACGATTAAATTACAAATTTAATGATGGTAAAGGAAAGGTCGAATTAAAACGTGGTGATGGTGTGAAATGTACCGGTGATGTCGTCGCAAGTATGAATGGAGGTAGATTGAACATTGATAATACAGGCATTGCAAAATGTAGTGATGGCTCAACTTATCAATTACCAAGCGTGAGTTGCAGAGCTGGAGCGAAGAGTTCAGCAGACTGTCAAGGTAAGTATGAGAAAGGGCAGAATTTCCCAATTATTATTAAATCAAATTAAGATAAGAGAGACAGATTATGTTGCCAGAATTGCATAACTATGGAAAAGAACTGTCGCTGATTATGAACAGCGGCGTGCAGTTTTTAGACTTTGGGCTAAAGATTGATTGGAAAGACAAAGATTGGCGAGCGAAAAGTATGGGGAGCTTTGGTAAATCCGAAAACTCTCCTTTACGTAGACTCATTGAACATAAAAGTGGTGAAGGGTTCTGTGACAGTACGGATTTAACACGTATTGTTCAAGTTGATCTTGAAATCAGTGTTGAGGATTCATTTAAATTGTTTGATGGGGTTTGGCTACCTATTCCTGTGCTGAGAACTGTGCCACCAGATCGTTTCGATGAAGGTCCATATAACTGGGCTCGTGCTAGAATTATCAAGCTAGCTACACCAGACCAAGAAGGTAACACACACCGCATTACGATTGCTTTTGATACGAAAGTTTTTCCAAATCGTGCTGATGTTGCTTACCTTGCACCAACGGAAGAAGATATTCGTTCAGGCGTGGTATTTGGATTAGCTCATCAATCAAATCAAATGTCTTGGTTTTTAGATTATAAATGGGTAAATGAATGGCTATTGGAGCTTTTTACTGAACTTGCTCCTGATGCAGAGCGTCTTAAAATTCATCCAGATGACCTAGAAAATGATGTTAGAGAAAAAGTCTATCAAGGTCACTACTTGAATATACTTGCAATGCTTGGTACGGAAATTGAAATGCCTAGAATTAAGGTTATTTCAAATCGTTCTGATGATATTATCAAATCTATTCCAGTAGATATGATTTTAGATGTAGGGAATTCAAGAACATGTGGTATTTTGATTGAAGATCACGAACAAGAAAAAGATGGCTTGAAAAAACGTTATGAATTACAGCTTCGAGATTTGACGTTACCTGAAAGGGTTTATAGCGAGCCTTTTGAAAGCCGAATTGAATTTGCACAGGCGTTTTTTGGTAAAGACCATTTTTCAGTTCAGAGTGGTCGCCGAGATGCATTTCAGTGGCCAACTATTGCTCGTGTAGGAAAAGAAGCAGGACGTTTAGCAAGCCGTCGTGAAGGTAATGAAGGTTCTACAGGTTTATCTAGTCCCAAACGTTACTTATGGGATGATTCTAAATATGAACAAGGCTGGCGTTTTAACTCATCGTATGTCAAAACAGATTATGAGCCGTATGCGACAGCAGATCCACTTTCAGGGTTAATCAATGAATTTGGTGAGGCTCTTCATACTCTTCGTGATGAAATTGATGAGGAGTTTGAGCGTAAAATGCCAGTATTCCAACCAAAGTATTCACGCCGTTCATTGATGACTTTTATGCTTTCAGAAGTATTAATGCAAGCGTTAATGCAAATTAACAGCCCTGCACAGCGTGCTAAATTAGAACACTCTCGTACTCCTCGTTATTTGCGTTCAATTATTTTGACAATTCCGCCGGCAATGCCAAAACCCGAACGAGAAATCTTCCGTCAATCTGTTTATCAAGCAGCAGGTTTGGTATGGAAAGCGTTAGGTTGGGATAAATCTGAGAGCGATTTAGATTTTGAGAAAATCACTGAACGTGAGAAGTATTGGCCAATTCTTCCTGAAGTTATTATTCAGTGGGATGAAGCAACTTGTGGTCAAGTTGTATATTTCTTTAATGAAACACAGAACAATTATGGTGGTCGTCCTGAAGAGTTTATAAAAGCATTACGCCGTCCAGATAAAAAACAAAAAGAAGGTATTACAATTGCCACAGTGGATATAGGCGGTGGAACAACGGATCTTGTTATCAATGACTATACTTTAGACTATGGTGAAAATGGCGGTACCGGAAGTAATGCTTATATTCTTCCAACGCAACGTTTCCGAGATGGATTTAAAGTTGCAGGAGATGACATTTTATTAGATGTTATTCGTGATGTCGTGGTGGATTCTTTAACCGAAGCATTGAAAAAACTAGGACTGCGTGATCCTGATCCAATTCTTTCGGAATTGATTGGGGCACAAGCATTAAAAGTACAAGATGCATTGTTACGCCAACAGCTCACTTTACAAGTATTTAGTCCGATAGGATTGCGTATATTGAAAGAGTATGAGCTGTATGATCCATTAACAAATGAAAATTCACTTAATGGATTAACATTTAGGGAATTGTTATCAGAAGTTGAACAACCAACAGAATCAGTACTATCCTATATCAATGAACCTATAGCAAGAGCATTAGGAAATCCTGATTTTACAATTTTAGATTTGCCAGTTCGGGTAGATCTTCGCAGGATTCATACCCTATTTATTCGAGGTGATTACTACGATATTTGTAAAACATTCAATTCACTCTGTGAGGTTGTTAATAGCTATCAGTGTGATGTATTACTTTTAACTGGTCGCCCATCTCGTTTACCAGGCGTACAAGCATTTTTTAAATCTCGTTTGCCGCTACCAGCAGGTAGAATTTTACCGCTACACCATTATAGAACAGGGAATTGGTATCCTTTCCATAAACAAGGGCGTATTGAAGATCCAAAAACAACAGCAGCTGTCGGTGCGATGCTTTGCTTCTTAAGTAAGAATTTACGTTTACCGAACTTTTATTTCCGTTCTGTAGCAATGAAAGCTTACTCAACGGTGAAATATATCGGCTTGTTAGACAATAACAATGTTATCAAAGATTCTAATGTGTATTATCAGAATATTGATTTAGATAATGATGACTACGATTTTCCTGATACCTCCTTTGAGGTTAGAGGTCCTATCCGTTTAGGATTCCGCCAGTTAAATGTGGAACGATGGGTAGCAGCACCACTATATACATTATCAATTGAAAATAGAGAATGGGCGGCGATGCTTGGTAATGAAGGTGTTGTTTTAGAAGTTACTTTAGGGATAAAGAACAATAAAAATAGCAAAGAACGTGCCGAAAACTTTTATATTAAATCTGTAACAAGTTCAAATGGGCGTTCTTGCAGCAGAGACCGAGATATTAAACTTCGTCTTAATACGATGGCTGATGCAGGATTAGGTGAGACACAATATTGGTTAGATAGTGGGTGTGTAAAACGATGAGCAATAATATAGAAAACCATTTAGTAGAATCTTGGGACAATGTTTTCCAGGCTTCGCAACAGGCGATTAATTGGGTAAGTGAGGTCCGCCCAAATGTCGTTCGTTTGAATAATGAGGCGGACAGCTTAATTTTAGAATTAAGACGCCTACGTAATCAAGCAAAACGCTTGGGAGCTGTTTCTGCTAAGCCTATTGCGGCTGGCTTTTTCGGCTTATCACAAGCGGGTAAATCTTTCTTAATTTCTGCATTAGCTGCGGATGAAAAAGGTAATTTAGAAACGCTTTTTGATGGTGAAAAATTAGATTTTATTCGTCATATTAACCCACCTGGTGGAGGGAAAGAAGCGACTGGATTAGTTACTCGTTTTACTCGTTCAGCTAAAGCTGCTGTTGCAGGTTTCCCTCTTGAATTAAGATTGTTCCAAGAAGTTGAAATTGCTAAAATTTTAGTAAACTCATATTTTAACGATTTTGATAAAGAACGAGTTACTTATCAGCTAGAACAATCCCGTATCAATATCTTGCTAAAAGGGTTAAGTGCTAAACAAAACGCCGCTATTGTAAAAGGCGTAATGGAAGATGATGTAGTTGATTTGCAAGATTATGCACAAGATAGCTTTGGCAAGTCATTATCAGCTTTGCAGGGCGGCTACTGGGCAAAAGCAACAGCCCTAGCACCATATTTATCTATAGAAGATCGAGCAACATTATTTTCTATTCTCTGGGCAGAGATTCCAGAGCTTACTCAAATTTATATTCAATTTGCAAAAACATTAGCAAAATTGAGCTATGCAGAGCGTGTATATGCACCGATTTCTGCGGTAGTAAAAGATAATGGCTCGGGTGGGCTTTCTCAAGCGGATAGCATTATGAATGTGGATATGCTTGAACGCCTTGGGACAGATAAAGATGAGAACATATCTGTTCGCCCTTTAATTGAAGAAGGTAATGTTGGAGAGCCTGTTGAAATTTCTTTGGCGGAACTGACCGCTTTAACGGCGGAATTGGTTTTCCCATTAGTTAATCCAACTCGTGTTCCAGCAGTAGAAAGTGTCGATTTATTGGATTTTCCAGGCTATCGCGGACGATTAGCTATTACATCACTAAATGAAGTGAAAGAGGGGAATCCTGTTTCACAACTGATTTTAAGGGGTAAGGTTGCTTATCTGTTTGAACGTTATACCGATAGCCAAGAAATGAATATCTTAGTTGTGTGTACGCCTTCAACTAAGCAATCTGATGTAAATAGTGTTGGACCAGTTCTTGAACGCTGGATCAATAAAACTCAAGGGGATACAGCAGAGACAAGAAGTATTCGCAAACCGGGTCTGTTATGGGCAATTACAATGTTTGATATGCGTATTACTGCCGACCTGAGTAAAGATGAAGATCTCTTAAAAATCTCCTGGGGGCAAGGTGGTTTACTGAAGCAAACTATTTTAGAACGTTTTGGTAATTACGAATGGTTGAATAACTGGTCAAATGGAAAACCATTTAATAATGTTTTTCTTGTTCGTAAACCTGGCTTTAAAGTTGCCTTTTTGGATATGAATGGCTCTGATGAATTGGGTGTCGCAGCTCAAGAGCAAGCACAGCTTAATCTATTGCGTTCTACGTTTTCGAATGATCCTGATATACAAAAACACGTGGCAGAGCCTGAAATTGCTTGGGATGCAATGATGAAGTTAAACGATGGTGGTATGCAAAGAATTAGTGACTACCTAAAAACAATTGCATTACCAGAAGTTAAAGCACAACGTTTAACTGAGCAGCTTAATGCGTCTATTCAGCATATTGTAGAAAATCGTTTTGCGAATTGGTATCAAAGTGATGGTGCCGAGGAAGTAAATAAAAAACGTCAGCTGGCACAAGCAGTTGTTGCTGAATTGAATAAAAAAGCACTCTTGGTTGGTGAATTGCTCAGGTACTTGCAATTACCAGAAGAAACAATTCGTTCTTTATATTTCTCTGATTATGAAGAGGTATTATTAAAACCAGAAGAGCAAGAATCAAATGTTGGAACGTTTGATGCAGGATTTGGTTTTGATTCTCAACCTTTTGATATTTTTGCTGAGCCAGAGCAAATTCCAATGGAAGATAAATCTAAAGATAAGGTGGTAGAGTCTCGCTTTGCGATGGCTGCTTTCCAATCTTGGATTGAGCATCTAAGAAACATCTCTTCAGATCAGCATTTTATGCAATACTTTGGTTTTTCTACGCAAACAATAGAATCTATTGTCGGTGAAATTATTACTGGAGCGAATAGACTGAATTTACAAGGAAAATTGTCTCAAGTGGTATTCCAAAATGAGAGTGCTGGTAGTAAGCGTGATCAGCTTGCTGAGCGTCAAGTATTCTCCATCAGTACCGCAATTGCAGATTTTATCGCTTGGTTAGGCTTTATTGATATGCCTACTACACAAAGACCTGCAAGCCGCATTGCTGTAGAAAGTAGTATTTTTGAATATCAAGAAGTAGAAAAAGTTAATGGACTACCTAAATTAAATGAACATACAAATAAGTTTACACAACATTATTTGTTTGATTGGTTTGTTGCTTTTGGTCGATTTGCAGAAAGTAACGCAGGACATAGTGCAGGTCGTGAAATTGATGTTGTAGCGAATACAAAACTTGGTAATGTTCTAGCGGTATATCGTCAGGCTGAAATTAAAGGGTAGCATTTAGGAGAAATATTGTGTTAAGAATTGAGTTAAAGGAAAATCGTCCTGGATATGCTTATTTCAGTGCAGCGAAATGGAAAGGAACAGCTGATGTTGAAATAAGCATACAACGTAATCAAGATGGTAAGTATTTTGTAGAAGGTGATCTTTGGCAGGCTGAGCCTGTATGGCATAAACTTGCAGAGATGAATGTTTCTGATGAGGTCTTACAGGGCGTTATTGGACCAAATATAATTGATTCATTGGTACAACAAGTTGGCAATGTACGCTATATGTTAGCTGTGCGTGACAGTACGAATATATCTTCAACGGACTCTGGTCCTGTGCGAATGGTAGGTAACATTTTAGCTTCTCTTGCAAGCGGTGACTCCTCTCGTAGTGATGATGTAAGGGAGTTTTCTGGTCCTAAAATTGCAGAAAATGCACAGAATGTTGAAAATACTGTTACGGAAGATCATAGCGAACAATTGACCGGACCTGAAGAAGTGGTTGAGTTTGTGGTAAATTCGGATAGTACTGAAAGTGAAGTACAAGTTCAACCAGAAGAATCTAAAGAAGAACCTCAAGCGACGCCTAAAAAGAAAAAATTATTAGGAATTATTGTAGGAGTTATCTTGCTTTTAATAGGCGGTGGAATTTATCTGTTTTTAAATTCAGATAAGCCAGCAGAAGTGCAAAAATCTGCTTGTGATATAGATGGAAATCACAGTGATGATTTAGCATTCCTACAATCTTGCTTGAAAAGCAGCCCTGAACCGAAGCGTATCTTAGAAATTATTGATAATGCGAAAAAGGTAAATAAATGTGGTATTGCTCAGCGTTTGTATGCTAACCAAGCTCAAAGTGGCAATATAGATATTGCGTTAGCTTACGCTAAAGAGTATGAGACAAGTAGTGCTTGTTTCCAAGAAGATAAATCGACAGCAATTTATTGGTATGAAACTGTGTTAAGTTATGATCCAAATAATTCTGTCGCTAAGCAAAAACTTGAGGAGTTGAAAAAATAATGAAAAATTTCAAACTTGCTTCTATCGCTCTTTCAATGATATTCAGCCAATATGCAATAGCAGAGCAGAAACCACTTTTACAAGAAGGAAAAAGCACACTCTATCAACGAGTTTTAAGCACGCCAAGTTGTGAGCTACTCCCAACAAATGATGCAAAAAAAGGGGAGAAAGTACCCGCTTTCTCTCGTTACTATGTGTATAAACGAGAGAATATTTCAGGTACTGAAATGCTACAAATCGGACCTGATACACTAGGGAAAACAGTAGGTTGGCTTGATGCGAATTGTGCTGTTCCTTGGAATATGCAAATGACAATGGTATTTACTAACCCTTCAGGGCGTGATCCTCTGTTATTTTTTAAGGATAGAGCAAGTTTGGAGAAAGTAGTTAATGATGGCGAGCCAGCAAAAATCCTTGAACCAATGCGAACAGCATTAGCTCAAAAGAAAGTTGTACCTGAAATACTATCGCAAGAGCCAGAAGAATTCGTTGATTTTCAGAAAAATTTCTACTTACTACCTATTTTACAAGGTGAAGAGGTAATGAATGGAAGAGGTTTTTATGAACGTGTTCTTGAAGTGGCTTCAGTTACAAAAGAAGATAAAAATAGCGATAATAAAACCACTCAGCCACAAAAATCTGATCAAGAGATCGTCGGCTTCAGAGCAGCGGTGGTTTTCGTCATTGATTCTACGATATCAATGGATCCTTATATCAACCGTACTCGAGATGCAATTAAAAAAGTCTATGAAAAAATAGAAAAAGAGAACTTGTTAGATAAAGTAAAATTTGGATTGGTTGCTTTCCGCTCAAGCACTGATGCAGTCCCTGGTTTGGAATACACTTCTAAAATGTTCGTTAGCCCAAACACAGTGAAAGATGGCAAAGACTTTATGAATAAAGTTGCTAATTTAAAACAAGCGACTATATCGTCTAAAGAGTTTAGTGAAGATGCTTACGCAGGGATTAACCAAGCTCTTAATGAGGTGAATTGGAATGAATTCGGTGCTCGTTATTTAGTTCTAATCACTGATGCAGGTGCAATTGAAGGTGATAATCCTATCTCAACGACAGGGCTTGATGCGAAGCAGTTACGTTTAGAAGCTCAACACAGGGGCGTTGCACTTTATACTTTGCACTTAAAAACGCCATCAGGTAAAAAGAATCACGCAATCGCAGAAGCACAATATAGAGAATTGTCTTTTAATAGTGTTGTAAATAAACCTCTTTACTATCCAGTGAATGCAGGTGATGTAGATGAGTTTGGCAAAAATATCTCATTATTAGCAAATGCATTAAGTTCACAGGTTAAATTGGCTTATTCGGGTGAAAGTGCAATTGGAAGTGCTGTACACGCAGTTGATAACAAAGATGATAATAAATCTGAAATTGAAAAAGATGCCTCTTTGTTAGGAAAAGCGATGCAGTTATCTTACTTAGGAAATGTAAATAATACAAAAGCACCTCCTGTATTTAGAGCTTGGGTAAGCGATCGTGATTTTATGAAGCCTACTGCACCAACAGCAGAAGCTCATATTTTATTGACAAAATCACAACTAAGTGATTTAAGCGAGGTAGTAAAGAAAATTGCTGATGCGGCAAATCAAGGCTTAATTTCATCAGGTGATATGTTTGCACAACTTCGTTCTGTTGCTGCCGCAATGGGACAAGACCCTAATAAAATTAAAGAAGGAACTTCAACTAAATTAGCAGAGTTAGGTCTATTAGGGGAGTATTTAGATGATATTCCTTATAAAAGCCAGGTAACGGCGATTGATGAAGATACTTGGAAAGGTATGAGCGTTCAGGAGCAAGAGAAATTTATTCGTGATTTGAATAGTAAACTGAGACACTATCGTGTTTACAATGATGATCAATCTCGCTGGATTTCTTTATCAGAAGGTTCTGATCCGCAAGAAAATGTATATCCAGTACCGCTTGAGGCATTACCATAGATTTCTATAGGATCTCGCTTTTATATATTTAGGAATAATATGCTCACAATTTCAGATTTATCTATCACTCGTGGTAGCCAATCAAATAGCTTTTGTGTCGCATTGCCAAGTTTAGCTCTAACAAGCGGTGAGATGGTGGCAATATGTGGACAAAGTGGTTGTGGAAAAAGCACTTTATTAGAGATGATCGGACTAATACTTAGTCCCGATCATATCTCTAGCTATCAGCTTACAAGCAAACAAACTACGCTAGATCTTCATCCTTTAATTCAACAAAATCGGCATAAAGAGTTAGCGGATATTCGAGCAAAAAGCTTAGGATTTATGCTCCAAAGCGGAGGGTTATTACCCTTTTTAAACGTGCTACAAAACATTCAACTACCTTGTGAAGCGTTAAATGTTCCTTACGATAAATTATGGATTAGTTCATTATGTGAGCAATTAAATATCTCTCATTTACTTGAAAAATACCCTAAACAACTCTCTATTGGTGAGCGTCAAAGAGTTGCATTTGTCAGATCTATTGTTCATAAGCCTATTCTATTACTCGCAGATGAACCAACTTCGGCATTAGATCCTTATCATTCCTGTGTATTGTTTGATTTAATGCTAACCTTAACGAAAGAACAAGGTATATCTGTAATAACAGTAACTCACGATTGGGAATTAATTAGAGATAAAAACATACGTTGTTTGCAAGCTAAGTTAAGCGATAATAGACGTCATTCAATCTTTAGTGAGCAATAGGGGTAGAAATGAGAAAATTACAATTCAATAAATTGCTTACTTTAGGAAAACTTGCCCTTAGAGATTTGTGGTTTGATAAAAAAGTATCATTCTGCATTATCGCCTCTCTTGTTGCTGTTATTGCACCGCTATTGCTTCTTTTTAGCTTGAAGTATGGTGTAGTTTCGCAATTACATCATAAATTGCTTAAAAATCCTTCTACATTAGAGATTAAAATCACGACCAATTCAATGCTTTCAAAGGAATGGTTTACTTGGTTAGAACAACAGCCAGAAACACAATTTTCGATACCACTTACTCGCTCATTGAGTGTTTCCGTTGATTTGAGGGTGGCAAATGAAGCTGGTACAACAAGTAGATATAGCCGAAATGTTGATCTCATACCAACCAAATTAGGCGATCCTTTATTGGAACACGCCAAAATAGCACGTAAAAATGGTGTTATTCTAAGTTCACTTGCAGCGGAAGAGTTGAAAGTTGGAAAGCAAGATAAAATTAGCATAATCGTTACTCGAAATAAAAACAACCAAGCAGAAAATGAACAGCTTGTATTTTCGGTAGATGATATTTTGCCTAAAGAAAGTCTATCTAAAAGAGCGGTATTTGTGCCTTTAGATGTGTTATTAGGTATTGAAAATTATAAAGACAACATTTACACAGATGTCTTTCCGCATATTGAAGGAATGGAATTAGCAAAGGAAAGACATTTTGCTAGAGCACGTATTTATGCCCAAAGTCTTGATGATGTAGAACCTTTAGCTCAAAAACTGAGAAAAAAAGCCATTGAAACAAACACAGAAGCTAGGGCGATTTCTGATGTGAAAGCAATCAATTCGGTATTGAATATGATCTTTATTGTTATTGCATTAACATCAATAATTGGTTGTGTGCTTTCTTTATTTGGTGCATTTTTAGCAAATATTGACCGTAAACGTAAAGATATTGCTTTGCTACGTTTACTCGGATTTCAACAAAGAGCAGTGGGCGTTTATTTGGTATTCCAATCAATGATATTAAGTGGATTAGCGTTTATTTTTTCACTCTGTTTTTTTATGGTCGGGAGTCAAATATTTAACCACATTTTAGGTAAGAATTTATCGCAAATTTTTATCAGTAGTTTGAATTTAGGGCATTTGCTCATCGCTTTTTTACTATCTTTAATTTTGGCAAGTATTGTTGCAGGAATTGGTGCAATACGAGCTGTAAAAATTCAACCAGCGGAGAGTTTACGTGACATATAACACACAAAAATGGGTAGCACTAGGATTAGGTCTTTTTACTACTGTGGCAGAAGCAGCTTGGGAAGAAAAATTTTTTAACCCAAAACCACTTGCAGATGACGTTATTTTACCAATGCCTTGTGACGGCAGTATGGTGTTTAGGGTGATTAAAACAAACACCAATAAACCTTTAGATGACACCAAAATTACCTTAGGTGGTAATAGCAACGAAGAAGATAATTATGCTCAATATGCGACACCAGCATATATTGCCGGTAGCTTCAGCGATCAGTCAAAAGAACGCTATTTTCTTATCGGAAAATATGAAGTTACAGAAGCACAATATAATGCAGTGATGAAAGGAGAGCAATGTACAGCTCCTAATATGAAAGGGGTGATGCCAATAACAAATGTTAGTTGGTTTGATGCAGTTGAGTTTTCTCGTAAATATAGTGAGTGGTTGCTTAAAAATGCAGCGGATAAACTTCCGGTAGAAGATGGAGCAAAAGGTTTTGTTCGTTTACCAACAAATGTTGAATGGGAATATGCATCTCGTGGTGGAGCGGCAGTAGATCCAGGTGTTTTTCGTGAAAATACCTTTCCGATGCCTGATGGATTTAATAACTATGCTTGGTCATCTAAATCGGCAAATGGTAAATTACAGCTGATAGGTCGTTTATCGCCAAATCCATTAGGATTGTTTGATACTTTAGGTAACGTGTCTGAAATGGTTTTTGACAGCTTTCAAGCGAATAAATTAGATCGCTATCACGGACAAGAAGGTGGAATAATCGTTCGTGGAGGAAGTTATATTAAACCTGAAAGTGAGGTTGATAATGTATCAAGAATTGAAATTCCTTACTATGATGCAAATGGTGCAACAAAGAAAAGAGATATGGGATTTCGTTTAGTGGTTACAGCACCATTACTGACATCAAGTGAAAGAATTAAAATGATCCGTCAAGAGTGGAGTGCTCTAGGTAGTGGAGGGAAAGATAAAAATGATACAAACATTGTTGATAAGTTAGAAAAACTAGCCTCTAATGTTGAAGATGACAAATTAAAAAATGAAATCAATAAAACAAAAGAAGAGCTAAGAGCATCTAACCAAGCTCGTGATGAACAGCGTGATGCTGCTGCTCGATCCAGTTTACAACTAGGTGCTTTCTTATGTGCTAACATATCTGATTTAGAAGCGGTGGTTGAAAGAGAAAAAATTGCAATTCAGAGTTTTGAAGAAGGACTCAATGCAGAACAAGATCCTGAACTTAAACAGTTACTCGAACAAAAACGAGAAAGTTTTAAGCTAAAATTAGCCGAAGCAGAAAAAGCCCGTGATTATGTTTTGAATTATTACACGAGTACAATTACAGCTACGTTTGACACCTATAGCCAAAATACCATTGAGGCACAAATAGACAGAACAAAGAAAATTATGGGGGAGAAAAGACTCGCTAATGGTGAAAAAGCGGTAAACATTACTCAATATATTGATTTATATTGGAGCCATTTAAGCCAGTACTACAAAAATGGGCAAATTGGGCGAGATAAATGGCTCAAGCAATGTACAGAAATCAAACAACAAAACTAACTTATAGAAGGAAATTTTATATGAAACTTAAGCAAACATTTGGTATTTTGACCTTATCCTCAGCCATTGCATTAAGTGGTTGTTCAAATCTACCAGGATCTTCATCAAGTAGTTTATCAGGTGGTGATGATGCTGAGTTCTTCAGTTCTTCAGGTTGGGGATCTTGTGCTATCGGTGCTTTAGGTGGTGCTATATTAGGAGCTGGTGGAACTTTATTAGCTGGAGGTAGTACTGAAAGTGCAATTATCGGTGGTGTTGCAGGAGGAGTTGCTGGTTGTGGTGCGGCTATGACGGCAGATTATTATTTAGAGAAACAACGTAAAACTTACGCTAGAAAAGAAGATCGCCTAAATGCTTATATTGCAGATATTCGTAAAAACTCACAAATGGTTGCAAAATCTACGGCTAAATTACAAAGCCAAACAAATAAAAATAATAGCTTAATCAAAACGTTAAATGCGCAACTTAAAGCAGGGACGATTAAAAGAGAAGATGCGAAGAAGCAACTTGCTCAGATTGATAAGGATATTGAAGCAGCACAAAATCGCTTAAAAGGAATGAAGTCTAATTTTGCAGTTTTAAATGGTGCTGCAAAAGAAGAAAAGAAAGCTGGTACTAGAAGCAAAGCACTTGATCGAGATATTGCACAGTTGAATAAACAAATTGCAACCTATGAAAAAATTCTTAATGCTCAAGTAAAACAACGTTCAGCAATTCAGGTGGGCTAATATGAAAATTGTCAAACTATCTTTATGTATTTTTAGTGCAGCAACGTTAATGGCTTGTTCTGCTAGCACAGCAGAATGTGATCCAAATGCACCATTAGGGCTTTTTGGTAAAATTGCTTGTGCAAGCTCAGGAAGTTACGACCAACGTGTGTCGGATAAAGAAGCAGAATTAGCTGCAGCGCAAGCTCATAATAGTAGCCTTCAAAAAGCGAATCGAGCTGCAAAAGCTAAGGCTGAGCAATCTGCGGAAAAACTCAAAGGCAAAAAAGCCGAACTTAACAAGCTAAATCAGACTGTAAGTAATTATGCTGCTCAACTTAAAGAAAAAGCGAAAGGAAACGATCAAATTCTTCAGCAAATTAAGGATGCAGAAAGCCAAATTCAAGCGGTAAATGATTCATCAGTATCAGATGAAGTAAAACAAGCTGAATTACGAAAATTACAGCGTAAATTAGCGACTTACCAAAAAGCATTAGGACTATAAAATCTAATAGGGCAAGATGTATTACGCCTCTTGCTCTTTTAGTTCTTTGCAATTCTCTACAAGAGTAGGGGATTTTGTTCAAATTTAAGTTATAAGGATTGGTTATGCAGCGCCTCGCTCGTTTTACCGTGGAAGAAATAAATCAAAATGCTATTGCTCTTTTCAGTCATTACGATGAGCTTAGACAAATTATTCTTAGACATCTCTCTCCTAGCACAGCAACATTATTTGCTCGCCCAGAAATCAAATCAGATAACCAAACGGTTGAGTGGTATAGTGAATTGGAAGGGCAACCTTACTTGTTAAGTAATAGTGAAGCGGATAAACAGCAGCTTAATAAACTCAACCCTATTATTGAACAGCGAATTTCAGCCATTGAACAGCTTAATCACTCTCTTGCCAGTAAAGGTGAAATTACTCAAGAGCAATCTACTCGCCTATCTCAATTAGTTGAAGGGGCAAAGCATAATACGAAACAAATTTTTGTTGTAAATAATGAGCCAGTGATAACAGGTTGGGGGCTAGGGAAAAAAGCTGTTGAGGCACCAGCCCCGGTAGCGCCGGTGGCTAGCACAACGAATAAACACCGCTGGTGCTATTTCTTATTACCTCTACTATTGTTACTCTTATTAGGCTCATTACTTTGTTGGTGGTTTAATCGCCCAGAAGTGGAAACATTGCCTCAAGCAAATGTGGAGCCACCAAAAATAGAAGAGCCACAAAAAGTGGAGGAACCGAAGGTAGAAGAGCCTAAAGTGGAGGAGCCGAAGGCAGAAGAACCTAAAGAGGAAGATCCAAAAGTAGAAGAACCGGTGAAAGAGGAAGCGCTTCCAGAAACGGTAGAAGAGGTTAAACCAGCTAAAGTTTGTCGCCAAAACATTATTCCAGGAGAAGCTCCTCAAATGGTGATTATTTTCAATAATGCAGCGGCTATGAAGTATACTATTAAAGAAACACCAGAGAGTATCTTGACATTTGAAGATATGATAAGACGTAGAGAAGTTAGTCAAAGAGATATTAATTATATGTACCGTAAACCAAACCGGGCTAGTGCAACTAAAAGTGCAATGCTTGAGTTACTGAAATCGATTGATAGCAGTATTGATATTGGTTTAGTCGAATTAAGGGGGTGTTTGAGTAATAATGAACGGAAATCAGCCAAATCTTACGGTATTTTTAGTGGTGAACAACGTGCTAAATTAGAAAAACAAATCCAAAATTTAAAAATTAGGCAAAATAAAGTGCCAGGAATTCCTATTTATGAAGGATTACAGCGGGCGCTTAAACTTGTCGATGGCAAGGATAGAGAGGCATTAATTCTTTTTATTACGGATGGTAATAGTGATTGTACACATAGGAATGAGTGTGAGCTACTAAGCCGAGAAATTCAATCTCGCCCGAAATTAAAAGTGAATATTGTGCAGATCAATGCCCTTGGGAATTATACGGATTGTTTAGCTCACATCAGCGGTGGGCAAATTTTTAACACATTAGTTAGCACTGAGGAGCAATTGAAAGAACTTATTGGAGAGGCTACAAAACCAATACAGGTGGAAGAAGTTTGTGAATAAAAATTGACATTCTCTTTAATAATCGCTACTTTAAAGCCTATTTTTAACCAAGTAATAACTTTTAATTTACAGGAGTTTTTATGCAAGAACGTTTAGTGACAAGTGCCAGAAATGAATCGTTAATTAGCACCCATAAAGTGTTACGCAACACTTACTTTTTATTAGCACTGACACTCGCATTTTCATCAGTTGTCGCAGTCGCTGCGATGGTATTAAATCTACCTCGTTTACCTTGGTGGGGAATGTTAGTCGGTTTTTATGGCTTACTCTTTTTAACTCACGCAACAGCAAATAGTGCAGCAGGTATTGCTAGTGTATTTGCATTGACGGGGTTCTTAGGTTACAGCTTAGGGCCGATTTTAAATGCGTATTTAAGCAATGGCTTAGGTGATGTAGTTGCGTTAGCATTTGGTGCAACCGCCTTAGTTTTCTTTGCGTGTTCAGCTTATGTACTAACGACTAAGAAAGATATGTCTTTCTTATCAGGAATGATGATTGCATTATTTGTGGTCTTACTTGTTGGTGTAGTTGCAAATATTTTCTTAGCAATTCCAGCATTAAATTTAGCAATTAGTGCATTATTTATTGTATTCTCAAGCGGTGCGATTTTACTTGCAACAAGCAATATTATTCACGGTGGTGAAACCAACTATATTCGTGCAACTGTTGATCTATATGTTTCACTTTATAATTTATTCGTCAGTTTCTTAAATATCTTCGGTGTATTAGGTAATGACGACTAATTAACCATTAAATAATATGCCACAGTAATGTGTCATTTTTTATTTCTATAACATTGAGTATGACTTATTTTATTGAATTAAATCAGCAAAAATTTGAAACCGATGAGTTCGGCTATTTAAGAAATTTAGGTGATTGGTCCGAATTATTAGCGGTAGAAATTGCTAAAAAAGATCATCTTGAATTAACCGAAGATCATTGGGAAATTATCTTTTTTGTCAGAGAGTTTTATCAAGAATATAAAACCTCCCCAGCAATTAGAATGTTAGTTAAGGCACTTTCACAGAAATTTGGTGAAGAAAAGGGCAATAGCCGTTATCTACAACGTTTATTTCCTGAAGGCCCTGCTAAACAAGCCACTAAAATTGCAGGTTTACCAAAGCCAGCAAAATGTTTGTAATATCATATTTTTATTAGGAAATTCTAATGCAATCTGTTCAATCAATCTGTGTTTTACGTTTATCGGCAATTGGTGATGTATGCCATACACTTGCCGTTGTGCAAGCTATTCAACGTCAATACCCTAATGCTGACATAACGTGGATTTTAGGCAAAGCAGAAGCTACTTTAATGGCTGGCATTCCAAACGTGACTCTAGTTCCTTATGATAAAAAGACAGGTTGGAAAGGTATTTGGGCGTTATGGCGTCAATTAGGCCACAAGCGGTTTGATTATTTATTAAATTTGCAAACAGCATTTAGAGCGTCAATGCTCTCTTTAGGCATTAAAGCGAAAGTTAAGGTTGGATTTAATCGTGATCGTGCAAGAGAAGGGCAGTGGCTTTTTACTCACTGTAAAGTAGAACAGAGTGCATCACCACACGTTTTAGACGGACAAATGATGTTTGCAAAAGCGGTTGGTGTAACAGATTTAAGTACGCAATGGTACTTACCGATAAGTGAGCAAGATAGACAATACAGCCAACAATTTATTGATCCACAGAAGAAAAATGTGGTTATCGCACCTTGTTCTAGTAAAAAAGAGAAAGATTGGTTACCTGAACGCTATGCTGAGATTGCTAATTTTTTATTAGAACACAATATTAACGTAATTATTTGTGGCTCACCTTCTGCTTATGAAATGGAAACTGCTACTAAAATTCATCAACTTGTGCCTAAAACACGCAATATAGCAGGGAAAACATCATTAAAGCAGTTGGCATCAGTTATTCAACAAGCAGATCTTGTTATTTCATCTGACTCTGGACCAGCACATATCGCAACAACACAACATACGCCGATTATTGGTCTTTACGCTATTCATAATCCGCTAAGAACAGGGCCTTATAACGATTTAGATAAAGTTGTTTCTGTTTACGATGAGGCTATTTTGCAAGAATATAGTAAACCTTGGCAAGAGCTTCCTTGGGCGACAAGAGCAAAGAGCAAAGATTTAATGAACCGTATTACCGTAGAACAAGTTAAACAAAAAATAGTTGAAACTTTACATATAACCTTGTAAATTATCTTGTAATTTAAAATTTACACAAGGAAATAAAAATGAACACTGTGTTTAATCAAGATAGTGTACATAATGTAAACATTATTGATGAAAAACTGCTTTTAACTCCTAAAATGTTAAAGGAAGAATTTCCACTTTCAGAAAAGTTAAAGCAACAGATTGAAAAATCAAGAAAAATAGTTTCAGATATTATTCATAAGCGAGATAAACGTCAGCTTATTGTTATTGGGCCTTGTTCTATTCACGATCCTATATCTGCCCTAGAATATGCTAAAAAACTTAAAATATTGGCTGATAAAGTGTCAGATAAACTTTACATTGTGATGCGGGTTTATTTTGAAAAACCGAGAACAACAGTAGGTTGGAAAGGCTTAATCAACGATCCTAATCTTAATGGCACTTTTGATATCGAAAAAGGGTTGCGTGTTGCTCGCAAATTATTGTTAGACATTGCTGAACTCGGTTTACCACTTGCCACAGAAGCACTTGACCCTATCACACCACAATATCTTGCGGATTTATTTAGTTGGTCAGCTATTGGAGCAAGAACAACGGAGTCTCAGACGCACAGAGAAATGGCATCGGGATTATCAATGGCAGTTGGCTTTAAAAATGGAACAGATGGAAATTTAGCGGTCGCCATCAATGCGATGCAAGCATCAGCACAAGGGCATAGTTTTCTTGGTATTAGCCAAGCTGGGCAGGTTACTATCTTACATACAAAAGGGAATCCTGATGGACACGTTATTTTACGAGGCGGCAAAAACCCGAATTTTGAAAGTCAGTATGTACAAGAATGTGAACAAGCTCTGCGTAAAGCTAATTTACCAGAAGCTATTATGATTGATTGTAGCCACGGAAATTCCAATAAAGACTACCGCCGACAAGCGATAGTGGCTGAGAATGTGTTACAACAATTACTCAATGGCAATAAATCAATTATAGGCTTAATGTTAGAGAGTCATCTCTTTGCAGGAAATCAATCATCGGAACAACCTTTCGAACAGATGCAATATGGTGTATCTATAACAGATGCGTGTATTGATTGGCAAACAACAGAAGCATTACTAACCCATTTTGCAGAGCAGTTAAGAAAATGAGTATGAATCCATTAGAACCGATTAGAGAAGAAATAGATAAATTAGATCAACAGCTTATCGAATTACTGGCACAGCGTTTAGCATTAGTCGCAGAAGTGGGAAAAATTAAACATCAGTACGGTTTACCTATTTATGCACCAGAACGAGAAGCCTTTATGATCAATGCTCGCAGAGAAGAAGCTGAAAAGCGTGGTATTCCTGCTGATCTCATTGAAGATATTTTACGCCGAGTAATGCGAGAGTCTTATGCAAGTGAAAATAAACATGGTTTTAAAACCGTGAATCCATCAATCAAAAAAATAGTTGTAGTGGGCGGAAAAGGGAAACTTGGTGGTCTGTTTGCACGCTATTTTGTAAATTCAGGTTATCCTGTTGCTATTTTAGATAAAGATGATTGGAGCAATGCCGCAGAGATTTTGCATAAGGCTGATTTAGTTTTAGTTTCTGTACCTATTGATCACACTTTACCAATACTTGAAACATTAAAGCCTTATCTTACAGAAAATATGATCTTGGCTGATCTCACTTCAGTTAAAGCTCAGCCGTTAGCAAAAATGCTTGAAATTCATCAAGGGGCAGTAGTCGGTCTTCATCCAATGTTTGGGCCAGATATTGCAAGTTTTGCAAAACAAGTGACCGCTTGTTGTCACGGACGTTCTTCTGAACAATACCAATGGCTATTAGAACAGATCCAAATTTGGGGTGGGAAAATCGAATATATTGATGCGAAAGAACACGATCACGCAATGACTTACATTCAAGCACTACGCCATTTTTCAACCTTTGCGTATGGTTTACATCTTTCACAGCAACCTATCAAGCTCTCGCAATTATTGGCATTATCTTCGCCAATTTACCGTTTAGAATTAGCAATGATAGGGCGTTTATTTGCTCAAGATGGAGCATTATATGCCGATATTATTTCGGATAAACCAGAAAATTTAGCCGTTATTGAATCACTTCAGCAAACTTTTGCAGAAAGCCTAGCATTCTTCCAACAGCAAAATAAACAGGGCTTTATAGAAACTTTTAAAAAAGTGCATCAATGGTTTGGAGAATATTCAGAACAATTCCTAAAAGAGAGCCGAAATTTATTGCAACAAGCGAATGATTTGAGAGGGTAATAAGAATGAAGCGGTAGAATTTGCGAGAAATTTTGCAGATCCCACCGCTTGTTATTGTGTTATAACACTTTCACAATAGATTCACATAAGCGATCGATATTATCTTCAGTAATACCAGCCACATTGATACGGCCTGAACGAACCGCATAAATAGCAAATTCATCACGCAAACGATCGACTTGTTCAGGACTTAAACCACTGAAAGAAAACATACCATTTTGAGCAATAATAAAATCAAAGTTTTGTGTTGCTCCTTTCTCTTTTAAAAGCTGAACAAATTTAGCACGCATTTCTTTAATACGGTTACGCATTTCGGCTAATTCAGCAATCCAATTTGCTTTTAGTTCTGGATCAGCTAACACTGTTGCAACTGCACTTGCACCGTGAGATGATGGGTTAGAGTAAAGTACACGAATAATTGATTTAACTTGGCTGAATGCGTTATTTGCTGTTTCAGCATTGGTAGCAACAAGCGTAAATGCACCAACACGCTCATTGTATAAACCAAAGTTCTTTGAGAATGAACTTGCAACTAAAAGCTCTGGGTTATTTTGTGCAAAAGTGCGTAAGCCAAAGGCATCTTCTTCTAAACCATTGGCGAAACCTTGATAAGCAAAGTCAAATAATGGTAACCAACCTTTTTTAGCAGATAGATCTGCAAGGGTTTTCCACTGTTCTGGTGTTGGGTCGATCCCTGTTGGGTTATGACAGCAACCGTGTAGTAAGACAACATCGCCAGCTTCAGCTTGGCTAAGATCGGCAAGGAGATTATCCCAATCTAACGCTTTTGTTTCTTTGTTATAGTAACGGTATTCTTTAATATTGATACCCACCGCATTAAAAATAGCATTATGGTTTGGCCAAGTTGGTGTTGAAATCCACACATTTTTTGCACTCGTTTGGCGTTTAATAAATTCGGCTGCAATGCGTAATGCTCCCGTTCCACCTAAACTTTGAGCAGTTTTTGCACGACCAGATGTGATCACATCGGCATTTTCACCAAAAAGTAGAGCTTGTGTCTGTTTATTAAAATCAGCAATACCGTCAATGGTTAAATAGTTTTTGGTATTTTCATTAGCCAGCAAACGAGTTTCTGCCTCTTTTACTGCTTTAACAATCGGGGTTTGACCTTTTGCGTCTTTATAAACACCGATACCTAAATTGATTTTTTCAGCACGAGTTTCAGCTTTGAACGCTTCGCCTAAACCTAAAATTGGATCAGCAGGTGCTGCTTGAATATGACTAAACATAGACATTGGATTTCCTCATTGAGTTGTGTTGCAAAATTGTTATTTTATACGACTAATTTGACTTTTTAGCAAGTATCAAGCGGTCTGTTCTTGAAGAAAATTTACAAAATTATCTATTCTTGTCGGAGTAGTCACATTTTCTATTTTTTCAATACCCAAAAAAGCAATTTTATGCTTTAATACAGGCAATTTTCTCAACACAAAATAAGGTGTAAAAATGAGTTGGATTGAAAAAATCTTAGGTAGAACATCTTCATCTTCAACAAGTAAGTCAAAAATTCCAGAAGGTGTTTGGACGAAATGTACAAGTTGTGAACAGGTGTTATATACCGAAGAATTAAAACGCAATATGCAAGTTTGCCCAAAATGTGAACATCATATGCGTATTGATGCGCGTACTCGTCTAGTTACATTATTAGATGAAAATTCAGCAGAAGAGCTTGCTGCAGATCTTGAGCCACAAGATATTTTGAAGTTTAAAGATCTCAAAAAATATAAAGATCGTTTAACTGCAGCTCAAAAACAAACGGGAGAAAAAGATTCATTCATCGTTATTACGGGTAAATTATACGATATGCCTGTGGTAACAGCGTCTTTTAACTTTGAATTTATGGGCGGATCAATGGGATCTGTTGTTGGGGCGAAATTTGTGCGAGCAGCAGAATACGCCTTAGAACATAATGTGCCTTTCATCTGTTTCTCTGCATCGGGTGGTGCTCGTATGCAAGAAGCACTTTTCTCGTTAATGCAAATGGCAAAAACCAGTGCAGTATTAGCAAAAATGCGTGAAAAGGGCGTGCCTTTCATTTCAGTATTAACAGACCCAACCTTAGGGGGCGTATCAGCAAGTTTGGCTATGCTAGGCGATATTAACATTGCAGAGCCAAAAGCGTTGATTGGTTTTGCTGGGCCACGTGTTATTGAACAAACAGTGCGTGAGAAATTACCAGAAGGTTTCCAACGTAGTGAGTTTCTCCTTGAGAAAGGGGCGATTGATATGATCGTTCATCGTAAAGAAATGCGTGATACGCTAACTCGTTTAGTTGCTAAATTAACGAATCAACCAACGCCATTTAAAACAGGCGAGTTAGTTGAAGCTGAAGAAATTCAGTCAGAAGAATTGGTACAGTCAGAAGAAGCATAAATGACAACATTAATTTCACCAAAAGCCACGGATTCATTGGAAACGTGGCTTTCCTATTTAGAAAAAAGCCATTTCAAACCGATTGATATGGGGCTTGAGCGTATTCGTGATGTTGCGTTAAAGCTAAATTTACTTAATCCAGCACCTTATGTCATTACCGTTGCAGGTACGAATGGTAAAGGTTCAACTTGTAAATTACTCGAAACAGCACTCTTAAAAGCAGGCTTGCGTGTTGGTGTGTATTCTTCGCCACATTTAATTCACTACAATGAACGAGTGAGAATTCAAGGGCAACCAGTAAGCGATGCTGATTTTATTCAAACCTTTGATTATATTGAACAGCATAAATCACAGTCTTTAACTTATTTTGAGTTTGGAACTTTGGCTGCATTTGATCTATTTCGCCGAGCTAAACTAGATGTTGCGATTTTGGAAGTGGGGTTAGGTGGGCGTTTAGATGCGACAAATATCGTTGATCCTAATTTTGCGGTGATTACGTCCATTGATATTGACCATATTGAATTTCTAGGCAACGATAGAGAAGTGATAGGGAGAGAAAAAGCGGGAATCTTCCGTCAAAATATCCCAGTAGTGATTGGCGAACCTGATTGCCCAGCAAGCATCTTACAATATGCAAATAGTTTAAATTGCCAAATTTCTCGCCGAGATGTTGATTGGAAATTTTCTATCGAAACCAACCGCTTATATTGGCAGTCTGCAAATGTTAATTTAGATTTGCCATTGCCAAAAATTCCTGTGCCAAATTGTGCAACAGCCGTTGCAGTGCTTACCCAATTGCCTTTTGCAATAACCAATGAGATTTTGCAACAAAGTATTGCAGAAACGCAAATGGTCGGGCGTTTTCAAACCCTGACTCAACAGGATTTTGCAAAATTTTCACAAAACCCACCGCTTGCACAAGTGATTGTTGATGTAGGACATAATCCACACGCAGCACGTTATTTAGCAGACCGCTTACAAGCGTTAAAACAACCACAATCAAAACTATATGCCGTATTTAGTGTATTAGTTGATAAAGATTTATCTGGTATTGTGGAGCCATTATCGACTTTAGTGGATAAATGGTATTGTGCAGGATTAGATGGCTATCGTGGTCAGCTTGGCGAACAGGTACTTGAAAAACTGAATAATGTCTTGCCTAATGCTAATGCGGTCAGTTTCAATAGCGTTGCTCAAGCAACGGAAACCGCATTTTTGCAAGCGGGTAGTGGAGACATCGTTTTAGTGTTTGGTTCTTTCCATACTGTTGCAGATTTTATGTTATGGATAGAAAAATAGGATTATCTACTTACTTTAAAATATAACCTTGTCTATGACAAAAATAGACAAGGTTATTTCATTTTACCGTTTAATAGTCTAAGCCAATTTCCCTAAAGCCCATTCTAACCCTGATTGGAAATCATCGGTTAAAAGCGGTTTAAATTCTTTCAGGTAGTGAGCAAGTTGCGTTTTGTCTGTATGGCATAAGTTGATATGCCCGACTTTTCTGCCTGCTCTGACTTCTTTTCCATACCAATGAAGTTGGCTAAATGGCACGTTTAACCACTCATTGTTATGTTCAATGCCGATTAGGTTTATCATCACACTTGGTGCGATAGGCGTTAAAACTGGGGTTGGTAAGTCTAATAAGGCACGAAGGTGTAATTCAAATTGGCTAATCGAACAGCCTAGTTGTGTCCAGTGTCCGCTATTGTGTACGCGAGGGGCAAGTTCATTGATAAGCAGTTTATCGCCAACTACAAAACATTCCATTGCCATTACGCCAACATAATCAAGCTCATTCATAATCGCAGATAACATTTTCTCGGCTTGTTGTTGGAAAATTTGTTGGTTTGGTAACTCTAAGTTCATTACGCTGTAACGCAAAATGCCATTTTGTTGTAGGTTATGTGTAATAGGGTAAAAACGTGTTTCACCGTTACGGAAACGAGCACCTACAAGCGAAACTTCGCCGTCAAATGGAATAAACTTTTCTGCAATCACTTCACCGAATAAATCGGACGTAATTTGTTCTACGTTTTCAGGGGTAACAATCCATTGTCCACGTCCGTCATAGCCACCTGTACGGCGTTTGACAACAACTTTTTCGCCTATATTGGTAAAAACCTGTTGCCATTGTTCTGGTGATTCTAGTAATTGCCAAGGTGAAGTAGAAAGTTGTAATTGATCGAGTAAAGATTTTTGGGTTAAGCGGTCAGCTAAACGCCCGAATACCGATAAATTCACAAAATTCTGATGGTTGCCGAGTAATTGTGTAAGTGGAGTATCAGCCCAGCGTTCAATTTCTGCGGTAATTAAACTATTAGGTTCAATGTCGAAAACAGGGGCATCAAAAGCTAATGGACGCACGTCAATATCTAAAGGTGCTCCAGCGTAGCGGAGCATTCTGCCGAGTTGCCCATTTCCTAATACGTATACAGTCGGGTAAGTAATACTTTTTTGCATTGTTATTTCTCATTATGTCAAGCGGTGGGGTTATTCAGCTTTTTTGCAAAAATTTGAATAAATCTGACCGCTTGTAGAAGTTTCAATATGTTTTAAGTTAAAAATAATTAGCTAAAGGTTGAGCTAATGATTGATTGAGTAGCACTAATAGCTTAATTCTGGCTTTTTGTCCGCTTAACCCTTTGGTAAAAATAATACCTTGTTGTTTGAGCTGCTTGCCACCACCAAGATAATCATAGACATCTTGAGTAATTCCGTTAAATGCACGCGAAACGAGTACCACAGGAATTTTTGCATCTAATAGTTTTTGTACCCCTGATAAGCAAGACGGTGGTAAATTGCCTGCACCCAGTGCTTCAATTACAACGCCATCGCATTGATGTTGTGCCAGTTGTTCGAGTAAAAAACTATCCATTTCGACATAGGCTTTGACAAGCTGAACATTGCGTTTTGTTAAGCGTTCGATTGGGAAATGTTCATATTGTGAAAGATGTTGAAAGTAAATCACTTGGTTTTTGGTGACTAAACCGCAAGGTCCAAAAGTAGGTGTTTGGAATGTCGCAACATTGGTTGTGTGTGTTTTAGTGACAAATTTAGCGTGGTGAATTTCATCATTCATTACCACGAGAACGCCTTTATTTTGGCTTTCGTCAGACAGGGCAACTAAAATAGCACTTTGTAAGTTGATTAAGCCATCTGCACCTAGTTCATTGCTTGAACGCATAGCCCCTGTGATCGCAACAGGAACTTTGGTATTTAAGGCTAAATCAAGAAAATAAGCGGTTTCTTCAAGCGTATCAGTACCGTGCGTGATTACGATACCATCAAATTGTTCCGCTTGGACTGCGTGTTCAATACGTTCTTTTAATATTTGCCAGTGATCCAATGTGATATGAGGAGAGGGAACGTTCAGCAATGATTCTTGGTAAAGTTTTGCTGGGTGATTAAGTTTATCTAATGCGGCAAGTAATGGATTTTTAGCGGAAGGGGACACTTTTCCATCTTCCCCTTCACTCATAGAAATCGTACCGCCTGTATGAAGAATCAGTAATTTCTTTGCCATTTCTTATAACCTATTCAACTCTAGGATCTGGATTATCCAACACGCTTTGTGTTTGTTGTTGGCGGAATTGATGAAGTTTTTGTGCAAGCTCAGAATCAAACGCAGCAAGAATTTGAGCTGCTAATAATCCTGCATTAGCTGCACCAGCTGGACCAATCGCTAATGTCCCAACTGGAATACCTTTTGGCATTTGTACGATAGAATAAAGGCTATCTACACCACTTAACATTGAACTTTTTACTGGCACGCCTAATACTGGCACAATAGTTTTAGCCGCAATCATTCCAGGTAAATGTGCCGCACCACCAGCACCTGCAATAATGACTTTGTAGCCATTTTGTTCGGCACTTTCTGCAAATGAGAAAAGTTTATCTGGCGTTCTGTGTGCAGAAACCACTTCAACGTGGTAAGGAATTGCAAAACTTTCTAAGATTTGCACCGCTTCCGACATTGTTGCCCAATCACTTTTTGAGCCCATTACAATTGCAATTTCAGCTTTTTTCATTTTTCTAAACCTTTAAGTCAAAATAATGTGGTTAGCATATCACAAAAGGCAAACGGTTGCTTTAAAAAAGTGCTTATGCTTAAACCCTTTATCACTATTTGTGGATAGGTAAAAATAGACAAAATAGGTAGATTTTGTTATCTTGATTGCAAATTTATCTACATTTTTTCAACAACTTTTAAAAGTTGTTAGAAATCAAGTAGATAGCATTAACTAGTGATGGTGTTTGCTTAAGATGAAACAGATGATGTTTAGCGTTTGTTTGATCTAAAGCAAATATCATTGTTGGTTTTTGTTTAATATTTTAGCAAACGAATAAGTCATTATTGGCTTATGTTTTATTATTTAACTCACATAAAAGGAAAAGACTATGTCAGAAATTTTGCGTAATGACGTAGATCCAATCGAAACACAAGATTGGTTACAAGCACTTGATTCATTAGTTCGTGAAGAAGGAATTGAACGTGCACAATATATCGTTGAGCAACTTATTGATAAAGCACGTTTAAAGGGTGTTTCATTACCAACAGGAACAACCACTGATTATGTAAATACCATTTCTGTGGACGAACAACCTGCTTACCCTGGTGATAAAGAAATTGAACGCCGTATTCGTTCAGCGGTACGTTGGAATGCGATTGCGATGGTGTTACGTAGCCAGAAGAAAGATTTGGATCTCGGTGGACATATTTCAACTTTCCAATCAGCAGCAACAATGTATGAAGTGGGTTACAACCATTTCTTTAAAGCCGCAACAGATAAAAATGGTGGCGATTTAATTTTCTCTCAAGGTCACGCAGCACCAGGTATTTATGCTCGTGCATTTATTGAAGGTCGCTTAACGGAAGAGCAATTAGATAATTTCCGTCAAGAAGCTTTCGTAGATGGTTTATCTTCTTACCCACACCCGAAATTGATGCCAGAATTTTGGCAATTCTCAACAGTATCTATGGGTTTAGGTCCTGTTAATGCGATTTATCAAGCTCGTTTCTTAAAATACTTAGAAAATCGTGGTTTAAAAGATACTTCAGATCAAAAAGTATATGCGTTCCTTGGTGATGGTGAGATGGATGAAATCGAATCTAAAGGTGCATTAACTGTTGCTGGTCGTGAGAAATTAAATAACTTAATTTTCGTGATTAGCTGTAACTTACAACGTTTAGATGGCCCTGTAAACGGTAACGGTAAAATCGTTCAAGAATTAGAAGGCTTATTCAGTGGTGCAGGTTGGGAAGTTATCAAAGTATTATGGGGAAGTGGTTGGGATAAACTCTTTGCTAAAGATACATCAGGTAAACTTGCTCAATTGATGATGGAAGTTGTTGATGGCGATTACTTAACATTCAAATCAAAAAATGGTGCTTACGTTCGCGAACACTTCTTCGGTCGTTACCCAGAAACTGCGGCATTAGTTGCAGATATGACTGATGATGAGATTTGGCATTTACGCCGTGGTGGTCACGATTCAGAAAAAATGTTTGCGGCATTTGCTAAAGCACAGAAATCAGATAAACCAGTGGTGATTTTATCGCATATGGTTAAAGGTTATAAAATTCCTGAAGCTGAAAGTAAAAATACTGCACACCAATCGAAAAAAATGTCATACGAAAGCCTTAAAGGTTTCCGTGACTACTTCCACCTACCATTAACTGATGAACAGGTTGAAAATTTAGAATACATCAAATTTGCAGAAGGTTCACCAGAATACAAATACTTACACGAAAGACGTCAAGCATTAAATGGTTATACACCTAAACGTACACCGAAATTTACCGTAGATTTCAAAGTACCAGCATTAGAAGAATTCCAAGCATTACTTGATGCTCAACCGCGTGGTATTTCAACCACAATGGCATTCTCTCGTGTATTAAATACATTATTAAAAGATAAAAATATCGGTCAGCAAATCGTTCCAATTATTGCCGATGAAGCTCGTACTTTCGGTATGGAAGGTTTATTCCGTCAAATCGGTATTTACAACCCATTTGGTCAAAACTATGTACCATCAGACCGTGATTTAGTGGCTTACTATCGTGAAGCAAAAGATGGTCAAGTATTACAAGAAGGTATCAATGAGTTAGGTGCAACAGCATCTTGGGTTGCGGCTGCAACATCTTACTCAGTGAATAACTTACCAATGATCCCATTCTTCATCTACTACTCAATGTTTGGTTTCCAACGTGTAGGCGATATGATGTGGTTAGCAGGTGACCAATTAGCGCGTGGCTTTATGATTGGCGGTACTTCAGGTCGTACAACCTTAAATGGTGAAGGTTTACAACACGAAGATGGTCATAGCCATATTCAAGCAGGCGTTATTCCTAACTGTGTAACATACGATCCAGCATTTGCATTTGAAGTTGCAGTTATCGTACAAGACGGTATTAACCGTATGTATGGTGAGAAACAAGAAGATGTGTTCTATTACATCACAACCTTAAATGAAATTTATGATCAACCAGCAATGCCTGCAGGTGCAGAAGAAGGTATCCGTAAAGGTCTATATAAATTTGAAACAGTTGAAGGTAAAGGAAAAGGACACGTTCAATTATTAGGTTCAGGTGCGATTTTACGCCACGTTCGTGAAGCTGCACAAATCTTAGCGAATGACTATGGTGTAACTGCAGACGTGTTTAGTACTCCATCATTTAATGAGCTAGGTCGTGAAGGTGCAGATGCAGCACGTTGGAACTTATTACACCCAACAGAAACTCCACGAGTACCGTATGTTGCACAAGTATTAGCAGACTTACCAACGGTTGCATCAACAGACTATATGAAACTATATGCAGAGCAAATTCGTGCATACGTTCCAAGCAAACATTACCACGTATTAGGTACTGATGGTTTCGGTCGTTCAGATAGTCGTGAAAATTTACGCGAACACTTTGAAGTAGATGCGCGTTATGTTGTTGTTGCAGCATTATCGCAATTAGCAAAAGAAGGTACGGTAGAAGCGAAAGTTGTTGCTGATGCAATTACGAAGTTTGGTTTAAATGTGGATCGTATTAACCCGTTATATGCGTAATCATTAAGGGCGTTTACAACGCCCTATAATTTGATTTTTGGAGAAAGATAAAATGTCAAAACAAATCAATGTACCAGATATCGGTGGCGATGAAGTTACCGTTACAGAAGTAATGGTAAAAGTAGGGGATACCATTGCTGTTGATCAAAGCATTATCAACGTTGAAGGTGATAAAGCATCAATGGAAGTTCCAGCACCAGAAGCGGGCGTGGTGAAAGAAGTATTAGTAAAAGTAGGCGATAAAGTCTCAACAGGTTCGCCTATGCTTGTATTAGAAGCGGCAACTTCAGCAGCAGAAACACCAAAAGCGGCAGCACCAGTAGCATCAGCACCTGTTGCAAGTGCAGTTGTTGATGTAAACGTACCTGATATTGGTGGCGATGAAGTAAACGTGACTGAAATTATGGTAAAAGTGGGCGATGTTGTTACTGTTGATCAATCAATCATCAATGTTGAAGGTGACAAGGCATCAATGGAAGTCCCAGCGCCTATCGCAGGAACAGTTAAAGAAATCTTAATTAACGTTGGTGATAAAGTATCAACAGGCTCATTAGTAATGCGTTTTGAAGTTGCAGGCACAGCCCCAGCTGCATCTGCACCAGTAGAAGCAGCTGCCCCAGCACCACAAGCGGTAACGTCAGCAGTACAAGATGTAAATGTACCAGATATCGGTGGTGATGAAGTAAACGTAACCGAAATTATGGTAAAAGTAGGCGATGTTGTTGCGGTTGATCAATCAATCATCAATGTTGAAGGCGACAAAGCATCAATGGAAGTTCCAGCACCAATTGCAGGAACGGTAAAAGAAATCTTAATTAAAGTGGGCGATAAAGTATCGACTGGCACTTTAATTATGAAATTTGAAGTGGCAGGAGCAGCACCTGCACCAGTACAGCAAGCACCAGTAGCGTCAGCTCAACCACAACAAGCTGCACCACAAGCAGCACCAGCACAATCAGGTAATGTATCAGGGTTAAGCCAAGAACAAGTGGTAGCAAGTGCAGGTTATGCTCACGCAACACCAGTTATTCGCCGTCTAGCACGCGAATTTGGTGTGAATTTAGATAACGTGAAAGGTACAGGCCGTAAAGGTCGTATTGTTAAAGAAGATATTGAAGCCTATGTGAAAACAGCGGTGAAAGTATTTGAGGAAGTGAAATCAGGAAAAGCACCTGCAGGTACAGGAGTGGCAAATGGTGCAGGTTTAGGTTTATTACCTTGGCCGAAAGTTGATTTCAGCAAATTTGGCGAAGTGGAAGAAGTTGAATTAAGTCGTATCAATAAGATCTCTGGTGCAAACTTACACCGTAACTGGGTAATGATTCCACACGTTACACACTTTGATCGTACGGATATCACAGAGCTTGAGAACTTCCGTAAAGAGCAAAACAAACTTGCAGAAAAACAAAAACTCGATGTGAAGATCACTCCAGTGGTATTCATTATGAAAGCTGTGGCGAAAGCATTGGAAGCATATCCACGTTTCAACAGCTCAATTTCTGAAGATGGCCAAAAACTAACAATTAAGAAATATATCAACATTGGTGTGGCAGTAGATACACCAAATGGCTTAGTTGTTCCAGTATTTAAAAACGTGAACAAAAAAGGCATCATCGAACTTTCTCGTGAGTTAATGGAAGTATCGAAAAAAGCGCGTGATGGTAAATTATCAGGCTCTGATATGCAAGGTGGCTGTTTCACTATTTCAAGTTTAGGTGGTATCGGTACAACTCACTTCACACCGATTGTTAATGCTCCAGAAGTTGCAATTTTAGGGGTATCTAAATCAGAAATGGCACCAGTTTGGAATGGTAAAGAATTTACGCCACGCTTAATGCTTCCATTATCACTTTCATTCGATCACCGAGTGATTGATGGTGCAGATGGTGCGAGATTCTTAAGTTATATCAATGGTGTATTAGCGGATATTCGCCGTTTAGTAATGTAATAGAAGGAAAGCGGTTAGATTGATAAAAAAATTTGCAAAGATTTTTTAAAAACTGACCGCTTATTTTCTATTCTGTGATCTTGTTCTCGTTACAAAATTGTTAAAACCGTTAAAATAACGGTATGGTTAAGAGAAACAATTTACTTCAGAGGTAAAAATGAGCAAAGAAATTAAAACTCAAGTGGTAGTACTTGGTGCTGGTCCAGCGGGTTATTCAGCAGCATTCCGTTGTGCAGACTTAGGCTTAGAAACAGTATTAGTTGAACGTTATTCAACGTTAGGTGGGGTATGTTTAAATGTAGGTTGTATTCCTTCTAAAGCATTACTTCACGTTGCAAAAGTGATTGAAGAAGCTAAACACGCAGAGCATAACGGTATTACTTTTGGTGAGCCGACTATTGATTTAGACAAAGTTCGTGCAGGTAAAGAAGCCGTTGTATCTAAATTAACAGGTGGCTTAGCAGGTATGGCGAAAGCTCGTAAAGTAACAGTGGTAGAAGGTCAAGCAACATTTGCCGATCCAAATACTTTAGTTGCTCGTGATCGTGATGGTAATCCAACAACAATTAAATTTGATAATGCGATCATTGCAGCAGGTTCTCGTCCAATTCAATTACCATTTATTCCACACGATGACCCACGTGTATGGGATTCAACAGATGCACTTAAATTAAAAGAAGTGCCAAAAAGATTACTCATTATGGGTGGTGGTATCATCGGTTTAGAGATGGGTACGGTTTACAATGCGTTAGGTTCAGAAGTTGAAGTTGTTGAAATGTTTGACCAAGTAATTCCTGCAGCGGATAAAGATGTTGTTGCGATTTACACCAAACAGATCGAGAAAAAATTCAAACTAATGTTAGAAACCAAAGTTACCGCAGTAGAAGCAAAAGATGACGGTATCTATGTTTCAATGGAAGGTAAAGCGTGTAACGATACTAAACGTTACGATGCGGTATTAGTTGCTATCGGTCGTGTACCAAATGGTAAATTACTTGATGCGGGTAAAGCGGGTGTTGAAGTTGATGAGCGTGGTTTCATTCACGTTGATAAACAAATGCGTACCAACGTACCACATATTTTTGCTATCGGTGATATTGTTGGACAACCAATGTTAGCACACAAAGGTGTTCACGAAGGACACGTTGCAGCGGAAGTTATTGCAGGGCAAAAACACTATTTCGATCCAAAAGTGATCCCATCAATTGCTTATACTGAGCCAGAAGTTGCCTGGGTAGGTAAAACAGAGAAAGAGTGTAAGCAAGAAGGCTTAAACTATGAAGTTGCTAAATTCCCTTGGGCCGCTTCAGGACGTGCAATTGCATCCGAATGTTCAGAAGGTATGACCAAACTTATCTTCGATAAAGACACGCATCGTTTACTTGGTGGTGCTATTGTGGGTTCAAATGGTGGTGAATTATTAGGTGAAATTGGTTTAGCTATTGAAATGGGCTGCGATGCAGAAGATATTGCACTAACCATTCACGCTCACCCAACATTACACGAATCAGTTGGTTTAGCAGCTGAAGTATTTGAAGGTTCAATTACCGACCTTCCAAATCCAAAAGCGAAGAAACGCTAATAAAAAATAGTAAATCCAAAGCGGTCAAATAGTTGTACATTTGATCGCTTTTTTGTTTCAAAACTTAATCAACTTACATATAGCTTATTTTTATTATGAATTTTATTCATAGATAAAATGAAAATAATGGAATTGACATAATAGGTATAACTTATTAAAGTTTAGCCATCTAAACGTCCAAAGAGGCGTACAGTATGCAAATTAAACATCATATATAATAATTAAACACAACAAATAAATGTATCAATGGGGTACTTATGAGCTACGCAAAAGAAATTGATCTCTTGAATCAAAGTGTTGCTGACTTAAATGGCAAAATTAATGTTTCATTTGAATTTTTCCCACCAAAAAATGAGAAGATGGAAACATTACTGTGGGATTCAATTCATCGTTTAAAGGTACTTAAACCAAAATTTGTGTCTGTAACTTATGGAGCAAACTCAGGAGAACGTAATCGTACGCACTCTATTGTAAAAACAATTCAACAAGAGACGGGTATTATCGCAGCACCACACTTAACAGGGATTGATGCAACACCTGATGAATTACGTCAAATCGCAAAAGATTATTGGGATAGCGGTATTCGCCATATTGTTGCATTGCGTG
This sequence comes from Ursidibacter arcticus, assembly GCF_009761375.1. Taxonomy (GTDB): domain Bacteria; phylum Pseudomonadota; class Gammaproteobacteria; order Enterobacterales; family Pasteurellaceae; genus Ursidibacter; species Ursidibacter arcticus. The sequence continues at coordinate 82,785 of NZ_LEKM01000116.1, read as the reverse complement.
GTGATGAGCCTGCTGGCTATGCAAAAAAGCCATTTTATGCATCAGATTTAGTCGCGTTATTAAAAGATGTTGCCGATTTCGAGATTTCCGTTGCAGCATATCCAGAAGTTCACCCTGAAGCAAAATCAGCACAATCTGATTTACTTTATCTAAAACAAAAAATTGAGGCAGGTGCAAACCGAGCTATTACACAGTTTTTCTTTGATATTGATAGCTACCTACGTTTCCGTGACCGTTGTGCAACAGTAGGAATTGATGTGGAAATCGTACCTGGAATTTTACCTGTATCGAATTTTAAACAACTTGAAAAGATGGCTAAAATCACTAATGTAAAAATTCCTAGTTGGATGACAAAAATGTATCAAGGTTTAGAAGATGACCAAACAACTCGTAATTTGGTTGGCGCTAGCATTGCAATGGATATGGTGAAAATTTTATCAAAGGAAGGGGTAAAAGATTTCCATTTCTACACATTAAACCGTTCTGAATTAAGTTACGCAATTTGCCATACTTTAGGTGTTCGTCCAGAATAAAATTAAATACAAATCTATTAAATTATGCTGATCTACAATTCAATTAAACTTTATTAAATCAAAGGGCTTAATTGATTTGTAGATTTTTTATTTTATGCTATATGACAATGCAAGCGGTAAGTTTTTCCGAATCTTTTGCAAAAAATAACTTAAAACTTACCGCTTATGATTTCAAGCTGAATTTTAGTGGTAATTAAGCTATACTACGAAACTAACGGTCGCAGTAGAGCCATTTGCTCTTACTGCGTTTTATTTTACAAACTGTTTATTTGTAGGAAAAATGAAGTACGAATTAAAAACAACCAGTGGAAATGCTCGTCGTGGGCGTTTGACTTTTTCTCGCCCTAAAGGCGAATTTCACGTTGAAACTCCAGCTTTTATGCCTGTGGGGACGTATGGCACAGTAAAAGGTATGACACCTGAAGAAGTGGCTGCAACAGGGGCGCAAATTTTATTGGGGAATACTTTCCATCTTTGGCTACGCCCAGGGCAAGAGATTATGCGTCAGCACGGTGACTTACACGATTTTATGCAATGGCACGCCCCTATTTTAACGGATTCAGGTGGTTTCCAAGTGTTTAGTTTAGGGAAATTGCGTAAGATTAAGGAAGAAGGGGTTTATTTCCAAAATCCAATTAGTGGTGAGAAAGTTTTCTTATCGCCAGAAAAATCAATGGAAATTCAGTACGATCTGGGATCAGATATTGTGATGATTTTTGATGAATGTACACCTTATCCTGCCACTTTTGATTATGCTAAACAATCAATGGAAATGTCATTACGTTGGGCGAAACGTAGCCGAGATCGCTTTGATGAACTTGAAAACCCAAATGCACTCTTTGGTATTATTCAAGGAGGTGTCTATGAAGAATTACGTAAAATCTCCGTAGAAGGCTTAGTTAATATCGGTTTTGACGGCTATGCTGTTGGTGGTTTAGCGGTTGGCGAACCTAAAGAAGATATGCATCGTATTTTAGAGTATGTTTGTCCACAAATTCCTGCAGATAAACCTCGCTATTTAATGGGCGTAGGTAAACCCGAAGATTTAGTAGAAGGTGTTCGTCGTGGAATTGATATGTTCGATTGCGTAATGCCAACCCGCAATGCTCGTAACGGACATCTCTTTGTCAGCAATGGTATTGTAAAAATTCGTAATGCAAAATATCGTAATGATACAACCGCTCTTGACCCTGAATGTGATTGCTATACCTGCAAAAACTACACTAAAGCCTATCTTTACCATTTAGATAAGTGTGGCGAGATTTTAGGGGCGAGGTTGAATACTATTCATAATTTACGCTATTACCAACGCTTAATGGAGCAAATTCGACAAGCGATTGAAGATGATCGTTTTGAGCAGTTTGTGGTAGAGTTTTACCAAAAAATTGGTAAAGAAGTGCCACCATTACAAATCAATCAGGAAAATGAAAATGCTTAATTTATCACCACAACAGTTTGCTAGTTGGGAACAACCGATTGATATGCTTTATGCTTGTCATAGTAAAGTGAAAAGTTTTTGCCGACAGTTACAAATATTACCTGATTATATTGAACAAAATGGGTGTAATCAGGCAGTACAGAATGATGTAAAGCAGATCTTAAATTATTTTAATCAATCAGCCCCTTTACATCACGATGATGAAGAAAAGGATTTCTTTCCCGCTTTAATTAAGCAATTACCTGAAACTCAGCAAACAGTGGATACATTAGCGGAGCAACATCACGATCTGCATCATAATTGGGATTTATTGTCACTTCAGTTAAACGAGCTATTACTAGGGCAACGTAAAAATGTAGATCGCAAATTGATTGCTCGTTTCGTTGCAGGTTACGATCAGCATATTGCGATTGAAGAACCATTATTTGAGCTTGGTCGTACGCATTTAAATCACGATGAACTTGATGCAATGGGTAAAATAATGGCTGAACGCCGTAAAGCCTAATGGATTATCAACTCGATCTTACCGCCTACTCTTGCCCTTTACCGTTATTGATAACTAAAAGGGCTATTCAGCAATTAAATAAAGGGGAACGCTTATTATTGAAAGTTTCCCCTTACACTATTTTTTCTGATTTTGAATTACTTTGCCAACAACAAGGCGATTTATCTATTACTCAGAAATCGGACAATAAATATGAATGGCTAATTGATAAAAATTAGGTAAGGGGTATTGAGTAAAGGATCGAGTCCATTACACCCTTGTTCATTACACTGAACATTTCAATATAAGATTAGATCTATAAGGGGAAAGTAATTAGAATTTGGATATTTGGTGCCAGTGGTCGGACTCGAACCGACACGCTTTTAAGGGCGGCGGATTTTGAATCCGCTACGTCTACCAATTTCGTCACACTGGCTTTAAGAAGTGGTAACGGGCGTGATTATAAAAACCTTACTCTCTTTATGCAAGCAAGAAATGTCGAGAATAATTCAGTTGTAGGTATTTTCGACATTATTGAGCAAAAATTCCAATTAAGATAGAGATAAAAATTCCTAAGCCCACATAATTATTATTCAAAAATGCTTTAAAGCAAGCGCTTCTCTCACGTTGTTTAGTTAATTTACATTGATAAATAAAAAGAGTTGCTGTAAATGCGAGAGCAATAAAATAAGCGGTTGGATAACCTTGGCATTTTCCAAATAAAGTTAAGAGAATTAAGGTGATAAACTGCAATAATGCAATAACTTTATTATCATATTGTGCAAATAAAATTGCCGTAGATTTTACGCCAATGCGTAAATCATCATCACGATCAACCATTGCATATTGAGTATCGTAAGCTACCGTCCAAGCTAAATTAGCAAAAAAGAGTAACCAGCATTCAAAGGGTAGGCTCTGATTTACTGCACCGAAAGCCATCGGAATAGACCAACCAAACGCCATTCCTAACACAAACTGTGGCAGATGCGTGTAGCGTTTCATAAAAGGGTAAACAATAGCTAGTCCTGCAGCAATAAAGGATAATCCGATAGTATAAAAATTTAATTGTAAAACTAATAAGAATGCAATAAGAAGTAATGTAGCAAACAAAATTTTAGCTTCTTTCGCTGTGGCTCGTCCTGTAGCAAGTGGGCGTAGCGATGTTCGTTTCACACTACCATCAATGTGTCTATCTGCGTAGTCGTTAATTACACACCCTGCTGCACGCATTACAATAACGCCTAATATAAAGATAATTAGAATAGGTAAAGGAGGAACACCTTTAGCAGCGGTAAATAAAGCCCATAACGTAGGCCATAATAGTAATAATGTGCCGATAGGCTTATCTAAACGCATTAGCTGAGCGTATGCAAGCCATTTATCTCGAGTAAAATGATTTTTCATTATTGTTCGTTACAGATATAAACCGCCACATCACTATGGCTTAAATAATGTTGTAATTCTAATGGTAACGGGCGATCAGTAAATAGATAATTCACTTCTTTGATATCGCCTAATCGCACAATTGCATTGCGTGTAAATTTAGAGTGATCGGTTACTAATACGATATTACGAGCATTACGCATTAAGGCACGTTTAACTTGAACTTCGTGGTAATCATAATCCATCATTGAACCATCTGATTCCACTGCACTAATACCTAAAATACAGTAATCTAAGCGAAATTGATTGATAAAGTTTACTGTCGCCTCACCAATAATACCGCCATCGGCACGCAATTCACCGCCAGCGATAGTCACTTGGCAATTATCTTTCTGTAATAAGATATGTGCGGCATTTAAGTTATTCGTAACCACCCTTAAATCTTTATGGTTCAGTAACGAATACGCTACCGCTTCAGGTGTTGTGCCAATATCAATAAACAGCGATGCCCCATTTGGAATCATATCTGCAACCTTTTTCCCTATGCGACTTTTTTGCTCTGAGAAAAATTGTTTACGTTCACTATAATCACTATTTTCTGTATTAGATGGAGATGCAGCTCCACCGTGATGGCGGCGAATAAGGTTATTTTCCGCCAACTCATTCAAATCACGGCGAATAGTCTGTGAACTTACCTTCAAAATAGCAACAAGCTCTTCAGTGCTGACATAGCCTGATTGATTGACTAACTCAATAATTTTTTGATGACGAATAGACTGTTTCATAACGTTACCTGTTTGTCATTGGTAAAACATTGATAAAATCAGACCGCTAATAAACACAAACAATAAAATGTATAGGGTGGGATTTAGCCCACCATATACAATCAATAGATGAAACGGTGGACTAAAGTCCACCCTACAACAAATAGGTTTATCAATAATCTGAGCCTGCCTATTATAAGCGGTCGATTTTCAAAAAAGTTTTACAATTTTTCAACCAACTCCACCGCATAACCAATATAGCTTGCAGGAGTCATTTGTTTTAAGCGATCTTTTTCGTGCTGTGGTAGCTCTAAACCATCAATAAATTGACGCATTGCTTCGCCATCAACACGTTTACCACGAGTTAATTCTTTTAATTTTTCGTATGGTTTTTCAATACCATAACGACGCATTACGGTTTGAATTGGCTCTGCCAACACTTCCCAGTTTTGATCTAATTCATCACGCAAGTGTTGTTCATTCACTTCTAATTTACTGATACCTTTTAAGGTTGCTGCATAAGCAATTAACGCATAGCCTAAGCCAACCCCTAAGTTACGCAATACGGTTGAATCCGTTAAATCACGTTGCCAACGTGAGATGGGTAATTTCTGTCCTAAATGGCTCATTACCGCATTCGCTAAACCTAAATTTCCTTCTGAGTTTTCAAAATCAATTGGGTTTACTTTATGTGGCATTGTAGAAGAGCCGATTTCACCTGCGATTGTACGTTGTTTGAAGTGATTTAAAGCAATATAGCCCCACATATCACGGTCAAAATCAATAATGATCGTATTAAAACGAGCCACACAGTCAAAAAATTCTGCAATATAATCGTGCGGTTCAATTTGAGTAGTATATGGATTCCAAGTAACCCCAAGCGACTCAATAAACTCTTGACTGAAAGTATGCCAATCAATTTCAGGGTAAGCCGAAAGGTGAGCATTATAGTTACCTACAGCACCATTGATTTTCGCTAAAATTTCTAAGTTTTCGAGCTGTTTATATTGGCGTTGTAAACGATATGCTACATTCGCCATCTCTTTACCGATAGTACTTGGGCTAGCGGGTTGTCCGTGCGTACGAGAGAGTAATGGAATATCTTTATAACGAGTGGCTAACTCTTTGATTGCATCGATCACTTTCTTCCATTCTGGTAATAGCACTTCTTCTTTCGCTGTTTTAAGCATCAGTGCGTGAGATGTATTATTTATATCTTCTGAAGTACAAGCAAAGTGAATAAATTCACTCACTTTCGCTAATTCAGGCAAGGCTTCGCTTTTCTCTTTTAAGAAATATTCAACCGCTTTTACGTCGTGGTTAGTTGTACGTTCGATAGTTTTGATACGTTCTGCATCTTCAAGAGAGAAATTCGCAACAATTTGGTTTAAGTAATCGTTTGCTTCTTGAGATAAAGCTGAAACTTCTTGAATTTGAGCGTGAGATGCCAGTTTCTGTAACCAGCGAACTTCCACCGTAACGCGGAATTTGAGTAAACCAAATTCACTAAAAATAGGACGTAATGCCGTTGCTTTATCTTGGTAACGACCATCAATCGGGGATAATGCAGTAAGTGCATTGAGTTGCATAAAATGTTCTCCAGTTATAACGATGAATATAAAGATTGAGTTGCATTAAGAATTTTTTTACGAGAGAAGAAAAATTGCCAACGACTTCCCCCAACTTGTTGCCACAGAATACCTGCACGAATACCTGCTAATAAAGTGGCACGAATACGATTTTGAATATCAGGGCGAGAAAGTAAATCGTGACGACCAAATACTTGAATACGAGAGCCTAACGGACTAATCAAATCGCTATAAATGCTCGCCATATTAGCTATCATCTGCTCGTGTAAAATGTCATTGTCATATAATGATAATTGACGCTCAAGTTGGAGCAAACGCTGTGCTAATTCACTTTTAGTTTGAGGATTTTTATCTAGCTTTTGACTTAACGCTAAAATACCTACCCAATAACGCCCGATTTCAGTATCTAACTTCCCTTGTTTTCCACCAAATTGAGCAAATATCGTTTCTAATCCCTGTTTTAAATGTTGAAGATCATTATCAAACACAGCAAGGGTTGAATCTGGTTGTAAAACGAGTAGGCTTTTTAAAGATTGAGCGAGGATTTCTCTCTCTGCACTACCTTGATGTGCAAAATTTTGGACTAAACTTGCCGCTTGGCAAACACCTGCTAGGGCAATACTAATATCTGAATAATTCGCCATTTTTTGTATGATTTTCTTTGTAGCTTTCTTTGATAGCTATGTTGATAGTTATGTTTAAAAATAGTGGTGATATACCACAAATGTTAAGGAATATAGCATTTTTTCAAGGCTTTTTGAATGCTTTTATTTTATTATCAATTCTCTCCTATTTTTCCCTTGTATTTCCAAAATAAGACCCCATAATGAGCGAATTACATTTTTCGGAGAGTAAAGAAAATGGCAAGAAAAAAGAAACCGATTGAATTACCGTTATTACCATTGCGTGATGTTGTGGTGTTCCCATTTATGGTAATGCCGTTATTTGTAGGGCGAGATAAATCTATCCAAGCCTTACGAGCAGCGATGGAAACCAATAAGCAACTCTTTTTAGTGACACAAAAAGACCCGAATAAAGAAGATCCAACCGTTGAAGATATTTACGATGTAGGGGTAATGGCAAACATTATCCAAATGTTGAATTTACCCGATGGCACAGTCAAAGTGTTGGTTGAAGGGCAAGTAAGAGCGAAAGCCGAACACATTCACGATGATGAAAATGGTTTTTGGGCAGGTGTTACACCGTTAATGTCTGAATATCAAGAAGATAACGATGAATTAAAAGCGATTGCGAAAACAGCATTAACCGAATTTGAAAATTACGTTAAAAGTAATAAAAAAGTGCCTGCAGAAATTCTGCCAAAACTACAAAAAATCACCTTTGAAGAGCGTTTAGCTGACACAATGGCAGCTAATTTAGTCGCTCAGGTAAAACAAAAACAGGCACTACTTGAAGAAGTAAACTTAATTGCTCGTTTTGAGGCCTTGTTAGTTGCAATGGCAACAGAGATGGATACCCTTGAAATGGAAGGTCGTATTCGTAATCGCGTAAAACAACAAATGGAAAAAAATCAGCGTGATTATTATCTCAATGAACAGATCAAAGCGATCCAAAAAGAGCTTGGTAATGGCGAAGAACAAGAACAGAGCGAATTAGATAAATTAAAGGCCAAAATTGAAGAGGCAAAACTCCCTGCTGAAGTAAAAGAAAAAGTAGATAGTGAATTTAATAAACTCAAAGCAATGCCACAAAGTTCTTCTGAAGCGACTGTCGTGCGTGGTTATATCGACTGGATTTTACAAATGCCTTGGCATAAGCGGTCAGTTGTGAAAAAAGATTTGCAAAAAGCTCAAGAAGTATTGGACAAAGACCACTACGGCTTAGAACGTGTGAAAGAACGTATTTTAGAGTATCTTGCGGTACAAAGTCGCTTGAATAAACTAAAAGGCCCAATTCTTTGCTTAGTTGGACCACCAGGAGTAGGGAAAACATCTTTAGGACAATCTATTGCAAATGCTACTGGGCGTAAATATGTGCGTATGGCACTAGGTGGTGTGCGTGATGAAGCCGAAATTCGTGGACACCGCCGCACTTACATTGGCTCAATGCCAGGTCAGTTAATGATGAAAATGGCAAAAGTTGGCGTGCGTAACCCGCTCTTCTTATTAGACGAAATTGATAAAATGGCACAGGATATGCGTGGTGATCCGGCATCAGCCTTATTAGAAGTGCTTGATCCTGAACAGAATAAAGCCTTTAACGACCATTATTTAGAAGTGGATTATGATCTTTCTGATGTAATGTTTGTTGCAACCTCTAACTCAATGCATATTCCCCCTGCATTATTAGATCGTATGGAAGTTATTCGTCTTTCTGGCTACACCGAAGACGAAAAAATGCATATTGCGAAAGAGCATCTTATTGCAAAACAGAAAGAAAATAACGGCATTAAAGACAATGAATTGACAATTGAAGATAGTGCAATTCTTGGCATTATCCGCTATTACACTCGTGAAGCTGGCGTGCGTAACCTTGAGAGAGAAATCGCTAAAATTTGCCGTAAAGCAGTAAAAGCACTCGTGATTGATAAAAAACTCAGAACGATTACGGTAAATCAAGATAATCTCAAAGATTATTTAGGCGTACAGCGTTTTGACTACGGTAAAATGGATAACCAAAACCGTATTGGTGAAGTAACAGGCTTAGCTTGGACAGAAGTAGGCGGCGATTTATTAACCATTGAAACCGCATCAGTAACAGGTAAAGGCAAATTCTCTTACACTGGCTCACTAGGCGATGTAATGAAAGAGTCAATTCAAGCTGCAATGATGGTGGTACGAGCAAGAGCAGAAAAATTAGGCATTGCGGAAGATTTCTATGAAAAACGAGATATTCACGTTCACGTCCCTGAAGGTGCAACCCCTAAAGACGGCCCAAGTGCAGGTATTGCAATGTGTACCGCATTGATTTCTAGCTTAACAGGTAACCCAGTGCGTGCTGATGTGGCAATGACAGGTGAAATCACCTTGCGTGGTAAAGTACTACCAATCGGGGGCTTAAAAGAGAAACTACTGGCAGCACATCGTGGTGGCATAAAAACAGTGATTATTCCAAAGGAAAATGAAAAAGATTTGGAAGAGATCCCAGAAAATGCTAAATCTGCCTTAGCCATTCACCCTGTTGAAACTATTGATGAAGTGCTAGCCATTGCATTACAAAATCCACCAACAGGGATTGAGATCATTCCACTAAGTACAAAAAGTATTAAAGTGAAGAAAACCAAATCTTCATCTGTGATGCAGTAGTAAAATAGGAATATCAAAAACAAAAATGGGGAACAAGCTCCCCATTTCAGACCACTGACAAACCCACCTTTACAGACATTCTGCTCAAGGTGGGTTTATTTTTGCCGTTTTATCTCTTGGGGTGTAATGGAGGTGTAATGGGTAAATCAGCAACTATTTTGTCCATTACACCTATAAAGCTAAAATAGGTAAGGTTGTGAAATAAGCAAAATGATTGTTAATAGTTATAGATAGTAAAATTATTAACAACCATTTTGTTTTCTATCTTTTTAATTGATATCGTATGCTTCTGTATAAGGAATAATTCCTCGTTTAAGCATTTTTGAAACTCCGCTATTGTAATTATTACCAAAGCGTAATTCAAAATTAATGCCAAAACGATTGTCATAGTAGAAATCTCTAATCGTATCTGATTTACCCGTTGGCGTTGCAACTAAGCGTCTTGCAGTATAAAGAGAGACATTCCAACAACAAGTGTTATATGTAATACCTAATTGGCTTTCTACTGGTTTTTTCAACGCTATATCGTGATAATGTGATGCCATTATTCCTACTTTATCTGTTACTTCCCAACCTATCACTGCACCAACTTGTTTAATATCTTGCCCATAACGGTTAGAACTTAAATTTTGGTCAATATAGTTACGGCTTGCATAACGGTAATTAAGTTGCACAAGATTATTCTCTTTAAACTTATATTGTAGAGATGTATTGGCTAATGCTGTTTTATTTAGACGTATATCATATTGATATGAACCGTGCCAATTCCATTTTGGGTGGAATTTCCAGTTTGATTCTAATGACCAAGATGATGAACGTTTAGTTGTGCTGTTGGCAGAAATATTATCAATCTTAGAAGGCGACAGATAATAGATTTGTCCTGCACTAAAGTTAAATACTTCACTGCCTGTTTGGTTGTTAAAGAAACGAGTGGTTCCCCCAACAGTAACTTGATTAGCTGATGCAATGCGATCTAAACCACTATAACGGCGATCATTAAAAAGCGAAAAATAATCTTGCTGTAATAGTGCTGAGTCATAGCCTAACCCTAAACTTTGCTGACGTTGCGAACCAATGTTTGATTGGTCTTTATAAGGGCGATAAAGATACTGAATTCGTGGTTCTAAAACTTGGTCAAAACCATCAAAAAGATTTCGTTTTGCTTCTAATGTCGTCTTCAAGTCTAGTTTAAATTGTGGTAATACACGCGTTACATTACGCTGAATATCTTCAGCATTTGCATCTTCACCCTTTTTCTGAAGATATTGCGTTGCATATAATTTGGTTTCTAAATTAACGCTCCCAAAACGATTTGCAAATGGGAAATTCATTACAGGCTCAGCGTGAAAACGCCAAGCTGTTGGCATTGTTTTACTATCATTAGCAAAATAGGATGCTTGCCCAAAGAACGAGAAATCCCCATTTTTTACTAGATCGTTTTTGTAATAATGGAAATCAATTTGTGGAAATACTCGATATGGAGTACTACCTGATTCATCAAAAGTTTGGAATCGTTTGGCTGCAATTGAGATATTATAGTTTGGTTGATAGTAACCTAATTTAAAATTTTGGGTGGCATAACCATCGGTACTATTTCCATAATTTGATACAAAATCAGAAAAATAACGTCTATCACTTACTCTAGTGTAGTCTGCAGAAAAACGCCAGTTACTTGCGAAATTAACGGTATGTTGCCAAAACAGTAAATGGCGAGATTTTTGTTTTTCAGTCCAAGCAGGTAAACGATCTTTCTGCATATACTCTGCCGCAAATTTACCTTCCCCCAATTTTGTCAAATAACGAAATTCAGGACTAAGTTGCCAACCACGACGGCTGAAATAAGTAGGCGTAAAAGTTGCATCCATATTCGGAGCAATATTCCAATAAAATGGTTGAGAATAGAAATAACCGTCCCTGCTTGAATGTCCTGCATTTGGAATAAGTAGCCCTGAACGGCGGCGATCACCAATTGGGAATTGTAAATAAGGCGAATAAAATACAGGCACACCTAAGACTTTAAATCTAGCGTGCCATAATTCCGCATATTCATCTTTGACGTGTTGAATCATTTCATTTGCTTCTATCGACCAAGACTCGTCATTTGGTAAACAAGAAGTGAAAGTCGCATTTTTCATTACACGTTGTTCATCTGTAACCGAAACATTTTGTGCTGTTCCACGACCTTGGCGACCGACTAACTGGTAATCTGCATTAGCCAAATTAGATTCTTTACTTATTAAGTTAATTGTCGCATCACGCCCTTTGGCATTGATAATATTATCACGATAATCAAATGAGCCTTGTAAATAAGCATAACGAGCATTATCACCATCTTGCTCTACTCGAACTTGAACGGCTGAGATCGTACGATTACCTTGCTGAATATTTACATCACCTGTGTAGGTTGCATCTTTAGGTTGGTTGATTAAAGCACTATCTGCTTCAATATAGACAGGTAATTGTGTTTGATCACCTTTCACGACTTCACCGTGAAATTGTGGAACACCAAGCAAACATTGTGCTTGTAAAGCATTGATTGGTTTCTCTGTCTCTTGTTCTGCCATTGCATAATTGCTATAACAAGCCGTCATTACGGCAAGTGAAAGTAAATTGTAATGGTGCTGTTTCATATATCGTCCTATCATTTTGTGGAACAGCAAGCGGTAAGATTTGCTAACAAATTTGTAAATCTCACCGCTTGTTTATTAAATAATGCGTGAAAATTGTTGTCTTCTCGCTTGTTGTCTTGAATAAATATCAAAACACATACAGATATTACGGATAAGTAATCGTCCTTTTGGTGAAACTTTAATCCCTGTTTCGCCAATATCCAATAAACCATCTTGTACTAATGGAGCAAGCAATTCCAAATCTTCTTTAAAATATACTTTAAAATCAATTTGATACTCTTGCTCAAATGAAACATAGTCTAATTTAAAGTTACAAATTAAGGCTTTAATGACATCTCGACGTAAGCAATCATCTTTAGTCATTGTGAGCCCTTTTTGCAAAGCAATACCACGATTTTCAACTTCAGCATAATACTGTTTTAGCTCTTTATGGTTTTGAGCATAGCTATCGCCTAATAAACTAATCGCAGATACGCCCATTCCTAGTAAATCAGCATCTTCTTGTGTGGTATAACCTTGGAAATTACGATGTAAAATACCTTGTTGTTGAGCGACAGCTAATTCATCGTCAGGTTTAGCAAAGTGATCCATTCCAATAAATTTATAACCTGCGTTACCTAATGTTTCGATTGTCTTTTGTAAAATATCTAACTTAGTTTGTGGCGGTGGCAACATTTCATCTTTAATTTTGATTTGAGCTGCAAATCGACTTGGTAAGTGTGCATAGTTAAACACACTCATTCGATCAGGGTTTAGCTCAATTACTTTCTCTAATGTAAAGAGAAAACTTTCTACCGTCTGTTTTGGCAAGCCATAGATTAAATCAATGTTAGTAGAAGTAAAACCTAATTCTTTTGCTCGCTTCATCAAAGCAAATATAAAGTCTTCGTCTTGCTCACGATTAACTAGTTTCTGAACTTCTTTATTGAAATCTTGGATACCCATACTAATTCGGTTAAACCCGATTTGACGTAAGTGATCTAGCATATCCAGCTCAATCTCTCGCGGATCCATCTCAATACTAATTTCTGCATCTTCACTGACATTAAAATGTTTACGCAACATTGCCATCAAACGAAGAGATTGCTCTTCATCGAGATAAGTTGGCGTACCGCCACCCCAGTGGATTTGCGTTACTCGGCGATTTTTAAACAGCTCAGCACGATATTTAATTTCTTTCTCTAAATAATCTAAATAAATATCTACTTTATGCTGGTGGCGAGTAATAATTTTATTACAGGCACAGAAGTAGCAAAGTTTATGACAAAATGGAATATGTACATAAAGGGAAAGTGGTTTATCTGGGTAGCGTGCAGCGGCAATTTGGAAATCATCATCATTGTATGATTCATTAAATTCCAGTGCCGTTGGGTAAGAAGTATAGCGTGGCCCCGATTGATTATATTTTTGAATGAGATTGAGATCCCAAATAATTTCTGACATTGATAACCTACTTCAACTCTTGTTTAAATTGCTCCATTTCAGCTAATAACTGTTGGAGTTCTGTTTTAATCTGTTCTGCCAATTCCGCTTCTTTTGCTTCACGTTCTAAATCAAGCTTCATTCGCTCATTACGTTTAAGTGTTTTACGCTCTTCTAAAATAGGCATTGATTCAACGACTTGATATAGTTCCCACATTGCTGGAAATTGAGATAATTTCTTGCCTAATACATCAAGTAAAGGTTTTAATCGTAAGACACCTTCGGAAAAATCACACTGTTCAACAAGCATTGCTCGTGCAATTACATCTATACTGTCTAAGATATTAAGATAACGAGCATTTTTTGCTTGTTTTAATTGCTTTTGCTGGCGATTTAATTTCATAAATAATGAAATCGCATAACCTGCCATTGAGATAAGCACTAAAACAGCCAAAATAAGTAAGAAAAAACGCATCATTGGTTAAACTCTATAATCGTAGGATGGGCTTTAGCCCATCATATTTAAAGCAATAATATCGAAATGGTGGGCTAAAGCCGACCTTACTAATCAATTAGCGGAATTTATTTATATCCATTGTTTCAAATTGACGTAATAAAGCTTCAGAATCATCTTCTTCATCTTCAATACCTAATTCGGTCATCAATTCGTGGACTCTGTCTAAACATTCATCAACAAATTTTTGATCTTCAGCAGATAATGTTTTGCCAGCTTCTAAATCATCTAATAATTGATTTAAGCACTCATTATTTTCTAATTGCTCTAATTCTAATTCTGGTGAAAGACGAGGTTTTTCCACTTCTAATATTACAGGCTTGATCGTTTTACCTTTTTCTGGCTGATTTACAAATTCCACCATTAATGGCACTTTTTTACGGCTACCAATTCGAGGATCTTTAACTTCCTTTGCAACCGCTTTCTTCTGTTCTACACCTTCGTTAGCACGAGAGCCTGATGGCAACCCTTTATGTTTACGCTTTTTCTTTTCTTCACGAGCTTGTAGATCCAACTCATAACGACTCGGTTTTCGGCTCTTTGATGGTCTAGCTTTTGGTTGTTCAAAAGGTTTATCTGCCTTTCTTGCAGGCATAATATCGGTAATTCGGCGTGTTTTTTTTGTACGACTCATAAGTCTTCTTCAGTTAATAAAAATAGTTGGAGATTGTACCACTAACTGCAACGAATGAAAATTGAGAATATGAAATGCTTTGAATGGTGAAATCTTTTGAGAGAAATGTAGGAACATTACATTTAACACTCCTACATTAAAAATAGATAAGCTATGCTGCTCGCCAAATCAGGGTTGCCATTCGCCCTGTTTGTTGATCTCTGCGATAGGAAAAAAATTGTTTTTCATCACAATAAGTACAGAAATCACCGCCAGAGATTTGTGTAATGCCTAACTTATTAAGGCGTTGTGTAGCAATTTGGTAAAGATTGCCGAGAAACTTACCGCTTGTTTGTTCATCAGCTATAAAAGCATCTTGAGCTTGTGGATCAACGGCACAAAATTGATCAATAACTTCTTGACCAACTTGGAATGCTGTTGGGCCAATTGCAGGCCCTAACCACGCTGTGATTTGTGATGGCTTACAAGCAAATTCTTTAACAGTAGCTTCTAAAATACCATCGCATAAACCACGCCAACCTGCGTGTGCTGCTGCAATTTCTTTTCCATCTTGGCTACAAAAAATGACAGGTAAGCAGTCTGCGGTCATTACTAAACAAACTTGATTAGGTTGGTTGGTATAAACCGCATCTGCATTTAAGTCATTACTCTTAGTTGGAATACGAAGTACTTTGGTACTGTGGGTTTGAGTAAGGAAAATAGGAAAATGGGGTAAACCGCCTTGTTCTGTTAGAATTTGGCGGTTTTGTTTAACCAATAATGGATCATCACCTACGTGATCGCCCAAATTAAAACTCGTAAAAGGTGGTAAACTTACACCTCCTTCTCTTACTGTAGTAAAAGCGTGAATATGATTTGGTACAGACCACGTTGGTTTAATCACTTTCATTATTGTTCCTTATTTTTAGTGGTTCTTTATTTTCTTACCGCAATAGCTTCAATTTCAATACCAACATCTTTTGGTAAACGAGCCACTTCTACACAAGAGCGTGCAGGGAATGCAGGGTGGTTATTCTCACGGAAGAAAGCTTCGTATTCAGCATTTACTGCTGCAAAATCATTCAGATCTTTCACAAAAACGGTTGTTTTCACAATGTCAGCAACTGTTAGACCCGCTTGTTCAATAATCGCTTTTACATTTTCTAATGATTGACGAGCTTGTTTCACAATGTCTGAAGGCACATCACCAGTTTGTGGATTAACAGGAATTTGACCTGAAGTGAGAACTAAATTACCCAAATCTACTGCCTGAACATAAGGGCCGATTGCTTTTGGTGCATTTTCAGTATGAATTACTTTTGTCATAGTTTTTTTCCTCTCTAAAGTGAATAAAAATTCCAAACAGAGTTTGAAAGGTTTTTCATCATTTGTAAATAGCTTATAATCACAGATAGTCAATTTGTCAAAAATTTACAATATCTCACCGCTTACAAGGATTATTATGAGCATCACAGTTACAGAAATCGTATTACATCAACTTCACCAAACCCAAGATGAACCACCGCAACTGAATACCGTATTGCGTGAAAATTTATTAGCTATTACACCAGAGGCTGAGCAAATGATGTTACAGCTGCACCAAACCTATCAAGGAAAAGCAAAAGCCTATGGCGTATTTAGATCGGAATCTATCTTTGCTCAACAACTTAATCGTTTATTAGAACAAGAAACTGACTTTTTACCTTTTAGCCATAGTGCTGCCAAAATGTTAGCTAATGAGTTAGCCAAATATCCGTTTGCATCAGGTGGTACTTTTATTTTATGCCGTTATACATTCTTAGCCACTGAATATTTATTTATCGGCTTAATTGATAGTCGTAGTTCAATTTTAGTTGATGATCACCTAGAGGTAAAACGGACGGAATATTTAGAAATTACTCAGTATGATATTGCTTGTCGGATCAATCTCACCGAGTTGAAATTAGATGCACAATCTAACCGTTATCTTACCTTTATTAAAGGTAGAGTGGGGAGAAAAGTTGCGGATTTCTTTATGGATTTTCTGAGTGCAGATGAAGGGCTAAATCCACAATTACAAAATCAGACATTATTACAAGCTGTTAGTGATTATTGTGAACAAGGGGAACTGAATAGCAATCAAACCCAAGCGGTGAAAAAGCAGGTCTTTGATTATTGTAAAGGACAAATCAATAGTGGTGAAGAAATTGCGATTGAAGAACTTTCTGCAGCTTTACCTACTCTTAATGAACAAGATTTTGCAACATTTACACAAAATCAAGAATATGGATTAGAAGAAAATATTCCTCCTGTACGCAATGCGTTGAAAACACTCACTAAATATTCAGGTTCGGGAAAAGGGGTAACAATTAGCTTTGATGCCGAGTTATTATCACAACGTATTATTTGGGATGAACTAAATGACACTTTGACAATCAAAGGACTGCCTGCCAATTTACGCGACCAGCTTACTCGCAATAAATAATGGCATTTTTGACACAGTTTCGGTATGATTTACCTAATTTTGAGACTTATAAGGTTACGATTATGAAAATGAAATCTCTTGTTGCTATTTTACTCTTAGGCTTGGGCGTTAGTGCCTGTTCAACCGTAAAAAAAGTGGTTTATCGAATTGATGTGCCACAAGGCAATTATTTAGAGCAAGATAAAGTTTCTCAACTTCAAGTTGGAATGAATAAAGAGCAAGTGCAATACTTATTAGGCACACCTGTGTTAAAAGATATGTTTGCCGATAATCGTTGGGATTATGTTTTTATTAAACGTGAAGGGCATAATGATCCAATTCAACATACATTATTGGTTTATTTTGATGCAAAAGGCATTGTAACAGATATTAAATTAGATAAACCTTTAGAAACTTTGGCAACAGAGTAGAGTAGTTACGACCTATTTTCGATAAAAGTCAATGAAACCATATGTTAAGTGTTTCATTGACTTTTACTCTTAGATAAACACAGATTAACCTAAAAATTTCTGAATTGCTCGAACAACGGCATCAGGTTTTTCAGCGTGAACCCAGTGGTCTGCGTTACTCACAACGAATAATTTTGCTTGAGGGAATTGATTTAGTACAGTTTGGGTGTCTTTTTCTTGTAAATAATCAGAAAGCTCGCCTTTGATGAATAAAGTCGGTTTATGTACTGAAACCGATTGCCAGCCCATTAGATTTGCGTAGTTCTTATGTAAACTAGATAGATTAAATTTAAAACTCTCAGGACTTGTAGGATCAAATGATTTCAGCATAAATTGCTGAACACCTTCATCTTTTATCCCTTTAGCGATCTCAATTTTGGCGCTTTGGCGATTCTCTGGTTTTGCTGATTTCACCGCAAACAACCCCGCAAAAATACTATCGTGGCGATTAAGTTGATAAGCCACAGGTGCAATGTCAATTACCACTAATTTTTCAACTAAGCTAGGAGCTAAATCTGCAAGAGTCATTGCGGTTTTTCCACCCATCGAATGTCCCACAAGAATGGCATCTTGAATGGATAGATGCTGAAGTAAATCACGCAGATCTTCTGCCATTTTCGGATAGTTCATATCATCGGAGTGAAATGATTGCCCGTGATTGCGTAAATCTACACGTAAAATATGGTACTTCTCTGCAAAGGCTCGAGCAATGACACCCAAATTATTCAAATCGCCAAATAGCCCGTGGATAAATACCATCGTTTGAGTTTTATCGTTTGAATTTGTTGCTTTTTGAAACTGGTAGTTGAGATAGATTTTTTCCATTGTAAAATTCACTAAAATTTATCTAAATAATTCAAATCAGATCCTGTAAATTAGATCTGAAATGCGTATAATGCCTAGAATTTTTTTGTAATCAAGATATTTAAGGGGAAAAGATGAAAACCATCGAAGTTGATGACGAATTATATCACTATATTGCAAGTCGTACTCAAGCAATTGGCGAAAGTGCCTCCGATATTCTGCGTCGTTTATTGCGTTTGCCAGCATCGCCCCAGCCATTTGTGCTTGTGCAAGAAAATATGATCAATGAACTCAAAGATCTCGCAAAGTTACCGAAAACCAAGAAAGTGCTTACAGATCAGGAAAAGTTGATTAAACGTGTAGAATTTACTATTGCTTCAAGTAAGTTTACAAGTGAAACTAAAGTTGTTAATCGTTTTTTACAAATACTTTCAGCACTTTATGTAATGAATCCTGAAGAATTTGCACACGCTACTGAGAATGTGCAAGGCAGTGAACGTATTTATTTTGCAAGAGATAAAGAAACAATTTTAGCAACGGGCAGCAGTGTTAAAGCGAAGCAGATCCCTGACTCTCCATTTTGGGTAATTACAAATAATAATACTGAACGTAAAGGGATTATTTTAGGTTTAATTATGCAGGAAATGGAACTACCTGAAACATTGATTGAGCTTGTCAAAAATTCGTTAGCCTAGTTTTAGATTTATCGTCAATGGTCGCAGAATTTTTGCAATTTCCCACCGCTTATTGGGCGGAACATCAGCCAAATGAAGTCGCTATCATTTGGAAAAAGGGCAATTCACAAGGTGAAAATTCTGTTTTATCTTTATCATCGACACTTTTTCCAAATATAGCTGAGCAGATTACTTGGGCTGAGTGGCAGAGATTAGTACTTTCTACTCAGCTATACTTAGCTCAAATTGGAGTTAAGTCTAATTCATTGATTGCTTATCAAGGATCTCATCGTTTAGCAGGGCTATTATGTTATTGTGCTACATTAGCAATGGGAGCGAGGCTATTACAGATTTCTCCTATGATGCCTGAAAAACAGTTGAAATATTGTTTATCACAGAATAGTGTACAAGTTTTGATTACTGATCAGCATTTTGCAGATTTTTCTCAAGATCTTACCGCTTATATGTTACAAGCAAATTGTAACCAAATAGATCACTTTAATTTGCCAGCTACTTTTACATTAACATCAGGATCTTCAGGTAACCCGAAAGCCGTTGTACATACAATTCAACAGCATTTGGATAATGCTAAAGGCGTATGCGAACTAATGGATTTTAAACAGCAAGATTGCTGGTTATTGAGCTTACCGCTATTCCACGTTTCTGGGCAAGGCATTGTATGGCGTTGGCTTTCGGTAGGGGCAACATTGATGCTGGTTGAAAATAAGCAAGATTTCTGGCAAGGCTTAGCTCAGTCTAGTCACGCTTCTTTAGTTCCTACCCAACTGCAACGTTATTTAGCTCAAACAGAAAGATGTGTAAAAAAACAAAAAATACTATTAGGTGGGGCTTTTATACCCAGTGAATTGATTACACAAGCAATGCAACAAGGTATAGAAACCTATGCTGGATATGGGCTAACTGAAATGGCATCGACAGTTTGTGCGGTGAAAGCGGAAAATGATAATGTTGGTCGTCCACTATGGCAGAGAGAAATCCTAATTGAACACGATGAAATTTGGGTGAGAGGTGCAGGTTTAGGGCTAGGTTACTGGCTTAATCAACAGATTGTTCCCTTTATCAATGTTCAAGGTTGGTTTGAAACAAAAGATAAGGGGTATTGGAATAAACAAAATCATTTAGTAGTAGAGGGGCGTTTAGATAATATGTTTATTTCGGGTGGAGAAAATATCCAACCTGAACAAATTGAAAAAATATTATTATCATCAGGCTTAATTGAGCAAGTAATGATAATTCCAATTAGTGATAATGAATTTGGCTTTAGACCTGTTGCAGTTGTGAAATTTACTGAATTATTTAATTTACAAGCGGTCAGATTGTTAGAAGATTTTGCAAAACAGCATTTAGAAAAATTTAAATTACCGATTGCTTATGTTCCATTCCCATCACATATTCAAGGTGGGATAAAATATCCGAGAAAAAAATTACAACAAGAAATCGCTTTACAATTTAAGAGAGAAAAAAATGTATAAACGAATTTGGGGGATAATAAGTTGCCTGTGGTTAGTAGCGGTAAACCCTATTCAAGCTGTAGAGAATTTTGTTTCTGCAGACGATATTAAGATACAATTAGACGCTTTAAAATCAAATACAAATGATGAAATGACTCTTCTAGCAAAAAATCTAGAGGGGGCATTATCTTTTATTGAAAAAACAAAAAAACAGCAAGCTGATATTGAAAATTTAGAAAAGAAAATTAAAGATGCACCTAATACGCTTGCAAAATATCAAACGAGTATTCAGCAATTAAAAGAAGAATTAGAATCTAGCGTTAATAATTTTACAGCTTTAAGTAATGAGGCTGTTGAAAATAGGCAAGATACTATTCATCAACAACTGCAAGATAATCAAACGAAATTAAATGAAGTCAGCTCAAGTCTAGCTAGTTATCGCTCGGCTCTAGATTTTACTCGTAAACAGATTTCCGAAAATAATGCACAAGCAGAGAAATTAAATCGTTGGAAATATAATAGTCAAGCAAGTAAATCACTGATTGATAAATATAATGCAGAATTAAAATATATTGAGGTGAATAATCGCTATAATTTAATTCTAGGGCAAAATATTGATTTGTTGATTTCAATTGATGAATCTCGTAAAACAGAAATTAACCTTAAACAACAATTATTACAAAAACAGCTCTCTTTTTTACAAGATGTATTAAATGCGAATCGTTTAAAAGAGTATCAAGCACAAGCTAAACAAGCTGAAGAATTAAAAGCAAATAATAAGATTGAAAACCCAATTATTCAGGAAGAATTAACTTTAAATACAGATTTAAGCCAATATCTTGTTGAGCAGACACAAAAAGTAAATAGATTATCTCAAGATAATTTAAGAGCAAAAAATGTCTTGGACGCATTAACACATACAAAGCGTAATATTGAAGAGCAAATTAGTGCGTTACAAGGAACATTAGTCCTTTCTCGAGTAATTAACCAACAAAAACAAAGTTTGCCAACAGATAGTGTGATTAAAGGATTGGCAAAAGATATTGCAACTTTACGGGTGGAATTGTTTGATATTACACAAAAGCGAGATGAACTATATAATATTCCGAATGTTATTGATAAATTACAAACGAAGAATAAAATATTATTTGATGATGATGAAAGACAAATATTGAATGATATTTTAAAAGAGCGTGAGAAGATTTTAGTCGATTTAGTTAAAACATTAAATTCTCAGCTCAATTTATCTAATGAAATTGAATCAATACAACATAAAGTTATTGAGCTTAGTGACTCATTACAAAGTAAACTACAGCAACAGAGTTTTTGGGTACAAAGCAATAATCCAATTGATTTATTTTGGTTAGAAACATTTCCTAAATTAGCGCTAAAGGAAATTAGTGAATTAACTAAATATATTGGTTTTGAAAATATTAAACAAAATTTACCATCTAAATTAGCGTTCATTTTAACGTTATTATTACTATATGGGCTTATAATTTGGAAGAAACCAGCGATTAAACAGCGTTTAGCAAAATTAGCTAGCCAAGTTAATACTTTAAAAAATGATAGCCATTGGCATACACCTGAAGCAATGTTATGGACAGTTGTACTTACATTACCAGGTAATTTACTGTTTTTGATTATTTCAACGATTTTGCTTTCTATATTTTTTACTAATCCATTATCAACAACCGTATGGATTACCTCTGTATCGGGCTATTGGGTATTTTTTGCAACAGTACTAGAACTATTAAGACATAATGGTATTGCTTATAGCCATTTTGGAATGCCACAAGCAAGTAATGAGATCTTCCAACGAATTATTCGTCAATCCATTTGGATTGTTGTATTACTTTTAGTCGTTTCATCGCTTTTCTCTCAGGTCGATAGTATTGATTTCAGCAATGATGTCATTGGTCAAGTAATGACTATTCTGGCATTACTCTTATGTTTATTTGTCATTAGACCATTGCTTGATAGGGGGATTCAAGAATACCAAAATGCAGTATTAGAAGATGGAACGAAACGCAGTGTAGGGTTATTTAAGCTCTTGCGTTTAGTACTATTTGTTGTGCCAGTCACATTGATTGTGTTGATTATTTTAGGTTATTACTATACAGCAGTTTATGTTATTGAGCATATTATTAAGAGTTATTTGGTTGCATTAGTTTGGGTTTTTGGACGTTACTTTGCTTATCGTTCATTGACTATCTCTTCTCGTAGAATGGCATATCGCCGTTTACAAAATAAACGAGAAAAAATTCGCGAGCAGGCTCAAGAGCCAAGTAAAGAAGAGCCTAGAGAAGAAAAGATTAAAATCTCTACGGTTAATGAGCAAATTTTCAGAATGGCAGATTTAATTGCTTGGGTGTTACTGTTTGTTTCGCTCTATGCAATTTGGTCAGATTTAATTAGTGTGGCTTATTATCTCAATGGTGTTATTTTGTGGGAACAAGTAGAAACCACCGCAAAAGGTACTGTTGTAGAATCAATTACTTTACTGAATTTATTACGGTCGAGCATTTATATTGTAATCACCTATGTATTGGTGAAAAATATTGCAGGTATTTTAGAAGTAACTTTCTTTTCTCGGATAAAGTTATCTAAAGGAACACCACATACAATTACTGCTGTTCTCACTTATTTCATTGTTACTTTTGGCAGTATTTCGGCTTTTACATCATTAGGGATCTCGTGGAGTAAGATCCAATGGGTCTTTACCGCACTTTCAGTCGGTCTAGGTTTTGGGGTTCGAGAAATTTTTGGTAGTTTTGTATCAGGAACAATCTTATTATTTGAACGCCCAATTCGTGTGGGAGATAAGGTAACAGTCGGAGCATTTACTGGGGTAATTAGCAAAATTCGCTTACGTTCAACAACATTGATTGATGATGAAAACAAAGAAGTAGTACTACCTAACCAAGCTTTTGTAACCGATCGCTTTATTAACTGGACACTGAATAATACGATTACGCGTATTCAAATTCAGATGAAAATTAGTAACCAATGTGATTTAGATATGGTAAGAAAACTCTTATTCCAAGCAGCTTCAGAAGCACCAAAAGTAATGACTGAACCATCAACAAGTGTTAATTTACTGAGTTTTGGGGAAGGCTGGATAGAACACGAATTGAACGTTTATGTTGCAGAATTGGACGACCGTTCAGAAACGCGTAATTTCTTATATCATCGTATAGACGAATTATTTAAACAACATCAAATAAAAATTGCATTTCAGCAGATGGATGTGCATCTTCATAATGCAAATACACCAGCGAAAATGATGCAACTAACACAATAAGGAAGAGAAAATGGCAGGAAACAGTATTGGACAATTATTTAAAGTAACGACGTTTGGTGAATCTCACGGCATCGCTTTAGGTTGTATTGTAGATGGCGTACCGCCTAATATGAGTTTGACCGAAGCAGATATCCAACCCGATTTAGATCGTAGAAAACCAGGTACATCACGCTATACAACACCACGTAGAGAAGACGATGAAGTGCAAATTTTATCGGGTGTATTTGAAGGTAAAACCACAGGTACAAGTATTGGTTTAATCATTAAAAATGGTGATCAACGCTCAAAAGACTATGGGGATATTATGGATAAATATCGTCCAGGACACGCAGATTTTACCTACCAGCAAAAATACGGTATCCGAGATTATCGTGGTGGTGGACGCTCATCTGCTCGTGAAACTGCAATGCGAGTTGCAGCAGGGGCGATTGCAAAGAAATATTTGAAGGAACAATTTGGGGTTGAAGTTCGTGGTTATTTATCACAGATCGGTTCTGTGAGAATTGATCCGAGCAGTATTGCGGATATTCAGAAAATAGATTGGCAACAAGTTAATAGCAATCCGTTCTTTTGCCCTGATCCACAAGCGGTTGAAAAATTTGATGAGCTAATTCGAGAACTTAAAAAAGAAGGTAATTCAATCGGTGCAAAATTGACTGTAATCGCAGAAAATGTGCCAGTCGGATTAGGAGAACCTGTTTTTGATCGCTTAGATGCTGATCTTGCACACGCTTTAATGTCTATTAACGCAGTGAAAGGCGTTGAAATTGGCGATGGTTTTGGGGTAGTAGAGCAGAAAGGGACAGATCATCGTGATGAAATGACTCCTGAAGGTTTTTGTTCAAACCACGCAGGCGGTATTTTAGGTGGGATTAGTTCAGGGCAACCAATTATCGCTCATATTGCGCTAAAACCAACATCAAGCATTACAATTCCTGGACGTAGCGTAAATCTTAACAACGAAGCCGTAGAGCTGATTACTAAAGGGCGACACGACCCTTGTGTCGGTATTCGTGCTGTACCCATTGCAGAAGCGATGGTAGCCATCGTTTTATTAGATCATTTGCTACGCTTTAAAGCACAATGTCGTTGAGATAATAAAGCCAGTTCTGATGAACTGGTTTATAAAAGTGGGCTATAAAGCCCACGTTATACGTTTAATAGAATTAGAAATTCGCATTTCTTGGTGCGCGTGGGAATGGAATAACTTCACGAATGTTTTGTAAACCTGTTACATAAACGATTAAACGTTCAAAACCTAAACCAAAGCCTGAATGTGGAACAGTACCGTATTTGCGTAAATCACGATACCACCAGTAATCTTCAGGGTTTAACCCCATCTCTACCATACGGCGATCTAATACATCTAAACGTTCTTCACGTTGTGAACCACCGATGATTTCACCAATTCCTGGTGCTAATACGTCCATTGCTGCAACGGTTTTACCATCATCATTTAAACGCATATAGAATGCTTTAATATCTTTCGGATAGTTTTTCACAACAACAGGTGATTTGAAATACTCTTCAGCAAGGTAGCGTTCGTGTTCTGATGATAAATCAATACCCCATTCAACAGGGAATTCAAAATCTTTACCTGATTTGAGTAACACATCAATCGCATCAGTGTAATCAATTTGAGCGAAGTCAGAGTTTACAAATTGTTCTAAGCGGTTAATGACATTGCTATCAACGTGTTTCGCAAAAAATGCCATATCATCTTTACGCTCTGCTAAAACTGCTCGGAAGACATATTTCAGCATATCTTCAGCTAATTTGGCATTGTCTGCTAAATTTGCAAAAGCAATTTCAGGCTCAACCATCCAGAATTCTGCTAAGTGGCGAGTTGTATTTGAGTTTTCAGCACGGAATGTAGGGCCAAAAGTATAAATTTTACTTAATGCACAAGCATAAGTTTCCCCATTTAACTGGCCTGAAACGGTTAAAAACGACTCTTTACCAAAGAAATCTTGGCTAAAATCAACCTTACCATTTTCACCACGCGGTAAATTTTCTAAATCTAAGGTTGAAACTCGGAACATTTCACCTGCACCTTCGGTATCTGATGCAGTAATCAATGGTGTTGCAACCCAGTAAAAACCTTGCTCGTGGAAAAAACGATGAATTGCTTGTGCTAAACAGTGGCGTACACGAGCTACCGCACCGATTAAGTTCGTGCGAGGGCGTAAGTGAGCTACTTCGCGTAAATATTCAATAGAATGGCGTTTTGCTGCCATTGGATAAGTATCAGGATCTTCAACCCAACCAACCACTTCAACTTGGGTCGCTTGAAGTTCAACGGCTTGACCTTCGGCTGGTGATTCTACAATTTTACCTGTTACAATAACAGAGCAACCTGCTGTCAGGCGTAATACTTCATCTTGATAATTTGCGAGATCATTATTGATAATTGCTTGTATTGGATCAAAACAAGATCCATCATATACCGCTAAAAATGAAAGACCCGCTTTAGAATCACGGCGAGTACGCACCCAACCACGAACAGAAACTTCCTCACCTACGGCAACTTTGCCAGCGAGAATTTCTGAGATTGATGGAAATTTGGACATATTAACCTCAAATAGTTTAAATATAGAAATTATTTTGTTAGAAAAAACGTTTCGCATTCTACTAGAAATCGCTATGAAAGATAAGGAAATTATCCATTCTTGATGAAAAAAATGTTACACTTCATCTTATTTTATTCGCTCACAAAGGACATCTTATGCAATCTGAATTTCATCCACCTCGTGAATTTGCAGCCATTGATTTAGGCTCAAACAGCTTTCATATGATTGTCGCAAGGATTGTGAACGGATCTATTCAAATTCTCTCTCGAATTAAACGCCGAGTACGCTTAGCCGATGGGTTAGATGAACATCGAGTACTTAGCCAAGAAGCGATAGATCGTGGTGTTGCTTGTTTAGGATTATTTGCAAAACGATTAACGGGTTTTTCAGCTGAAAATGTTAAAGTGGTAGGAACTTACACCTTACGCAGAGCGGTAAATAATGAAGAGTTTTTAGCAAAAGCAAAAACAGTTTTTCCTTTCCCAATTCATATCATCACAGGGGCTGAAGAAGCGAAATTGATTTATTCGGGGGTGAGCCATACACAACCAGAAAAAGGTAGAAAATTTGTGGTTGATATTGGTGGTGGCTCAACAGAGATGACCATCGGTGATGGTTTTACCCCATTACGTGCAGAAAGTCGCCATATGGGGTGTGTCAGTTTTGCTAAACGATTTTTTCCTAATGGCGAATTAACACAAGCACGTTTTGATACTGCATATCAATCCGCAATGGAAAAAATTGAAGATCTTGCTTGGGAATATCGAGAACTTGGGTGGGAACACGTTTTAGGATCATCGGGTACAATTAAGACAGTGAGTAAGGTGTTATTGGCAAATCATTATCATGATGGTGTAATCAATGAAGCCCGACTACAAGAGTTGATTTCAATTTGCTTAAAATTCAATAATTTAAACCAAATTCAATTAAAAGGTTTAGTCGAGGAACGAGCCGATGTACTTGTACCTGGTTTAGCTATCTTACTCGCTTTATTCCATACCTTCCAAATTCGTTCAATGCGTTATTCTGATGGTGCTTTGCGAGAAGGCGTAATGTATGGTCTGGAGAAAAGCTTTCAAGTTGGTGATATTCGTCAGCGAACGGCGGAGGCTTTAGCAGAGCAGTTTAATATCGATCTGCAACAAGCTGAACGAGTAAAACAAACAGCATTACAGCTTTTTGAGCAAGTAAAAATTTGGAAAAACAAGTTTCAGATTAACGAATTGCGAGCCATTCTGACTTGGGCAAGTATGTTACACGAAGTGGGCATTACGATTAACCATAATAATGTACATCGACATTCGGCCTATATTATTGCTAATCGAGATTTACCTGGGTTTGATAGTGAACAACAAAATTTACTCACTTTGTTGATGCGTTATCACCTTAAAGGATTTAAAAAGAGCGATATTAGAGGAACAAATCGTTTTCAGCATCGGGATATTTTAACCTTATTGCGTGTATTTCGTTTGGCTGTATTATTAAATCGTTCTCGACAAGCCACAATTATTCCACAACAGTTATCGCTACAAATTCAATCTAGTAACTGGCAACTTCAATTTGAAGCTGAGTTTTTACACCAAAATCCACTTGTCTTGGCAGATTTGGAAGACGAACAGAAACTATTGGCTCGGTTGGAATTGCCGTTGGCTATTTTGTAATTACTGAATGTAGGGTTTTGCAGAGTGTTCTTACATTTATTTATTCCAAGGCATTTGGGCTAATAAACGAGCCATTCCACAAAATCCTGTTACTCCTGCAAAGATTAAACCTGCTCCAATAAATGCTGAAATAGAATAGAACAAAGGGTGAATAAATGTACCGAGTATCGTACCCAACAATACGAATGAACCTGCCGTAATCTGTACTTGTCGCATTAAATCAATAGGTTGGGAACGATCTAGTATAGTTTCTAGCCCTGCTTGTTTCCAACCATCAATACCATTTTCAAGCAGATAGACATCACAATTATGTTGCTGAGAAATTTCATTTAATTGGATTTCAGCCTGCTTTGTTCTTACACCCGATTTACAGTGAAAAATAACTACGCTATTTGAAGGGAAATTAGGTGCATTTGTAGCTTGTAACTGAGATAAAGGTAAAGAAAGTGAGCCAGATATATGCTCACGTCTATGTTCAGCGGTTTCACGAATATCAATCAATACTGCTCCTTGCATACACATTTCTTTTACTTCTTGCGGTGAGATAATTTTCATACTTATTCCTATATATTAACTTGTTATTTAAGGTGTATTTTATTTATTATTTTGGAATAAGAAAGGTTAAATGTTGGTTAGGTGGCTTATTATTTTTCTGTTTTGTGATCTTCTTCACATTTTTCTTTTATTTTATGGGAACGTTCCCATTGATTAAGAAATAAACCTATCTATAATACGCACAAATTTATTCCTTCATTTTAAAGAGGCTATTTATGGCAAAGAAAATTGATCCGAGCAATGTAACTAAGTTGATCGAATTACTCGGCGGTAAAGAAAATATCGCAACCTTAACACACTGTATTACTCGTTTACGTTTTGTACTCAATGATGAAAGTAAAGTGGATGGCAAAGCGATTGAAGAGCTACCAATGGTAAAAGCTAACTTTTCAACGGGAGGGCAATACCAAGTCGTTATTGGGCAAGAAGTTGGTGATTATTATAAATTAGTATTGGAGCAAGCTGGTTTAGAAAGTGGTGTGAGTAAAGATCAAGTAAAAGCAGCTGCTCGTAAAAATCAAAAATGGTATGAAAGTGCCATTTCACATATGGCGGATATTTTTATTCCATTATTACCTGCCCTTATCAGTGGTGGTTTGATTTTAGGTTTCCGCAATGTAATTGGCGACATTAAAATGTTTGAAGATGGCACGAAAACCTTAGTAGAAGTGAGTGCTTTTTGGGCAAGTATGCACTCGTTTTTATGGCTAATTGGGGAAGCGATTTTCTTCTTTTTACCTGTTGGGATCTGTTGGTCTATCGCACGTAAAATGGGAACATCACAAATACTCGCTATTGTACTTGGGGTTACGCTTGTATCGGGACAACTAATGAATTCCTACGCATTGGGTTCACAAACGCCAGAAGTTTGGGATTTCGGAATGTTCTCTATTGAGAAGGTGGGCTATCAAGCACAGGTTATCCCTGCGATTATGGCTGGACTAGTGCTCTCTTATATTGAACGTATCTTAACCAAGATTGTGCCTGATTTCTTAAATTTAATCATTGTTCCTGTAACATCAATTATTTTAGCAGTGTTCTTAGCTCACGCAATTATTGGACCAATTGGACGTGAGATTGGCAACGGCGTAGCCTTTGTTGTAAAAGCAGCAATGACAGGTGAATTTGCCCCTATCGGTGCGGCGTTATTTGGTTTCTTATATGCACCGCTAGTGGTCACTGGCGTGCATCAAACCACGCTTGCGGTTGATTTCCAAATGATTGGCAGCATTGGCGGGACACCTGTTTGGCCTTTAATTGCACTTTCAAACATTGCACAAGCATCGGCAGTAGTGGCAATTTTAATTATGGCGAAAAAAGCGAAAGTGCGTGAAGTAGCATTACCTGCAGCTCTTTCTGCTTACTTAGGGGTAACAGAGCCTGCGATGTACGGTATCAACTTAAAATACCGTTTCCCAATGCTATGTGCAATGATCGGCTCGGCATCGGCTGCATTGGTTTGTGGTTTTGCTGGCGTACTTGCAAGTAGCGTTGGTGTGGGTGGTTTACCTGGTATTCTTTCTATTCAACATCAATTCTGGGGCGTGTTTGCCATTGCAATGTTGATTGCGATTGCTGTACCAGTTTTACTCACAATGGCAGTATATAAACGTAAAGTATTAAAAGGCGAAATTGAATAAAAAGCAGTTTGTAGTAAGGGCGATAAGCCCTTATTACATTTAATTTCAGCAAGCAAATAACAGTATTTAAGGACATAAAATAATGAGTAATTCTAACTGGTGGAAAAACGGTGTTATTTATCAAATTTACCCAAAATCGTTCCAAGATACCACAGGAAGTGGTACAGGTGATATTCAAGGCATTATTAAACGCCTTGATTATCTGCAAACATTAGGTGTAGATGGCATTTGGATTACACCAATGTACGTTTCACCACAAATTGATAATGGCTACGATATAGCCGATTATCGCAACATTGATCCAAGTTACGGCACAATGGCGGATTTTGAGCAACTGATTGCTGAAGCTCACAAACGCAATATAAAAATTGTGATGGATATGGTATTCAACCATAGTTCTACTTTTCATCAATGGTTTGTGGAGGGGGAAGATCCAAATAGTGAGTATCACGACTACTACATTTGGCGAGAAGAGCCAACTAACTGGCAATCAAAATTTGGCGGTTCTGCGTGGAAATGGTCGGATAAAGCACAAAAATACTACTTACATTTATTCGCACCTGAACAAGCGGATTTAAACTGGGAAAACCCCAAATTACGCACAGAATTATTCTCAATTTGTCAATTTTGGGCGGAAAAAGGCATTGATGGCTTACGCTTAGATGTGGTGAATTTAATCTCTAAACCCGAACATTTTGAAAATGATGAAATCGGTGATGGTCGCCGTTTTTATACGGACGGCCCTAAAATTCATCAATATTTACAAGAACTTAATCAAAAAGCCTTAACGCCTTTTGGGTTAATGACTGTCGGTGAAATGTCATCAACACAATTAAGCCATTGTCAGCAATATGCAAATCTAGCAGGCACAGAGCTTTCAATGACCTTTAATTTTCATCACTTAAAAGTGGATTATCCGAATGGTGAAAAATGGACTTATGCTCAACCTGATTATGTCGAGCTAAAATCTATTTTTAATTACTGGCAAAATGGAATGCACAATCGAGCGTGGAATGCGTTATTTTGGTGTAATCACGACCAACCTAGAATTGTTTCTCGTTTTGGTGATGAAGGCGAATATCGTACAATCTCGGCAAAAATGTTAGCAATGCTGTTACACGGAATGCAAGGTACACCGTATATTTATC
Organism: Ursidibacter arcticus; assembly: GCF_009761375.1. Lineage (GTDB taxonomy): Bacteria > Pseudomonadota > Gammaproteobacteria > Enterobacterales > Pasteurellaceae > Ursidibacter > Ursidibacter arcticus. Next base: position 51,408 of record NZ_LEKM01000116.1, on the reverse strand, counting down.
AAGGCGAAGAAATCGGAATGACTAACCCGAATTTCTCCACCATTGAAGCATATCGAGATGTCGAAAGCCTAAATGCCTATCAAGCGTTATTAGACAAGCGGTACGAAACGAGCAAAATTTTGCAAATACTTGGGCAGAAATCAAGGGATAATTCCAGAACGCCAGTACAGTGGGACAGTTCATTGAATGCGGGTTTTAGTACGGGAACACCTTGGATTGATGTGGCAAAAAACTATCCGCAAATCAATGTAGAACAAGCCATTGCAGATAAGAATTCAGTATTTTATACCTACCAAACTTTAATTGCATTGCGTAAACAGTTGGCAATATTTACGGACGGTAATTATCTCGATTATCTGCCTGAACACTCAAGCATTTGGGTTTATCAACGCCAAACAGCAACAGAAAAACTATTGGTTGTTGCCAATTTAGCTAAACAAAGCCAACAAATTGAATTACCAACAGAATGGCAAAATCAGTCTGTGACTATGTTACTAAATAACTATTCCGAAGTGATAAATAAAACATCGGATAAACTGACATTACAACCATATCAAGCGGTTTATTTTTATCAAGGCTAAGATAAGTTTTAAATATATATAGGAAGGTAAGCATATCGTATACTTAAAAAGAGTGTAATGATAAATTTCCCATACTTTTGTCCATTACACCAAATAAGTGGATTCTACATTCTATATAAAGAATAAGGTGCAATGGATAAATAGAACATTTATGCATTACACCCTATTTTATAACCACAATTACAGATTATATGATGTTAAATTAGATGAATTAAACGTGATTTAGATTATCAGGGAGTGTTCCTTCAATTTCATAAAGGATATCGCCCTCTTTGAAGAAAACATAGCCACCGTTTTTCATCTTTGTCCACTGTTCATTTTTAGTCAGTGGTTGGGTGGTAATAATTGTTACTTTGTCTCTTTCACAGGTGTATTGGCGGAAATCAATCATTACGTCATCATCTCGTAATGCAGTGCCAAAAGGTGCTTTACGGCATACATAGTAGAGATTTGTAGAGCAACGCGCGATCATCCAATGTCCATTTGAAAGAATAAAGTTAAACACGCCATATTTGGCGATTTCACTAGTGATTTCTACAATCGCATCAAAAATCTGTTTTTCAGTTGGTTTTGATGGAAAGCGTTCTTTCAGTTGTGCCGCAATACAACAAAATGCTGCTTCTGAATCTGTTGTGCCGATAGGTTGGTAGTGATTACTTTCACAAACGGTAATACCTTCTACTGTACCGTTATGGGCAAATACCCAGTTTTCCCCCCAAAGCTCTCGAATAAAAGGGTGAGTATTTTCTAAATTAACATCGCCTCGAGTAGCTTTACGAATATGTGCGATAACATTGAAAGATTTAATTCGATATTGGCTGACGAGATCTGCCATTGGTGATGAAGCTCCAGGGCGGTTATCTCTAAAAATTCTCACACCTTTTCCTTCAAAAAATGCAATACCGAATCCATCAGTATGGTGATCGGTTAAACCTGCACGACGGCGAAACCCATCAAAAGAAAAGGTAATATCAGTTGGAGTGTTACAGTTCATTCCTAATAATTGGCACATATAATTTACTTCACTTTTTTATTTATTATTTAAATAATCACACCGCTTGAGATAATTCAACAAGCGGTGTGATTTAAACCAAAATTTACAAAAAATTCAACTAGATTCTTATGAATTATTGATCTTAGTTATGTTGTTTTTTGCACAGCGACACTAAAAAGAGAAAACTTGCACAAATTACTACTGATGGGCCTGCTGGCGTATCTTTTAAACCTGAAAAGAGTAGCCCGCCTGTAACGGATAAAATGCTGAATAAAATAGCATATCCCACCATTTTTTCTGGCGTGGTAGCAAAACGCCGAGCAGTTGCGGCTGGAATAATTAGCAATGATGTAATAATTAACGCACCAACAAATTTCATACTTAAAGCAATCGTGAGTGCAGTGAGTAGCATCAAGAGTAAGCGTAACTGAGAAACCTTTAACCCTTCTATTTGGGCGAGTTCAGGGCTGATAGTAATAGATAAGAATTTTTGCCAGAAAATTGCCAGTAAAGTTGCTATCAATACAACGCCAACACCGATAAATATCACATCATTAAAATCAATGGCGAGGAGATCACCAAAAAGATATGACATTAAATCTACTCGGACGTTATCTAATAAGCTGATGGTAATGATTCCAAGAGATAAGCTACTGTGAGCAATGATGCCAAGTAAGGTATCGGCAGAGTGGTTAGAATGTTTTTCTAACCAAACTAATCCAAGAGCCAAAGCAATCGTCATTATAATCACTGCAAGATAGGGATTGATTTCTAAGAAAATACCTAATGCAACACCTAATAATGCCGAGTGAGAAAGAGTGTCGCCAAAATAGGCCATTTTCCGCCAAACAACGAAGGCACCAAGTGGTGCAGTAATAAAAGCGAGTAGTAAGCCTGCTAACCAAGCAGGAAAAAGGATTTCAAACATATTTTCCCTTCAAAAAATTAATGTTGGCAATGCCCATCACAAACATCTCCGTGTAGGTTGTGATGGTGGTTGTGTCTATGGGCATAGAATGCCACATTATTAGCAAATTGATCGCCAAAGAAGTGAATAAAGCTTGGATCTGATGACACTCTATCTGGCGATCCTGCACAGCAAATATGGCGGTTGATACAAAGCACTTCATCGGTATTTGCCATTACGATGTTGAGATCGTGGGAAACCATCAAAATAGCACAATTTAACCACGCCCTTGTTTTATTTAATAGTTGATAGAGTTCCGTTTGACCTGTAATATCCACACCTTGCATTGGTTCATCTAGTACTAATAGTTGTGGGCGGTCTAAAATCGCACGAGCGAGTAATACTCGTTGTAATTCGCCACCCGATAATTTTTGCATACTATTTCCAGCCAAATGAGTAATAGAAAAGAGTGCCAAAGCCTCATCTATTGATTGCTTTGTTGCATTCGGTTTTAGTGACAGAAATTTATGTACCGTAATTGGAATGGAGTGTTCTAAATGCAATTTTTGTGGTACATAGCCAACTTTTAAATTTTTATGATGAACAACTTCACCACTATTGGGGGGAAGCAGTTTGAGTAGCACTTTTAATAAAGTGGATTTCCCTCCACCATTAGGACCAACAATAGTGGTAATAGTATTAGGGTAAATCTTCAGACTAACATTCTGTAAGATGGATTGGCTACCAAAGTTTACATTGATTGCTTTAAGGGTTACTAAAGCCTGATCCGTATTCGAAAACGGTTTGATTTGTTTGATGTTCATTTTTACTGGGTTAAATGGAATAACCCGATAAAATTAACGGATTTTTTTTGCTTTGACAACCAGCAATAATGGAATTTTTATTTCGTTATTGGGTCTTAGCTGAATGATTGTGTAAATAAATAATAAAGATAAGAGAAAACATAGGATAATATTTTGCAACACGTTGTTTTTGCACGAGATAGAAAACGTAAAAAGAATAGAATAAAATTTATTATATTCCTATCTGCTATGGCATCTATTTTTATTGGGATTGTTTTAACCTTAAAACAACAAGAGATGCCGAGTAATGCAGTTAGCATAAATGTCGCTAAAGTCGAGCAGAGCGGACAAGTTATTGTCAATAGCTCAAATACAGTGGTAAATGGGTCGTCTAACCTTGCCACAGAAAAGCAAGAGCCAGCAGATACATCATCAGAAAAGGGAAATGTTACATCGGCATTAGAGAATATTTCGCATTCTGCCATTATGGCGAATGAAGAGCTTACCTATATTGATATTCAAGACGGGGAATTTGATGAGCCTGAATCAAATGAAGCAACGGATGAAAACGCAACTTCTTATGAAGATGATTTTATTGCTCAAGATGATATTGATGATGAAACCATTGAGCGTATTCAAAATGAAGCAGCTAAAGAAAACGCTCAAAAAGAAAAGCTGTCGCCTGAAGCTGAAACAGCATTAGAGAGTTTTTTAGATGTTGCTGATGAAGCGTTACGCATTCAAAATCAATTTAGTTATACCGTCGCGCGTGGTGATAAATTAGCAGATGTGTTAGAACAGTCTGGATTAAGTGCAACCACTGCGAAAGTTCTTGAGAAGAAATTCCCACAATTAGCCAATTTGAAAACAGGACAGCAATTTTATTGGGTGCTGGATAAAGATGGCGAATTGGAATATATGAACTGGTTGGTGTCTGAAAAAGAAGAAAAGATTTTTGAGAGAAAGTCGAAAAATCAATTTAGTGTGCAAACAATTAAGAAGACAGGAATTTGGAAACAAGATATTGTTAAAGGTACATTAAATGGCGACTTTACTTCAAGTTTAAAAGCAGAGGGATTATCTACCCGTCAAATTAATCAATTAGCAGCTGGATTACAGTGGCAAATAGCAATGAATAAACTGAAAAAAGGTGATAAGTTTGTTATTTTAGTTAAGCGTGAATATATCAATGGTAAGGTTACGGAATTAGGTAATGTTGAAGCGATTCGGGTAGTTAGTAAGAATAAAAGCTATTATGCAATTCAAGCAGATAATGGACGCTATTATAGCTTACACGGTGAAACTCTAGGGCGTGGTTTTGCTCGCTATCCATTACAATTTACACCAAGAGTATCTTCTCCATTTAACCCTAGACGTTTGCACCCAGTTACTCGCCGAGTAGCACCACATAAAGGGGTGGATTTTGGTTTGCCAGTCGGTACTCCGATTATTGCACCCGCCGATGGAGTGGTCGAACACGTCGCTTATCAAGCAAATGGGGCTGGACGTTATATTAAATTACGCCACGGTGGGCAATATACAACGGTATATATGCATTTAAGTCGCCAACTAGTTCGCCCAGGTCAAACGGTCAAAAAAGGGGAGCGTATTGGTTTATCAGGCAATACAGGGCGTTCAACAGGGCCACATTTACATTATGAATTTCATATCAATGGGCGACCAGTGAATCCAATGACGGTGAAATTACCTGGAACAGGTTCAGGAATGCCTGAAAAAGAGCGTAAAGCATTCTTGGTTAAAGCAAGAAAAATTGAAGCACAATTAAAACTTTAAGGAATATTAGAATGATTAAGAAAACTGCAATGTTATTAGCAACATCACTTTGGGCGACTTCTGCATTAGCTGATAACGCAAATTTACAAAAACAGTTAGAAAAAGTTGGGGCAACTAATGTCAAAATTTCAGACTCTGTGTTACCAGGCTTTAAAACAGCAACATCAGATCAAGGTATCGTACAAATTAGCCAAGACGGTCGTTTTATTATTCAAGGAAAAGTGTTTGAATTAAAAAATGGTAAAGTGGTTGATATTACAAATAATGCATTACTTTCAGAATTAAATGCACTGAGTAATGAAATGATTGTATATCCAGCGAAAAATCCAAAGCATACAGTAACCGTATTTATGGATATTACTTGCCACTATTGTCATTTACTACATTCTAAAATTAAAGAATATAATGATCTTGGAATTACCATTCGTTACTTAGCCTTCCCACGTGGTGGTATGGAAACACAAACAGCAAAACAGATGGAAGCAATTTGGACAGCTAAAGATAAAGTATTTGCCTTAAATGAAGCAGAAAATGGGAATTTACCAAAAGAATTAAAAACACCAAATATTGTGAAAAAACACTACCAACTTGGGCTAAAATTTGGTGTAAATGGCACACCAAATATTATTACAGAAAGTGGGGAGTTAATTCCTGGTTTTGTTGAGCCGAAAGAGTTAGTAAAAATGTTAAGCGAATAACTTTAATCGTATTGTAAGCGGGTGGATTGGGTAAATTTTTTGCAAAATCTACCCGCTTTAATTTCTTATTGATTATGAAAAAATTGATTAAACGCCGTCCGATTACGACCACAGAAAAATTATCTGAACATCCATTATTAAATCGTATTTATCAAGCTCGTGGTGTTAGCTCTGCTCGGGAGTTGGATCTTTCACTGAAAGGAATACATAACCCAAATCAACTAGCTAATGTTGAACAAGCGGTAGAGTTGTTATATCAAAGTTATCTCAAGCAAGATCGCATTATCGTTGTTGGTGATTTTGATGCCGATGGAGCAACGAGTACCGCCCTCGCGATTTTAGCATTACGCCAATTTGGTTTTGAAAACGTGGATTATCTTATTCCAGATCGTTTTTCTCAGGGTTATGGGTTGAGTGTTGCAGTAGCGGAAAATGTCATTGCTCAAGGGGTTGATTTAGTTTTAACGGTGGATAATGGGATCTCATCTTTTGATGGGATTAATCTACTTAAATCGAAAGACATTAAAGTTTTAGTGACCGATCATCACTTACCCACAGAGAATTTGCCAAATGCAGATGCAATGATTAACCCTAATTTAGCTTTCTGTGGCTTTCCTTCTAAATCACTTGCTGGTGTCGGCGTTATTTTTTATGTGATGGCAGCACTAAGAGCAAAATTAAGAGATCATAATGCGTTTAATGGCAAAGAGCCAAATATTTCAGAGTTACTTGATTTAGTCGCATTAGGGACAGTCGCAGATGTTGTACCTTTAGATCATAATAATCGTATTTTAGTGGCTCAGGGATTAAACCGTATCCGAGCAGGACAATGCCGAGTTGGTATTCAAGCCTTGGCAGAAATTAGCAAAAGAGAGCTATCTCGTTTACAAGCAGGTGATTTAGGTTTTGCTATCGCTCCACGTTTAAATGCAGCAGGACGATTAGAAAATATGTCGTTAGGCGTAGATTTATTGATCTGTAACGATCTTATTACGGCAAGACAACTTGCATTGGAACTTGATTCTCTAAATCAGACCCGTAAAGAGTTTGAGCAAGAAATGAAAACAGAAGCGCTAGCTATTTGTGCTAAATTGCCTAATTTAGCGGATAATGAGCAAGTGAGTGGGATTGTGTTGTATCAAGCAGATTGGCATCAAGGAGTAATTGGTATTTTAGCATCAAGAATTAAAGATCAATTTCATCGCCCTGTGATTGCCTTTGCTCAAGATGGTGAAGAGGGTAAATTATTGCGTGGTTCGGCTCGTTCAATTTCAGGTTTACATATTCGTGATTTACTTGAACGCATTGATGCACAATATCCAGAGCTTATTGTTAAATTTGGTGGGCACGCAATGGCGGCAGGGCTTACTATTTACAGCGATAAATTTTTACAATTTCAGCAAGCATTTGATAAAACGATTAAAACATTTATTCAGCCAGAGCAACTACAAGGTATTATTTATACTGACGGTGAATTATCTTCGGCGGAATTAACCTTACAAACGGCAGAATTATTACAACAAGCGGGGCCTTGGGGGCAACATTTTGCTGAACCTACTTTTGAGGGGGATTTTAATATTCTTCAGCAACGTTTAGTGGGTGAAAAGCATTTAAAAATGTTAGTTGAAAATAGTGATGGTGTGTTATTTGATGCGATTTGGTTTAATGTAGATGTGAGACAATTCCCCGATATGTCTATAAAAAAAGCAAAATTAGTTTATAGGCTAGATATTAATGAATTTAGGGGAAGTCGTGCGGTACAATTATTCATAGAATATCTATCAATATAATTGGTTGAAATATTAGCAATAAACAATTTTATGATGTAGAATAGCGAGGCTCAATCCTTTTGGTATTTGGCAATAATATTAATCTACCTTTACAAGTTTTTATAAGGAATAATTTTAAATGAAAGAAAGCAAAGTTTTTCGTGGTGTTTTATTGGCTAGTCTTGCATTAGCGATGGCTGCTTGTGGTAACTTAAGTAAGGTATCTGATGAAGGTACTACAGAGAATCCTGTATTCCCTAAAGTTGAAAAATCAAAATTTAACCACGATGGTTCTCAATTTGGTTCTTGGCCAAACTGGGAAAATGTTCGTCAGATTGAACGTGGTATGAATAAAGATCAATTATATAATTTGATCGGTCGTCCCCATTTTGCAGAAGGCTTATACGGCGTTCGTGAGTGGGACTATGTATTTAATTATCGTGAAAATGGTGAACACAAAATTTGTCAGTATAAAATTTTATTTGACAAGAATATGAACGCACAAAGTTTCTTTTGGTATCCAAATGGTTGTAACGGTAACTCATCTTATAACTTAAGCGGTGACTTCTTATTCGATTTTGACAAAGATGGATTAACTGCAAAAGGTAAAGAAGTTGTTGATAACGTTGCAGCACAATTAAAAGCATCTGGTGCTCAACAAGTTAAAATCGCAGGTTATACAGACCGTTTAGGCTCAGAAGCATATAACTTAGATTTATCACAACGTCGTGCAAATATGGTTAAAGCTCGTCTAGTAGAACAAGGCGTAACCGCTCAATTAGATGCTGTTGGTTATGGTAAAGCAAACCAAGTTAAGGCGTGTGATGGCGAATCAGGCCAAGCATTACGTGATTGTTTACGTCCAAACCGTCGTGTAGAAATTTCTGCAAATGGTGGCGTAGTAAAACAAAATGAAGGTGGCAATGTTGCAGGTCCAAATGGTCCAGCACCACTTTATCAAACACCTGCATACAACGGTAACAAATAATTACCGAAATTAGTAATAAAAGCGTAAAATAGAAAGGATGAGTAATCATCCTTTTTTATTTGGGGGAATTATATGTCTTATCAAGCTATTGCTTTCGACTTAGATGGTACATTGCTTTCTAGTCAAGGTACAATTTTAAATTCAAGTAAGTTAGCAATTCAACAGGCTCAACAAAAAGGGCTTAAAGTTTTTATTGTAACAGGCAGACACCATACTGCCGTGCGTCCATATTATGCGGAGCTAGGGTTAGATACCCCTGTGGTTTGTTGTAATGGTACTTACCTTTATGATTTTCAAAAAGATGAAGTGCTGGCATCCAAACCTTTAACAACAGAACAAGCTAGCTATCTTATTTCATCAGCTAAGGCAGAGCATATTCATATTGCTGTTTATACTCGAGATAGTATGACCTATGAAGTACTTAATCCCCATTTCAGCAAATTACTCACTTGGGTAAATAGTTGTGATGAAAAGGTTCGCCCCGATGTTCACCAAGTAGCTCGTTTTGAAGATTTCTTAGATGGGAAGACACTCATTTGGAAAGTATTGATTAGTGATCCGGATAAACAAAAGATGCAAAATTTTGTGGAAAAATTACCGCTTGATCAATTTAGTGCTGAGTGGTCTTGGGTTGATAGGGTAGATATTACTGCTCAAGGAAACAGTAAAGGTGCTTGTTTGGCGGAGCTACTAAAACGAGAAGGTATCGAACCTAAAAATGTCATTGCATTTGGTGATAATTTCAATGATATCAGTATGTTGCAGTTAGTCGGTATGGGGATTGCAATGGGAGAATCTGAATCAGAAGTGCAGCAAAGTGCAAACAAAACTATCGGCTCAAATAATGAAGACAGTATAGCCCGTGAATTAACTCAACTATTATCACTATAAGGACAATTTCAGATGCAGATCCGTAAAGCCGTTCCATCGGATTTTGAAACTATTTTAGCTATTTATAACCAAGCAATACCGACACATCAGGTAACAGCTGATCTTTATTTCGCCACTGTTGAAAGTCGCCGAGGGTGGTTTGATTTTCATTTGGAGAGTGAGCAATATCCACTTTGGAGTGTCGTTGAAAATGAAAAGGTTGTTGGCTGGTTTAGTTTTTCTCCTTTTTATGAACGCCCTGCGTTTGTACATACTTCTGAAATTAGTATTTATCTTGACCAAAGTGCCAAAGGAAAAGGTTATGGTTCTCAAATTATTCAGTATATGCAAGATCAGATGTTATCCTGTGGTATCAATACCCTAATGGCGTATGTCTTTGAATTGAATCAAGTTAGTATGAATCTAATGAAAAAGCATCAATTTGAATGTTGGGGACGTTTTCCGAATATTGCGAATATGGGGAAAGATGAACAAGGAAAAGATAAATGGCGAACTTTAGTGATGATGTCTTACCAAAAAGGGATTGAATAGCGGTAAGATTTCAACAAAATTTTGCAAAAATCTCAGAAAACGCTTGCATATTTAAACTGAATTTTGCAAGCTAGGCATAATTTTAAAACGATAAAAATATACAGGAGCTACAAATGGCAAAACCACTTTTTTCAGGCAGTATTGTTGCACTGCTTACCCCAATGAATGATGGTGAAATCAATTTTGATGAATTAAAAAGTTTAATTGAATTTCATATTAAATCAGGTACTCACGCTATTGTTTCTGTTGGTACAACGGGTGAATCTACAACATTAAGCATTGATGAAAATGTGAAAGTGATTAAAAAAGCAGTGGAATATGCAGCAGGACGTATTCCAATTATTGCAGGCACAGGTTCTAATGCGACCAGTGAGGCGATTGTAATGACTAAATTATTAGCAGATAGTGGTGTTGCAGGCTGTTTAAGTGTTGTTCCTTATTACAATAAACCAACCCAAGAAGGAATGTACTTACACTATAAAGCAATTGCTGAAAGTACTGATTTACCACAAATTCTTTATAATGTACCAGGACGTACAGGAAGCGACTTAAAACCTGAAACAGTAGGGCGTTTAGCGGAAATTCCAAATATTGTTGGTATCAAAGAAGCAACTGGCGATTTAAGTCGCTTACCATTGATTAAACAACTTGCAGGTGATGATTTTATTTTCCTAAGTGGTGATGATGCAACAGGTTTAGAATCAATGAAACTTGGTGGACAAGGCGTTATCTCTGTAACCAATAACCTTGCAGCTACGGATATGGCAAAAATGTGTAATTTGGCATTGGCAGGCAAGTTTGAAGAAGCAGAACAAATTAACCAACGTTTAATGGCATTGCATCACGATCTTTTTGTTGAAGCCAATCCAATTCCAGTCAAATGGGCCGCTTACAAAATGGGGCTAATTAGTCAACCAACACTTCGCTTACCATTAACAACGCTTTCTGAATCTGCTCAACCAAAAGTATTAGCAGCATTACAGCAAGCTGGTTTAGTTTAATATTTACTGAAAAGTTACTTATCTCTAATGTGGGATAGTAACTTTTCGCTTTATTGTATTGTCATATATTTCTCTTCTTATCCTTCTGTTTCAGTTTTGCAGAATAAAGATAAAATGATACCATCTTGTATTATTTATTTTTATTGAATTAAACGGACAGCACCTTGAATAACCAATCTTCTCTTCTTAAAAATGCCCTTGCCCAACGTATCCTGATTTTAGACGGTGCAATGGGGACGATGATCCAACAATATAAACTGACCGAACAAGATTTCCGTGGTGAGCGTTTTGCCGATAGCCCGATTGACTTGCGTGGCAATAACGATTTATTGACCCTTACCCAACCCTTGCTGATTAAAGCTATTCACGAAAAATATTTGGAAGCAGGGGCGGATATTATTGAAACCAATACGTTTAGTTCCACCACTATTGCTCAAGCAGATTATGACTTACAAGCGGTGGCTTATGAGCTGAATTTTGCAGGGGCTAAATTAGCCAGAATGGCAGCGGATAAATACAGCACGCCAGACAAGCCTCGTTTTGTGGCAGGGATTTTGGGCCCGACTAACCGCACCGCATCAATTTCCCCTGATGTAAACGACCCGGGTTTTCGTAATGTGACCTTTATGGAATTGGTTGATGCCTATGCAGAAGCGACAAAAGGCTTAATTGAAGGCGGTTCTGACATCATTATGATCGAAACTATTTTCGATACCTTAAATGCGAAAGCTGCTGCCTTTGCGATTGAGCAAGTTTTTGAAGAACTTGGTGTTGAGTTGCCGATTATGATTTCAGGCACGATTACCGATGCCTCTGGGCGTACCCTTTCGGGGCAAACTACCGAAGCCTTTTACAACTCACTCCGCCACGCGAAGCCGATCAGTTTTGGTTTGAACTGTGCCTTAGGCCCAAAAGAGCTGCGTCCTTATGTGGAAGTGATGTCGAAAATCTGTGAAACCTATGTATCCGTACACCCGAATGCAGGCTTGCCAAATGCCTTTGGCGGCTATGATTTAGGGGCTGATGATATGGCCGCTTATATCAAAGAATGGGCGGAAAGCGGTTTCTTAAACATTGTCGGTGGTTGTTGTGGTACAACGCCTGAGCATATCAAAGCCTTTGCCGATGTAGTGGCAGGAATCAAACCAAGAGCTTTGCCACAGATTAAAACAGCGATGCGTTTATCGGGCTTAGAGCCGTTAAACATTGATGATGAAAGCTTGTTTGTAAACGTGGGTGAGCGTAATAATGTAACAGGTTCAGCCAAGTTTAAGCGTTTGATAAAAGAAGAGAAATTTGCTGAAGCAATCGAAATCGCTATCGACCAAGTAGAAAACGGTGCTCAAGTGATTGATGTGAATATGGACGAAGCCTTGCTAGATTCACAAAAATGTATGGCTCGTTTTCTCAACATTATGGCAACAGAACCTGAAGCGGCAAAAGTGCCCGTAATGATCGACTCATCAAAATGGGAAGTGATTGAAGCAGGGTTGCAATCCATTCAAGGGAAAGGGATTGTCAATTCGATTTCACTCAAAGAAGGCGAAGAAAAATTTATTCATCAAGCGAAATTAGTTCGCCGATATGGTGCAGCTGTGGTGGTGATGGCGTTTGATGAAGTGGGGCAAGCGGATACGGAAGAACGTAAAGTCGAAATTTGTACCCGTGCCTATCGAATTTTGGTTGATCAACTGAATTTCCCTCCAGAAGACATTATTTTTGACCCGAACATCTTTGCCATTGGCACAGGGATCGAAGAGCACAACAACTACGGTGTAGATTTTATCAATGCCACTGGTCGCATCAAACAAACCTTACCACACGCCAAAATCTCAGGCGGTGTGTCGAACGTCTCTTTCTCATTCCGTGGTAACAATGTAATGCGTGAAGCCATTCACGCTGTTTTCCTTTACCACGCCATTAAGCAAGGAATGGATATGGGGATTGTCAATGCAGGGCAGTTAGCCATTTATGACGATCTCGATCCTGAGTTGCGTAATGTGATTGAAGATGCGGTATTAAATCGTGTATCAGATGGCACAGATCGCTTGCTTGAAATTGCAGAAAAATACCGAAATGTGACCGCTTCCAACGAAGATAACAGTGTTGCCGAATGGCGAACTTGGCCAGTGGAAGAGCGTTTAAAACACGCTTTAGTGAAAGGGATCACCAATTTTATTATTGAAGATACCGAAGAAGCTCGCCAAAAATTCCCAACTCCCCTTGAAGTGATTGAAGGGCCGTTAATGGCAGGAATGGAGGTAGTGGGCGACTTGTTCGGCGATGGTAAAATGTTCTTACCGCAAGTGGTAAAATCTGCTCGTGTAATGAAACAATCTGTCGCTTATTTAGAACCCTTTATCAATGCCACTAAACAACAAGGCTCATCAAGCGGTAAAGTAGTCATCGCTACGGTAAAAGGCGACGTGCACGACATCGGCAAAAATATTGTAAGCGTTGTGTTGCAATGTAATAACTTTGAAGTGATTGATTTAGGCGTGATGGTGCCTGCCGATAAAATCATTCAAACAGCGATTGACGAAAAAGCGGATATTATCGGCTTAAGCGGTCTGATTACCCCATCGCTTGACGAAATGGAATATTTCTTAGGCGAAATGAACCGCCTTAATCTTAACCTGCCTGTGTTAATCGGTGGTGCAACCACGTCAAAAGAGCATACCGCAATCAAGCTCTATCCAAAATATAAACACGAAGTCATTTACACCACTAACGCCTCTCGTGCTGTTACCGTTTGTGCTGCATTGATGAACCCTGAAACCAAGTCGGAACTGTGGGAACGAATGAAGAAAGAGTACGAGCAAGTTCAAATCGCCTTTGCAAATAAAAAAGCACCACGCAAGCAGTTACCGATTGAAGAGGCTCGAGCCAACCGTTTTGACGCATTCAGTGGCGAATGGGCGGATTACCAAGTGCCACAACCTAACCAAACAGGTATTATTGAATACAAAAACGTGCCGATTGCGACCTTGCGGAAATTTATTGACTGGTCGCCATTCTTCCGTTTATGGGGCTTAATGGGCGGTTATCCTGATGCCTTTGATTACCCTGAGGGTGGCGAAGAAGCCCGTAAAGTGTATAACGATGCACAACGAGTGTTAGATGAATTTGAACAAAACGGCAAACTCAACCCAAGCGGTATAATGGGGATTTTCCCTGCTTATCGGGTGGGCGATGATATTGAAATCTATCAAAATGCCGACCGCACTTTAGTGGCTGGCAAAGTCTATAACCTCCGCCAACAAAGCGAACGTGGCAGAAACAGCAAAAGCCCATACAACCTCTGCTTGAGCGACTTTATCGCCGACAGAGAAAGCGGACAACAAGACTGGTTCGGAATGTTCGCCGTTTGTGCAGGCATTGAAGAACACGACTTAGTCGAAGGCTACAAAGCCGCAGGAGACGACTACAACGCCATCTTGCTCCAAGCCGTAGGCGACCGTTTAGCCGAAGCAATGGCGGAATACCTGCACTTTGAACTGCGTACAAAAGTGTGGGGATACAGCAACGAAACCCTTGATAACAACCGCTTAATTCGTGAAGAATACATTGGCATCCGCCCAGCCCCCGGCTACCCAAGCTGCCCAGAACACACCGAAAAACAGATCATCTGGGATCTACTCGAAGTAGAACAACGCATCGGAATGAAACTCACCGAAAGCTACGCAATGTGGCCAGCGGCAAGCGTTTGTGGTTGGTACTTCACCCACCCAGCGAGTAATTATTTTACCCTAGGACGCATTGATGAAGATCAAGCGGTGGATTATGCGAAACGTAAGGGATGGAATGAGAGAGAAATGGTCAAGTGGTTGAGTGTGGTGATGAAGTAGGTAACACATAAAATATATGAGCATTTACTAAAGGAAAACATATGGAATTAATAAGTGATAACCCAATAAAAGATTCTAGCAATGATTTATTAGACAGAACTAGTAGCGCAGAAGCATTTGCTAAACACATTTTTTCATTTGACTATAAAGAAGGTTTGGTTGTGGGATTATGTGGAGAATGGGGAAACGGTAAAACATCCTATATAAATTTAATGCGACCGGAATTAGAAAAAAATTCTTTTGTACTTGATTTTAATCCTTGGATGTTTAATGATGCTCATAATTTAGTCGCTTTATTTTTTACTGAAATCTCTGCTCAATTAAGAGATTATGAGGATGATAGTGATCTAGCGGATAGTTTAGGAATTTTTGGAGAGTTATTATCTAACTTAAAACCGATTCCATTTGTAGGGAATTATTTTAGTACCTTAGGTGGTTTTTTTAGTTTTTTTTCAAAGAAAAAGAAAGAAAAAAACAGTTTGAAAAATCAACGTGATAAATTAATTGAAATTTTAAAAGGAATAAGTAAACCTATTACAGTAATTTTAGATGATATAGATCGTTTATCCTCTGATGAACTACAATCTATTTTAAAATTGGTAAGGGTTACAGGAAACTTTCCTAATATTGTTTATGTTTTATCATTTGATAAAAATAGAGTGATTAAAACATTAAATGATAATAACATTGATGGAAAGACTTATTTAGAGAAGATAATTCAGATTCCATTTGATATACCGCAGGTGCCTAAAAAACTATTACAAGAAAATTTATTCTCATCTTTAGATAAAATTGTAGGAAATGTTTCCCTAGATAAGTCTCGTTGGTCTAATGCATATTGGAATATCATTAAACCGACAATAAAAAACATTCGAGACATTAGACGTTACACATCTTCTCTATCAAATGTTTTTAAACAATTAGGTAAGGAAATTGATATAGTTGATTTGCTCACTATTGAAGCTATAAGAATTTTTTATCCTGAAAAATTTAAAGAAATTTATGAAATAAGGGAGTTCTTACTTTCTCAATCAGATGATGAGAATAGAAAAATAATTCTAACAAAATTCATAGAAAATAATGAAATATATCAATCTTTATTAAGTGTTTTATTTGATGTTAATAATGTAAATTTAAAATCAAATTATTACATAAATAGGGAATTTAAAAAGGATAGAAGAATTGCAGATGAAACATTTTTTAACTTATATTTTGAGCAAGTGATTACTCCAGAAGTTATAGAAGCTCAATTATCACGAAAAGTTTGGCTTGCCAGGCAATCAGAACAAGATTTCAAGATCGCTTTATCAGCTGTTCCTGATTATTATCTAGAAAATGTTGTTGATAACTTAATTGAATATGAGCGAGACTTTACTAAAGAAATAGCACTAGCAGCTATACCGACATTGTACAGGAATTTACCAAGGGTACCCGAAAAAGAAAAAGGTTTTTTTGACTTAGATGCTGACATGATTTGGGGAAGATTGGTCTATAGATTACTTAGGAGATTACCTGATAAAGATAAAAAAGAAACTATTATGCAACTACTAGATTCTAGTGATCTATATGGGCAATATGAAATTGTAGGAATTATTGGATATAGAGAGGGACGAGGTCATCAATTAGTATCCGAATTGGAAGCAAAAGAATTAGAAGAAATATTATTGAATAATATTCGTTCTTCAACAATTGAAGAGCTTACGGAAACCTATAATTTATCACATATAATTTATTTCTTTGTTTCAATTGGAAATGCTATTTCTGATGACATATTAAATTCTTCTGAAGTATTTTTATTATTACTTAAATCTTCAATATCAGAACGCAAATATCAAAGAGGGAATGATCCTACAATACATAGAGAAAAGGTTCTACTTTGGGATGTTTTAACTAAGATTTATGGAGATGAGAATAAAGTAAATCATTTAATTGAAGAAACATCTGAAAATGAAGAAATTAAAAATAAGGATTATATGCAACTTGCACTTAAATATAAAAGTGGATACCGACATAAAGAATCAATGGATGATGAAGATGATTTAGATGAGTTTTAATACTTTTCCCCGATAGTACCCGTCTCTTGCTCTTGACGGATGCTTTTTCTTCACAATCTGTAAAGTTTCATTTTCTATTCGACAAGCGTTCAACAAGCGGTTAAATTTACCCAAAATATTGCACAACGGAAAGACAGAATGACTAAAGATCCTTTTGAAGAATATATCCGCCATATTGAAGTGGATAAAAAGGAAAAGAGCTATGCTTGGCAAACGGCAATCGGGCTGCAAGAGGTTGATGGATTAAAACCATCTCAATATTTGATCAGCACTGCGATTAAAAATATTGAAGGTGAGATTTCCATTGATACGGCAGAACAATGGATTAGCCAATATTATGAAGAAAATCCGTCATTAACCAGTGAAAATCGTACCGAAGAAGCGGACAAAGTTTCGGTGCGTATTGCAAAATTGCTATCCGAGCCTGCTTTTTCGTTTAATGCCAATCAATATTTAGCCATTCATAAATATCTGTTTAAAGGTATTTACTCTCACGCAGGGCAAATCCGCACTTATAACATTACCAAAAAAGAGTGGGTGTTAGAGGGCGAAAGGGTAGTATATGGTATGGCATCTGAATTGAAAAATACCTTAGAATGTGATTTATCACAGGAGAAAAATTTTAGCTATCGAGGGCTTTCTCTTGAAGAAATTATGACGCATTTAGCCACATTTATTGCACGTTTATGGCAAATTCACGTCTTTGAGGAGGGTAATACTCGCACCACAGCTGTGTTTTTTATTAAGTATTTAAAAACATTAGGTTTTAATGCAACTAATGCGATTTTTGCTGAAAATGCGTGGTATTTCCGTAATACGTTGGTGCGAGCAAATTATAACAATCTCACCAAAGGGGTTTATGAAACCAATGAATACTTGCTTTTATTTCTGCGTAATTTGTTGTTAGACGAAAACAATTTGTTAAGCAATCGCCAGTTGCACATTAATAGTGGACAATTTTTGAAAAAACAGGATATTGAAAAACAAAAACAGGACATTGAGCAAAATCCTGACGAAAAAACAAGATATTCAGAGAAAACACAGAAGCATATCACCGCACTTTCTCAAATTTTAGCTAATCGTATTTTTTCACGAATAGATGTGGTTAATACACTTCATCTTTCCGCATCTGCATCATCGGAATTGATAAAGAAAATGTTAGAAATTAAAGTCATTGAAAAAGTCGCAGGGCAAGGCAAAGGGAAATATCGATTTCGATAAACCGCAAAATGTGGAATAAATCTGACCGCTTGTAAGCGCCAAGTATTTTGCGATCCCGCTCGAAAAACTTCATCTTTCCATTCGACAATCCCACCACAAGCGGTTACATTTATTCAAAATTTTGCAAGGAAAATATATGACTAAACTTATTCGTAATAGCACTGCTGAATTTTTGATTTTTACCAATCAAACTGGCGATCAAAGTATTGAAGTGCGGTATGAAGATAATGAGATTTGGCTTACACAAAAACGTATTGCTGAGCTGTTTGAAGTAAATGTGCGTACAGTAAACGAACATTTAAAAAATATTTTTGAGAGCGAAGAATTAAACGAGCTTTCAGTTATCCGGAATTTCCGGATAACTGCCGCAGATGGTAAGAACTACAATACCAAGCATTATAATCTTGATGCCGTCATTTCGGTGGGGTATCGGGTAAACTCCGTAAGAGCAACGCAATTTCGTCAATGGGCGACACAAGTACTGCGTGAATTTGCCCAAAAAGGCTATGTGTTAGATCGTGAACGTATGGAAAATGGTACTTTCTTGGGCGAAGATTATTTTGAACGATTATTGGAAGAAATTCGGGAAATTCGTCTATCGGAACGCCGTTTCTATCAGAAAATTACCGATATTTATGCGACTGCGGTGGACTATAATAAAAATGCCCCTACAACAAAACAGTTTTTTGCTACGGTACAAAACAAATTACATTACGCTATTCATCAACATACCGCAGCTGAATTGATTTTTGAGCGTGCAAATAGTGATAAACCAAATATGGGGCTGACCACTTGGGCAAAATCACCTGACGGTAAAATTTTGAAAAGTGATGTATCAGTAGCAAAAAATTACTTGAGCAATGATGAATTGAAAGATTTAGGTGCTATCGTCAATGCTTTTTTAGATTTAGCAGAGCGGCGAGCAAGACGACAAATTCCAATGACAATGGAAGATTGGGCGAAGCGGTTGGATATTTTCTTAAATGCCGATGATTTACCAGTTTTAGATAGCAAAGGAAAAATCAGTTTTGATGAAGCGAAACTTTATGCAGAAACTGAATTTGAAAAATACCGAGTGATCCAAGATCGCAATTTTGAAAGTGATTTTGACCGCTTGTTGAAAAGCCAAAAAGATTCTTAGATGTTGAGCAATAAACACTCACCCCACATTTATATCGGCACAGGCGGTTATAGCGATACGGATTTAGTCGGGACGCTTTATCAGTTTGGTACAGATAAAACAGACTTTTTGTCCATTTATAGCCAGCATTATGACACTATTGAAATCAATAGCACTTTTCACGCACCGATAGGGGATAAGGCATTACAAGGAATGGTGGAAAAGGCGGAAGGTCGGTTGCGATTTTCGATTAAACTGCATCAAGATTTTAGTCATAAACGAACGGCGACAAAAGAGCAGGCTACTGCCTTTTTGAATGCCTTACAGCCTTTGATGGAACAAGAATGTTTGGCGAATTTATTTATCCAGTTTCCATCTAGTTTTGAACGGCATCTCGCTAATCGTTATTATCTGGCTGAATTGGTTGGGTGGTTTAATGATTATCCGTTGGCGATAGAATTTCGTCATCGGAGTTGGCATATTCAGTCGGTATTGGACTATTTTCAAGGTAAGCAAAACCTCATTTGGTGTAATGTGGATTATCCGCAAAATATTGGCTTACCTGCCTTTCAATTTTATGCCAACCAACGCACCGCTTATCTGCGATTACACGGTCGTAATCCGAACTGGTGGAAAGCTCAATCTGCTCAAGAACGCCACGATTATCATTATAACGATGTAGAATTACTGCATTTAGCGAAGTTACTTCATCAGCACAAAGCGGATTTTGATACGCTTTATCTCTATTTCCAAAACACTACCAATAGCCATTCGTTCTACAATATCGCTAAATTGAAAGTGTATTTGGCAGAATATGGTTTTGTGGTAAAACCTACGCCTGAATGTTTAATTGGGCAACAGAGTTTGTTTTAATGAGATGATTATCTAGTTCATTTCCGTTATGATAGCACGGTCAAATTGGCGATGATTTTCTCGGAATTTTATAATGAACAAACTTAAACTTATTTTATTCACTTCAACGTTGGCGAGCTTATTTGCTTGTACAGATACTAAACCCACTAAAACAGTTAAAACAGGCTACTTAAAAGAAAATATTAGCCAAGCTGAATTGACAAACCCAACGCTCTATAAGCGTTATTATTATACTTGCCGTAATTTTGAAACAGGCTCAAGCTCTTATCTCTCGACTTACTTCCCGTTATCGAGAGAAAGCAGAATGAAGGAAAATTTTGGTATCTATTTTCAATTAGATGGCGGTAAAGCGGAACCTTTCGATCATATTGAAAATAAAGCACTTAATGCTCGAGGTTCTCGTTTTGAAGTGATTTATCGTTCATATCGTGCGATTGAAGGGGCGTATGTAGATTTAGTGGCGAGTGAATATAAATCTATTTACTATAAAAACCATCAAGGCGTACGAACACAATGGTTAGATTGTCGTGAGGGCTAATTTTCTTCCCCATAGCATTATTATGGGGAATTCACGTTTCATTTGGGCGTGTTTATTCCTGTATTTTATTCAAACTAATAATTTCTTTTCTTTTCTCATCAATTTCCGCTTTGATATTGAATGCCCTAGCAATATTTTCACGAGTTAATACCGCTTGGGTTTCGCCTTGAGCAATAATGTTACCCTCGTTGAGTAATATGATCTCATCACAAAAACGATAAGCCAGCGAGAGATGATGAATGACAACCACGCAAGTGTGCTGTGGCGTGAGAGCTTTAAGCTGTTCCATTATATCCAGTTGGTAGTAGGGATCGAGTGCGGCGATAGGCTCATCTGCAAGTAGTAAAGGGCTGTTTTTAATGCAACAACGGGCTAATTGTACACGCGTTTTCTCTCCACCTGAAAGCTGTTGGAATGGCTTATCAAGTAAGTGAGAAAGGGAAAATCGTGCCGAAATTGACCGCACTTTTTGCTGTTCTTCCGCTGTTTTTAAGGGATAAGGCAAACCAAGTGCAATTACATCATATACACAAAGATCCCAGTGAATAGCAGTGCTTTGGGCGAGATAGGCGATGTGTCGGCTTTTTTCTTGGGCAGTCATTGCGGATAATTTGCAATTATTCAGCCAAATCTCACCGCTTGTAAGCGGTAAGATCCCAGCGATACTTTTCAACAGCGTGGATTTACCCGCACCATTTGCCCCCATTATGCCAATCAGTTTGCCTTGTGGTATTTGGCAATTCACATTATGTAACGCATAGGGCAATGTGAGATTTTCAACATTAATCATATATTCTCCGCTGTTGAGTGAGCAAAATCCAAATTAGCACTGGTGCACCAATAATTGCTGTGAGTGTACCAATGTAAATATGGGAAAAGAACGGGATATATTGAATGCAGAGATCGGCAATCACAAGTAATAATGCCCCAATTAAAGCACTGGTTACATAGAGTTGCGAAGGGCGTTTTTTCAATAAAATGCGTGCAAAGTGAGGGGCAATTAAGCCGATAAAGCCGATAGTACCCGTTTGGGGAATGGTTGCTCCCACTAATAAAGCAACACCGAATGTTGTAATGAAAAAGCTCCGTTTAGGATTTATGCCCATCGTACTTGCGGTTTCTTCTCCAAAGGTGAGTAAATCAACATAACGGCGTTGTTGGTAAAGGCAGGAAATTCCGAATAAGATAAAAGGTAAAGAAATAAGCAACGTATCGAATTTTGCCCACACTAACGAACCTTGTAGCCAGCGATAGAGTTCAGCTAATGCCCAAGGGCTTTGAGCATTAGAGAGCAGTAATGCAATCGCAGAACCTAATAACATATTGATGGCTAAACCGCTTAAAATCATCATTGTGGTACCGTGATTTTTAGCAATCAGATAAACCAACAGAAAGCTGAATAATGCTCCAGCAATACCGCCTAGCAGTAATAGGCTAAAGGGGGCGGAGAAGTAATAGAGAATAAATACGCTGGCAGTTGTCGCACCATTTGCACTTCCGAGTAAGCCAGGGCTGGCAAGTGGATTTTGAAAAATTCCCTGCATTGCATTACCCGCAAGAGCAAGACTTGCCCCTGTCAAAATCGCTAAACTTAGGCGTGGTAAGCGAATATCCGTTAAAACAAGGGAACGCATATCAGTAATAACGCCTTCCGCATTGAATAATGCAGAAAAATCCGCAAGTTGATAATAACTTGCTGACAATATAATAGCGATTAAAAGTAAAAATAGTGTGGCGTTTAATTTGTTTGTGTTACTCATTTTTCTCTGTTTTGATTTCTTTAGAAATATCTTCAATCAATTTCGCAAAAGAAATGGCGTTTTTAGGTGTAATAATCGGTTTTCCGGTTTTGTTTTCTATCGCTTTTCTTGTATCACCTGCAATACTTCCACCATCTTGGGCTACTTTCTTATTTTCTTCTAGCCCTTGTGGGTGAGTAATGTTGGTTAATTCCGTTGTAGTTGCTTCAGCAAGCATATTGAGAACAAGCTCAAGCGTGGACATATTGTCTCGTAAATTTTCCTTTTTTAATCCTTTAAAATCTTTATATTCTCGGGTTGTCATTCCGCTCCAAGCTTTAGATATTTCATTGGTTAAAATGGCATACTCTCTACCTTCTTTTACTCCGTGTTCTTGCCACGCATCAGTGAGTTCTTTTCGAACTTGAATAGATTGTAAACGTTGGTTAATCCACTCCTTTGTATAACCCTTTTTTAAATAAGTAGCTAATGCACGATCAATCGTCAATTCAGGATCAATAATTTCATCAATGCGATCTTTACCTACTTCTGCTAACCATATTTTAAATGGCTCTGCTTTAGGGCTAGGAATTGATTGAATTATGCGAAATATACCTTGCATATTGGCGACATCGGTTTCTCGCATTTTTCCATCAGGTGCTTTTAATTTCAACTGTCGACAAATTGTCGACAGTTCACTTTTTTCTTCATCACTCATTCGCTTTTTAACACGATACCAGTAATCACGAGGTTTATCGCTGTTAGTTAAGACAGCAACAATATCAATCACGCTGAAATACCATTCTTCTTCAGCATTATCCCAAATAGAACGAATTTGATTACCGTCAAATAGCTTTATGACATTACCCATTTTTTGCACCCATTAAACACTGTATAAAATATCAGTATCATAATGAGATTTAGTCAAAGTGCAATAGGGAATAGCAATAAAATCACGATTTTTCGATCAGCCTCTCATTTTTCTACTTACCCTGCCACTGCTGATAAACTTTTTCCGCCCCTTGCCAAATACCGTGATCGAAACAGTAGGTATATTTTAATGGAATGCTGACAAGCGGTCGGTTATGGAAGATTTTTTGCAATATAGGGTGGTTGAGTAGCTCGGCTTGCTCATTATAACCCTGTTTATCGGTGAGCGAGATCAACACATTTGGCTGACTTAGTAATATTTTTTCCAGTGAAAAATTTTGTGGTGTTAATTGTAGCTTGATAGGAGTTAAACCGAGTAGCGTTAATAGCGTCTGATAATGCGGTTGGGCGCTATCTATTACCCCTGTATCTGATAACACTAATGTATCGCTAAGCGGTTGGTTTAGCGAAAAATTTTGCTGTTTAAGCCTCTGCACTAATTGTTCTGCGGTAGATTGATTTTCCGTTAATTGCCCGAGTTGTAATATCAACTCAAACAGCTGTTCGGGTGTTTGTGGAGTGTCATTTAAGGGAATAATCTTTACCCCTAATTTTTTTAAATCGGTGGCAAGTTGCGGATAAAAATGTTCATTGATCAGAATAGTTTTATCCAAATAGGGTAATAATTGTGTAAGCTGCGGTTCAAGTATCGGTTTGTCTTGATTGATTTTATCCAGCATAATTAGCGGATTTCTGGAATAAAGCGACATCGCAGAAATTTGTTCTGGATGAGCTAATTCAATGAGCAGGCGGTCGCTACAAAGGGTAAGCGAAACGAACTGTTCTTGTGCCAAAGCTGTTGTAAACGGTAAGAAAAGTGCGGTGAAAAATGTCAGTGTTTTTTTCATAAAATGTAGGGGCTAATCATATTAGCCCCAGTAATGATTAGAAACTACCTTTTAAACCAACGTAAACGTTACGCCCCATTTGACCGTAGCCGATAATATTTTCATATTTTTTATTGAAAATATTGTTGAGATTTGCATAGATATTTACATTTGGGCTAACTTGATAATTCACACCAAGGTTTGCTAGAGTGTAAGAAGGCAGTTTCACACGAGATGAAGCATAAGTTACTTCATTGAAGTGATTGTCGATACGTTTGCCAACATAAGAAAGGCTTGCATTAGCACCAAGTTGTTCGGTAATTTGATATGCCACGCCTACATTAGCAAGATGTTTCGGACGGCGAACTAATTCAACGCCTTTGCTATCTTTGCCACGAGTGTAGGTGTAGTTGGCAAAAGTATTCAGTGTATCGGTTAGTTTTCCATTATAAGCAATTTCTACCCCTTTAAGTTTACTTAAGCCATCAAGGTTAATCGCTTGTGAAACTGTTACATAGGTTACTGGATCAGATGACAATACTTTGCTACTGATTAAATTATTGACATTACGAGCGAAGTAAGTCACATCAAGGCTATGTTTTTTATCGTTAGATTCGATGAGTAAACCTAAATCACCACCTAAACTTTTTTCAGGTTTGAGTGCAGGATTTGCGACATAAGATCCGTTATAACCGTAGTATTCGGTCATTGTCGGATTCTGGATTGCTGTCCCGAAACTTGCGTGTGTTTTGAAATTAGGTGATAAACGGTATGCACCTGAAATACGCCCTGTGAATGCGTTTTTATATTGTGAATTTTCAATAAAACGTCCACTGATTGTAAGAGCGTGATCATCTTCACTCAATAAACGATATTCTCCAGCAAAACTAGTTTCACTTAATGTTTTCTCGTTACTATATGATGTTGAACGATATTTAGATTTTTGGTATTCAGTTAAAAGACTAAATGCTTGTGTGATTGCACCATCACGGTCGAAGTTAATATCGAGCTGATAGTTTGCATTTGTTTTATTCGCATCATAGGCACTCGCCCAAGAGCTAAATGTGTCACTATCGGTTTTCACATTGCTGACGCTTGCTTTATGCTTGAATAATTCTTGATCGCTACCGATATAGCCACTTAGTTTGAATAAAGTTTCACGAGTGCGGGTGCGATCATCAAAAGTAGTTTCGCCTGCTAAGCTACCGTCATAACGAGCGGTTTGTGTCGCGTGAGAAGCTAAGAATTCAATACCACGATCTTTGCCATCATAACCAAAGCGTAATGACGCATTATCACGATGGAATTTGTCTTTTTCTATGGCTCCACCCGATACGATTTGCGTGCCGTTTTCAGCAGTATAGCGGAATTTGTGTGAGCTATAAGCCGAAATACCACGAGTACGGTGGCTATTGCCATTCAATGCGTAATAAAAACCGTTGTGATAACCTGAAACGGTTGCAGAAGCATCATAAGTGCCTTTTGAACCAGTTCCTAAATCAAAATCGACATTAAATGGTTTATCTTTATAAAGTCCGCTTTGGGTTGTGATATAAACCACACCACCCATTGCATCACTACCCCATAATGCAGATTGCTCACCGCGTAACACTTCAATACGTTCGATATTGCTTAGGCTTAATCCACCAAAATCAAAACCGTAGCCAGTGACTGGGTTCATTTTCACTCCATCAATCACTACTGCTGTATGGTTAGCATCTGCACCGCGTAAATAAAAATTTGTTAATGTGCCACGCCCACCTGATGCACTGATCGCCATACTTGGCACAGTTTTCAACACATCGCTGACATAAGTTGCATTACGCTGTGCAAAATCTTTTTCAGTTAAAACGGTAACTGATGAAGCGGTTTTATCCTGATTGACAGGTGCTGCATAGGCAGAATAAACATTAACAGCAGGTAATTCATTTGAAGTTTGCTGAGCTGATACCAGTGCTGGTAAAGCAAATAACATTGCTAAGGTAATCTGATTTGGTTTCATTTCATTTCCTAATAGGTAAAGTGTAAAAAGATTGCATTATATCAGTAAAGTTAGTGAGATTATTAAGTGTGAGTAAATTATGTATTTTATGTGTAAATAAATGCAGTGATAAGTTTGGATAATAAGGAGCTGTTAGGACTTAGGTGATGGTTTTTGTTGTTCTAGGAATATATACTATAGACGTCACTTGGTTGAGAAAGTGTAAGCTACCCATATGTTTTAACAATAACTTACATTTTCTCTGTATAGAACTAAGCCACTTCTCGATAAAGTGCTTGATATTGTTCGGCTACTTTTGCCCAACCAAAATCTTGTGCGAGAGCATTTTGGCGTACGCTAGACCACAATTTTTGTTTTTTCCATAAATTGATAGCTCGTAGTGTAGCTTCCATAAAGTCATCTGCATCAGGGTGTTTAAAGACAAAACCTGTGGCAGTGCGATTTTCAATGCTTTCTTTATGGCTATCATTGACCGTATCAGCCAATCCACCTGTTTTACGCACAAGCGGTAATGTGCCATATTTTAAGCCATAAAGCTGGGTTAAACCACAAGGCTCAAATCGACTTGGGACTAGAATAACATCTCCGCCTGCAATAATTTGATGAGAAAGTGCTTCATCATAGCCAATTTTTAAGCCAATTTGTTGAGGATAACGAGATTGTGCGTAGCGTAATGCATTTTCTAAATCAGGTGAACCACTACCAAGTACAATAAGCTGTACGGGGTGTTGCATTATTTCATCTATTTTAGCAAGTAAGAAATCCGCCCCTTTTTGTTCCGTTAAGCGTGTAACCATCACAAAGAGTAACGCATCTTTTTCTTCAGGTAAGCCAAAATAGCGTTGTAGTTCAGCTTTATTTTTTGCTTTACCTTGCATATAACTAGCTCGATAGTTTGAAATGATATGGTTGTCTGTTTCAGGGTTCCAAACTGTATCATCAACACCATTTAAAATACCGTATAAACGTCCTTCGGCTTGACGTGTTTGCAATAGTCCGTGCATACCGCCACCTGCAATATGTTCGGTAATTTCTTGAGCATAAGTTGGGCTAACTGTCGTAATTCTATCTGCGTAGAACAAGCCTGCTTTTAAGTAGGACATTTCTCCATAGAATTCTAAGCCGTAGGGAGAGAAAAATTCCCAAGGCAAACCTAATTCAGCGAGATGATAGCCTTGGAAACGTCCTGGGTAAGCAATATTATGGATAGTGAAGATACTTTTTACAGGGCTGTGCCAGCTTTTTAAATAAGCACAAGCTAAACCTGCTTGCCAATCGTGTGCGTGTAAAATATCTGCACGTCCCCACCAGTGATCTAGCCCTTCAGCGAGTTGTGCACCTAGGTAACTTAACAGTGCAAAACGTTTGTAGTTATCGCCGTAGTCTTGATAGTTATCATCATAGTAGGGTAAGCGACGATTGAATAAATGCGGGGCATCAATCACATAGACCCCTAAACCGTTGAAATAGGCAAAACGTAGCGTAACAACACCGGCAAAAGTTCCGATTGTTGCGACTTCTTGGGTTTCACCTATTTTTTCTGCAACTTGGGGATAGAGTGGTAAAATAACACGCACATCATTACCCATTGCTTGTTGTGCATAAGGCAATGCACCGAGTACATCAGCTAGGCCCCCTGTCTTAATAAGCGGATACATTTCTGAGCCAATATGTAAAATTTTCATTTCCTATTACCAAATTAAATGTGCAAAAAAATCAGCGGATCTTACCGCTTCAGATTATTGACAAAGTGTTTTGATTCGGACGCCAAGCGTGGCGTCCGTTCTTATAGATTATATCTAAGTATATGATATTTACGCTGTTTGAGATGCTTTTTCTTTAGCTAATTTATCCAACATTTTTTGGCAAACTAATACAATACCGTTTTTACTGATACGGAAATATTTGGCATCTTGTTCAGGATCAACACCGATCTGCAAGCCGTCAGGAATATCACAATGGCGATCGACAACGGCTCGTTTAATTACACAATTCCGCCCAATTTTTACCTGCGGTAGGATAACGGCTTGTTCAATGATACTATCCTCATTAACGTGTACACGCCCAAATAAAACGGAATTACTGATTTCTGCATCAGTGATAACACAGCCACCTGCAATTAAGGAATTGTCAAGGGTATGTGCACGCGATTTTTTATAGAAGAAACGTGCAGGTGCAGTCTGTTGTGGACGACCGTGAATTGGCCAAGACTCATCATAAAGATCGAGCTGTGGTTTTTCACTGACTAAATCCATATGTGCCGACCAGTAGCTGTCAATAGTCCCCACATCACGCCAGTAAATTGCACCTGTGGTATTACGACCTTCACACGAGCGTTCAAATGGGTGAGCGTAGATTACGCCTTGTTCTACGGCTTTTGGAATGATGTCTTTACCAAAATCGTGAGAAGTATCTGGATTGCTAACTTCTTGTTCGAGCATTTCATACAGATAATCCGCATCAAATACATAAATTCCCATTGA
This sequence comes from Ursidibacter arcticus, assembly GCF_009761375.1. Taxonomy (GTDB): domain Bacteria; phylum Pseudomonadota; class Gammaproteobacteria; order Enterobacterales; family Pasteurellaceae; genus Ursidibacter; species Ursidibacter arcticus. Next base: position 22,816 of record NZ_LEKM01000116.1, on the reverse strand, counting down.
TGCTAATGATGAATTAGGTTTGTCAGGCATTGCAGGTGGATCACTTGGTTTTTCAACAAAGGCTTTTACTTTTAATTTTTCATTAACTGCCATTACGCCAAATTCAGTGGCTTGTTCTCTTGGTACTTCAATACAGCCAACAGTACATTTAGCACCAGAATCAACGTGATCTTCTAACATTTTGTTATAGTTCATTTTATAGATATGATCGCCAGCTAAGATCACAACATATTTTGGGCGATAGTGTGATTTCATCATTTCCATATTTTGATAAACCGCATCAGCTGTACCACGATACCACGTTTTATCATCAATTTGCTGACGTGCGGGGAGCATATCAATATATTGGTTACGCTCATAAGGTAAGAATGACCAACCACGTTGTAAATGGCGGAGTAGTGAGTGAGCCGCATACTGGGTAATAACCCCAATTTTCAGTAGATTTGAGTTGATACAGTTAGATAATGCAAAGTCAATAATTCGGCGGCTTCCCCCAAAATAGACGGCAGGTTTTGCACGCATATCTGTAAGTTCGTAAAGGCGAGAACCACGTCCCCCAGCAAGAATTAACACAAGGGTTTGGGCGGCTAAGTTACGTCTGTCTGTTGATGCTTCCTGTTTTAGCATTTTGTTATCTCCAATTAAGTGAATTTTAAATAATCCTTTGAAGTACGCATACTCCTAAGTGGTCGAGAGTAACGGATTGCGTATCAGTCATCAGAGTTGCCTTTTCTATACCTAAAAGGGTTTGCCATTGTCCTTCTGGGAGTAAAAATTGTTGTGTTGTTTGTGTGGCGTTAATCAAAATAAGCCATTGATTTTCAAGTAAGATCATTAACGATCGAATGCTTTCATCGTGCCATTCATTATGTGAAATAGGGGTGTTGTTTTTATTCAGCCATTGAACTGATTCAGTTTTCCACCATTGATTGTGTGAAAGTAATGGAATATGTTTGCGTAGTTGAATAAGCGTCGCCACATAGTCAATTAAGGATTGATCTGCTTTTTGCCAATCAATCCAAGTGATAGGGTTATCTTGGCAATAACTATTATTATTACCTTGTTGAGTATGCCCTAACTCATCTCCAGCAAGTATCATTGGTGTACCAGCAGAGAGTAGGAGTGTAGCTAATAGGGCTCTACGGGCAGCATCTCGTTTAGCTAGAATGTTAGGATCATTTGTTTCACCTTCAATTCCGTAATTGTTACTTAGGTTACGGTGATGTCCATCTCGGTTATTTTCACCATTGGCGTGATTATGTTTTTGGTTGTAGCTGACTAGATCTTGTAATGTAAAGCCATCGTGAGCAGTAATAAAATTGATACTGCTATTAGGTAAGCGGTTATGTCCAAAAATATCATCACTTCCCGCAAATTTACGAGCAAATGAACTTAACTGACCGCTTGTGGTTAAGAAAAATTGACGCATTTCATCACGATAACGATCATTCCATTCTGCAAAAGGTTTTGGGAATGCTCCGAGCTGATAGCCATTTGAACCGATGTCCCAAGGTTCTGCAATCATTTTTATATTCGCTAAGGTTGAATGGCTTGCAATAGCAGTGAAAAATGCAGCCCTATCTGAAAAGTTCGGTGTTCTACCTAACATTGCACCTAAATCGAAACGAAAGCCATCAACTTGGCATTCAGTTACCCAATAGCTTAAACAATCAATCACCCAACGTAAGACACTCATTTCACTATGGATATTTAATGCATTACCACAACCGCTCCAATTTTCATATTCTTGCTGTTCACTAAGCCAATAGTAAGCACTGTTATCAATACCGCGTAATGATAGCATTGGTCCATCTTTACCTGCTTCGGCAGTATGGTTAAAAACAACGTCTAAAATCACTTCAATGTTCGCTTGATGTAAGGTTTTGACGAGTGTTTTAAATTCATTTAGTGGGTTTTGCTTATCAAAAGCTAAGACAGGATCAACAGCAAAATGCCCAATAACGTTATATCCCCAATAATTTGATAAACCGATTTTTTGTAAATGAGGCTCATCAATATGATAAGTAATTGGCAATAATTCCACTGCGGTAATACCCAAGCGTTTTAAGTGTGAAATTGAGCTTGGGTGTGCCATTCCTGCAAATGTTCCTGCTATTTCAGGTGGAATATCAGGGTTAAGTTTACTGAAACCTTTTACTTGTGTTTCGTAAATAATGGTTTCAGCCCAAGGTGTCATTGGTGGGCGAATATTTTGCCAATCAAAATCAGCATCGATCACAACGGATCTTGGTGCAAGATGTGCATTATCTCGTTCATCATTCCACAGAAACCATTTTCCTTTCTCTTCACTACTTAAATCAGGCGTACCAATAATTTTTTTCGCATAAGGATCGAGCAATAGTTTGTTTGGGTTAAATAAATTACCTGTTGCTTCGTTCGTTTCGCCATATACTCGAAAGCCATATTCACAACTAGCCGTTTCATTGGCTACAAAAAGATGCCAAATATCATCACTTTTTACCATTGGTAAGCGAATTTCACTCTGCTCTTTAAATAAGCAGAGTTCAATAGCGGTGGCTTTGCGTGAGAAAATTGCAAAATTAACTCCTTGCTTGCCTTGAAATTTAGTTATTTGGCTACCTAGTGGAAAGGCTCTCCCTGTAAGATATTGCATATCACTATTTACCTTTCGTTTTCTTTGTGTTTCGAGCTACTGTCTTTTTTGTGTTTAGCTTAGTTGTGTTTGAGTGAATACAAGGCTCACAAACAATAAATAGTGTAGAAAGCGGAGGTAGGGTTAAGTTGATCGAATAAGGCTTATTGTGTGAAGGGAGTTCTTCACAAGCGATCTTACCAAAGTTGCCAACATTACTTCCCATATAATAAATCGAGTCAGAGTTTAAGATTTCTTTATATTCGCCGAGTTGATTTACACCAATGCGGTAATTTTCACGAACAACAGGGGTAAAATTGCTGACCACAATAACACTGTTACCTTTTTTCGCTTTTCGTTCAAAGGCAAATACAGAACGTTCAGCATCATCAACAACTAACCACTCAAAGCCATCAGGAGAATAATCCAATTCATAAAGAGCAGGCGTTTTTGTGTAAAGGTGATTGAGGTCTCGTACCCAACTTAGCATACCTTTGTGCCAGCCACCGCCTTCTTCTCCAAGCAAGAACCAATCTAGGCTTTCTTGGAAATTCCATTCACGACCTTGTGCAAATTCGTTGCCCATAAACAGTAATTTTTTACCAGGATAGCCCCACATATAGCCATAATAAGCACGCAAATTCGCAAATTGTTGCCAACAATCCCCAGGCATTTTCCCAAGCATTGAGTACTTGCCGTGAACAACTTCATCGTGCGAAAGCGGAAGCATAAATTTCTCGCTATATTGGTACATCATTCCAAATGTCATCAAATTATGATGATATTTACGATAGATAGGATCGGTACTCATATAACGTAGCGTATCGTTCATCCAACCCATATTCCATTTATAATCAAAGCCTAAACCGTTTTCTTTTAGGCAATGAGTAACGCCTGCAAATGACGTGGATTCTTCGGCGATAGTGATACTGCCAAGGTTTTCAGCTTGTAACATTGTGTTGGTTTTACGCAGAAAATCAATCGCTTCTAGGTTTTCACGTCCACCGTATTTATTCGGAATCCATTCGCCGTCTTTGCGTGAATAGTCCCGATAAATCATTGAGGCAACAGCATCAACCCGTAGAGCATCAATGCCAAAACGTTCAACCCAATAGAGTGCATTTCCCGATAAGTAATTTTGCACTTCGTGGCGACCATAATTAAAAATTAAGGTATTCCAATCTTGGTGATAGCCTTCTTTAGGATCAGAATGCTCATAGAGATGTGTGCCATCAAAATAGGCTAGCCCGTGTTCATCAGTTGGGAAGTGTCCAACAACCCAATCTAAAATAACATTTATCCCTGCTTCGTGTGCTTTACTGATTAAATGGTGTAATCCATCAGGCGAACCAAATCGGCTTGTTGGCGCATAAAGCCCTGTCGGCTGGTAACCCCAAGAACCGTCAAATGGAAATTCTGATATTGGTAATAACTCAATATGGGTAAATCCCATCTCTTTGACATAAGGAATAAGTTCATCGGCAATTTCTTGATAATTTAGCCAATAATTATTTTCTAGATTACGACGCCACGAACCTAAATGAACTTCGTAAATGGAAATGGGTTGGTCAGGCTCATTGGCTTTACGACGTTGCTCATTGGTCTCAATTTTGGCGGGTAAGCCTGTTGCAACAGATGCAGTATCAGGACGAAATTGCGAAAAGAAAGCATAAGGATCTGACTTTAATCTAAGTTTGCCATTATGATCTAAAATTTCAAATTTATAGAGTGTCCCTTTTTTAGCGTTAGGGATAAAAATGTCCCAAATACCGCTATTACTATGATAACGCATCGGGTGGCGGCGACCGTCCCAGAAATTGAAATCGCCTACTACCGATACCCGTTTGGCATTTGGCGCCCAGACACTGAAATGGATACCTCCGACTTCATTTTGTGTAACTAAATGTGCACCTAGTTTTTCATAAGGACGAGTATGTGAGCCTTCAGATAATAGCCAGCTATCAAAATCAGAAAAATGAGATTGGAAACGGTAAGGGTCTTCAATATCAAGGGTAATGTGAGCATATTCAACGAGTAAGCGGTAAGATAAGTCTGTTTTTTTACCACTTAACTCAACAGCAAAAAAATCACGATCATCTATTTTCTGCATTTGAGCGATAGGATTGGCTTGCTCATCAATAATCGTTACAGTTAAGGCTTCGGGTAAATAGGCTCGGATAATAACGCCTTTAGCAACAGCGTGAATACCTAAAAAAGCGAAGGGATCTTTGCATAAGCCTAAAGAGAGTTGCTCAATAAAAAGAGCATCTTTGTCAGATAAGTTAATCATTTTTTTCATTTGCTCTCCTTAGCTTGTAGGCAAAATGTAGAAAAAAAATAGATAAAACTATTATTTGGACTGTATCAAAAACAAGTTTACAAAACAATAGTAAACTTTGAATTAGATCACAAATTGGGAATATAAATATTTAGAATGAAATCAAAGAGTTATTTATGTATATGTTACATACCTTTTAAAATTGTATAGAATATGTAAATTATGAGAGTGGATTATTTACATATTTCAAGAATAATATTCACCAAACTAGTGAATATTATTCTGAAATTTTAGACATATACTACTAATGGTTTAATTCTTAAAGAATTTCGCAACAATCGGTATAAGAGCAAGATAGACAAGCTGTGCAATAACCCCTTGCCAAGAGGCATAAAAACCAATTTCAGGTATGCTACTTAAGTTATCAACAACACTTCTTGGGATAACTTGCGTAAGTTGTAAAGCGTGAATACTTACCCCTAAAATTTTAAATCCTAGCCCGTAGATAAGTAGTGTCATTACTTTAAATAGATGGTGTATAGGCAATTTTTTAGATGAAAATGCCATTATAAACGCGATGAATACCAATAATGCAACGGCTAGCATCAAGCCCAAAATGAGATCTTGTGTGCTAATAAGCGGTAACATTCCTGCATAGAATAAAATTGTTTCTGCTCCTTCTCTGAATACGGATAAGAAACTAAGAGATAGCATAGAAACTAAGCTACCAGTTGCTAGTGCTTGACTAACCTGTTTATTCACAAATTGTTGCCAACCTTGAATAGATGATTTGCGATGTAGCCAAGCCCCAACAAATAACATCATCAGCACTGCAACCACACCAACTACACCTTCTAAAATTTCTCGGTTTGTACCAGCAGAAATCGCAGGGAAGAGTAGATGTAATGCCATTGCTCCTGCAATACTAGCCATTAGCCCTAAACCTGCACCAGCATAAACCCAACGTTTAGCAGTGGGTTGATTAGCGACATTTAAAGTGGTGAGCAATGCCATAATAATGAGTAAGGCTTCTAATCCTTCGCGTAATAAAATGAGCATTGCATCAATCGCCGTATAATGTTTAGCGGTATCAAGCTGTTTCATTTCGCTGATAAGTTGTTGAAAATGCTGTAAATTATCTGGATTGTTGCCTTTTACCATAATAATTGGCAAATCGCTTTCAATTTTAGTATAGAGCGTACTATTACGAGTACGGACATCTCCTTCAAAAATTGCCCATTGTTGAATAAAAAGTGTGATATCCGCTCTGGCTTGTTCAGATTGGTTATTTTCAAAAGCTTGATGGCTCTTTTCTAAGAGTTGAATACCTTCTGCTAATGTTTGTGGAGCATTCGCTAAGTTTGATGCTTGTGGTTGAAGGGTATTACCTTGTTTAAAGTCATTTAAAGCTTGCCCTAATGCCATCGCCTGTTTTTGCATTTCTGCAAAGTTTGTCGGCTCAGAAAGCATTGCAATGCGTAGTAATGTCATTGCTGTTTCTATTTGCCCGTAGTGTCCTAAACTAGTTTCCCGAACGACTTTTTCATTTGCCGTCCAAGTGCTATTGAACCGCTTAAAGATAATTTGAGTTTCGGTTAAATCTTACTCTGAAACCGCTTTGGCTAATTGTTGATAAACAGGCAATACACGTTTAGCGAATTGTTGTCGTTTTTGGTTGTAATCTACGGGATTTTGCTCTTTTTCAAAGGTATAAAGCGCTTTTGAAAGTTGCTCAAAGGTGGTTAAACTCGGTTGGTTAATTGCAAAAGAAATTGCAGAACTGACCGCTTGTCCAGCATTTGATTGATGAGTTGGGATCGCTTCAAACTCCTGTTTTAAAGCGGTAAGATACGGCTGAGATTTTGCAATTTCACCTCGTTTCACTTCAGCCATTGCATCAGAAAGATACACAAAAAGATGGCTGGTTTCTACTTTTGCATAAGCACAAACGCTCAGCGTAATGCTGAGCGTAGCTAGTGCAATAAGGTGGTTAAATTTGATCAAATAATGCTTTGCCCAAGTAATCATTTTCATCTTTTACCCCTGCAAAACAAGCAAATAAGCCACTGCCGATGTGAGTGATATATTCGTTCATTTTGTCTATATTGCCTAAACTGTTTTGGATCGTAATAAATTGTGCAGGATCTTTTTGGAATGAAATAAAAAGTAGCCCAGCATCAAATTGCCCTGTTTTAGGATCAACACCACTCGCATAAGAGAAAGAACGGCGAAGTATTTGTAAGCCTGTTTTCTTCGCAAGATGAAGATGTGAAATTTCAGGAATAACGACATTGCCTTTTTCATCTTTTTTCTCTAAATCAACAGCATCAAACTCTTTTTTCTCACCTAATGGAGCGCCTGAATCACGATGGCGACCAAAGGTTTCTTCTTGTCCATTCAAATTCGTGCGATCCCAAGTTTCTAAGTGCATTTGAATACGGCGAGCAACCAAATAAGAACCATTTTTGAGCCAATCATTTTCACTGCACCATACTGTTTCGTTCAAGGCTTCACCTTGTGGATTACCCGTACCGTCTTTAAAGCCAAATAAGTTACGAGGGGTATCACCATTTTCAAAGGAATTAAAACCTGATTGGCTCCAACGCATTGTAATTTTAGAGCGAGCAACACGCACTAAATTTCGTACTGCGTGAAAAGCAATTTGAGGATCGTCTGCACAGGCTTGGATACAAATATCGCCACCGCTGTAATGCTCTTTTAATTGATCACGAGGGAAGTGAGGAAGGGGATTTAATGCTTTCGGTTTTAACTTGGTAATACCTAATTTTTCAAAGAAAGTTGGGCTAATACCAAAGGTTAAGGTTAGATTATGTGGATTTAGACCGTCTGCTTCACCTGTGTCTATTGGTGGAATATAAGTATTTGAGCCATAGTTTTTTACATTCTTTCCAGAGGTTAAATTAGCACTATATGTCGTCCACGTTTTAAACATCTCTTTGATTTCTTGAATATCGTGAGTGTGTAAATCCAACACCATAAAATAGATCTGTTTTTGTGCGGGAGTGGCAATACCTTGTTGATGTGTACCAAAAAATGGATAGAGGTTTTTAATTTGTGAGGGAACTCGCGGTTCTAAAGCATAGGCAGTGCCAGCCATTAGACTGGCACTGATTAAGGTTGCTTGTTTTAAGAAATCACGGCGAGCATTTTGATTATGTTGATCGCTCATAATAATTCCTTATTTCGCTAGTAGAATACCCATTTGAGCAAGAGGTTCACCTAATTTATTTACAGCTTCTGCAAGAGCTTTAATCTCTTTATCAGATAATTTATCGTAACCAACGTAATCATAGCTACCTTTGGCTTGATTATGTTTATCTAGTAATCCATTTACTTCAGCAAAGCGAGTGGCAATTTCTTTAGATAGTTTTGGATCTTTTTTCTCTAATTTTTCTTTGAATAATTCATAGATTTTTTCAGCCCCTTCAATGTTTGCTTTAAAATCGTAAAGGTCTGTTTTTGAATAAATTTCTTCTTCACCCGTTACTTTTGTCGTTGAAACTTCATTTAATAAATCTACTGCACCAGTAATCATTAATTCTGGTGTTACTTCAGCTGTTGGAATTTTTGCACGCAGCTCTTTAACATCTTTTAATAACTGATCTGCAGTTTCTTCTGTTCCTTTAGTGGTGTTTTTCTCCCAAAGAACTTGTTCTATTTTATGGAATCCTGACCAATCTTTTTCAGTTTTGCCTTCTTCAGCTAAATCAGCTAAACGAGCATCAATACGAGGATCTAAATCGCCAAAACTTTCTGCAATAGGTTCTGAACGTTCAAAATACATACGTGCAAGCGGGTAGATCTGTTTTGCTTTTTGCAAATCTCCTGCTTTTAAATAACTCACAAATTTTTCTGTGTCTGAAACCAAATTATCAATTTGAGCTACAACAAAATTTTTGTATGCTTCCGTTTCTTTAGATAAATCAGTTGCATTAGCTTGAGCTGTTAAGAAAAGAGTAGAGATAGCGAACGCTAAGGATTTTAAACGCATAATAGGCTCCTTGAATAAATTACATTGAGAGATAAATTATACAAATAAGAGTTATTCTTATTCATTCGCAATTATCCGCCTTTTTGCTCAATTCGCAACTAAATTTATCAAAAAAACAACATAACGAACTTTTTTTCGTCAATCGAAAATTGCCAATGAATTTATAATTTGACACAGCGTTAAAAATTCGTAGAATACGCAACGTCTTAACGACATACCAAATCAAATGCGGGAATAGCTCAGTTGGTAGAGCACGACCTTGCCAAGGTCGGGGTCGCGAGTTCGAGCCTCGTTTCCCGCTCCATTTTTAAATGGCGTGTTAGCAAAGCGGTTATGCACTGGATTGCAAATCCATGTAGATCGGTTCGACTCCGGTACACGCCTCCACAGTTTTTATCACCCCAAAACCAACACCGATCAAACGCTAGTAAAATCAATGCTTTAGGCTATTTTTAGGCTTTTGCAGAGATCAAACTAGATCAGGCAAAAACAGACCTATCGGACTAAAAATGTGACCAAAATTCTGCACACCAAACCCGATAGAACAAAGGGGATATAAGCAATGGCTATTATCATCAAACCGCTATCAAACCTAGACATAAAAAATGCAAAAAACGGCAGACTCAGAGACGGCGAAGGGCTTGTATTAGACATCACGCCTAACTCAAAAACCTGGCGACTTATTTACGACAAGCCCATCACCAAAAAACGCACATCAATCACGCTAGGACATTACCCTACAATGTCTCTCAAACAAGCAAGGGAAAAACGAGCGGAATACAAACAGTTGCTAATTGAAAAAATCGACCCAAAAGAATACCTACTGGGAATCCAACAACGCATTAGCGACAACATAGAACGCACCTTTTACAACGCAGCCCTAAAATGGAAGGCATTCAAAACCACACAGGTTACAGAAAAAACGATGAAACAAGATTGGCGACGGCTAGAAAACCACATCTTCCCAACCTTGGCGAACCTACCTCTTGAACGAATCAACTCAAAATTACTGGTGGATACACTGCAAAAAGTCTATCGCAAACAGCAAACCTCCGTCATCGAGAAAGTATTACGCACTATTGAAGGAATAATGGATCACGCCGAAAACTCGGGCCTAATTGAAATGCATAATTGCCATAAAGCCAAAAAAGCCTTTCATTATAAGCCAGCGGATAACAACCCAACTATCAGTGACGAACAACTGCCAGAGTTCATCTATCGGATGCAAACAGCAAATATCAAGCCACAGACTCGCCATCTGATTTTTTGGAATCTCCTCACAGGCGTTCGCCCAGCCGAAGCCGTATCTGCAGAATGGTCGGAAATTGACTGGGAAAATCGCCTATGGCACATACCAAAAGAAAAAATGAAAGGCTCACGCTACAAAAAACGTGATCATATCGTACCACTCTCGCCCCAAGCGATAAACATTTTACAACAAATGCGAGCTTTCAGCCGTCGCTCAAATTATGTATTCCCTCATTTCAAAGGTGGTAGCCGACCAATGTGTAGCGAAACAGTGAACAGAGCAATGAAATCTAACGGCTACAAAGGCATCTTTACCTCACACGGTATGCGAGCCTTAATCAGCACCCACCTTAATAGCCAAGGTTTTGACCCTGATGCTATTGAAGCCGTGTTAGCCCATACCATCAAAGGTAACCGAGTGAGAAAAGTCTATAATCGCCACAATTACCTACCAGAGCGAATACCAATAATGAATTACTGGGGTAATTTCATCGAAAAATGCGGTTGGAAATCACAATAACAAAAAGGCTGGGTAAAACTCCCAGCCTTTCTTTTAACTTTCATCAATCATTTTCTGCATATATGCCCGAATTTCCGACCGAACATAAAACGATAAATTCCCCATTTTGATTTTTTTCGGAAAATCAGGAATATAATACTCCGAATCGGGCCGTTGCCAACGGTCAAATGTCGCACGACTTACCCCAAACAATTTAACCACTTCACCTAACCTAATAAACTCAATATCAGGCTCAGGCATATTTGCAACATTTTTCTCAATTTCAGCCACTTGTTCCACCTTTTCCATACATCCCCCTAATTTTCCAATTTCCCACCTAACACCGCATAACCTGCAATGTCTCGCCAATTATCCGCATAACTCGGATCAACCCCAGCACAAATACGAGCCAGTTTCACACAAATCATCTCCACCGCCTCCTGCTGAACAGCAGAAAGCTGAGTATTCGTATTGTGCAAAATCCCCTTGAGTTGCTGACTCATTAAAGCCACATCATCAAAGCTACCGTATTGCTTGCCCCGCTGGGTGATGGTTTGATTGATATTACTCATATTTACCCCTTACATATCAAAACGGCACATCATCATCGAAATCATATTTACCATATAGCTGAGCAGTGGCTTCATTGGCTTGGTTAGTCTCATTCTTCGGTTTTGACTGCTTTGTTCTCTTAGGTTTTTCTCGCTCATCTTTATCTTTCATTGTACTAATCAAGTAAGCAACACGCTTGGCTGGTTCATTATTTTTGTGTTCAGATAATGTTAGCCCTGACTTTGCAGAATAAACTTGAATAATCTTGAAATAAAAACCATCACTACCATCTTGCTTTGTATAAAGATGTTTTTGTAAACACAACCCAACACTCTTACCGATCAATTCAGGTGCAATCAACGCATTCTCAGTAGGCTGACGACTAAGTTTTTTCACTCCAGTACATCCCATCAGCGACTGGATCATATTTCGCCCAAAATCAATAACATTGCCATCTTTACCCCTGTAATAAATAGAAAGGTAATCTAGCTTCTCACTATTTTCAGTTTCAATAGAAAGCTCCAATGCTTCCGCACCTGACTGTGAGACCGTCCATTTTGCCATTGTGATCTTAACCACATAAGCACCTGTCTGAGTAATATAACCGCTTGCTCCACCTTGTAGAGCCTCATTTTCGTTATAGCTAAAGTCCATAACATTTCTCCAATTTATTAAATTTACCTAGCTCAAACCCACCCTTACGGCAAATCTGCACCTCATTTCCATCAAAGGAAACGTAATCACTGCCGAATAACTTCACCGAACCGCCTTTCAGAAGAGTGAAAAAATGCGTTTTTGAGAACGTTTTTTCATCAATTCCACGCCAACCAAGAGCCATTTTTAACCGTTGCAATTGATGAGCATTTTGCGTGATGAAATTATCAACAATTTCTACTGTATCAGCCCCTGAACCCTTGCTATCACTAGGGTTACAGTTACTGACACAAGTCCAAGCGGAGCTACGCTCCGTATTAGAATTGATTGCCTCCTGCTCAGAAACAGACTTCACTGAGCCTTTTTTGATAACCCAATTTTTGAGCCTTGTTTTGACCCACTCCCCAGCCTGTTTAAACGCATTCGCAATCCCAACAACTTTCTTACCTACTTCACCATATTTATTCTCCTCTCTATCTTCATAATGTAATTTAGCGAGTTGAACCGAACGACCAGCTCCACCGCCCCCTTGTTTATCCAAATAAAAAGCGTAATCGCCCAAATCAGCCCCAATGCGTAAAAGCTCAAGCTGATCGTCCCCACACTGCCCAGCAGTCAAACGGCGAAGCTCACGCCACACACCGATTGAACTCACTCCAAAAAACTGGAACTGACGAATGTCCCACCATCTCGACCAGGCACTGACATAACGAGCATTATCTTTAATAGATAAGCCTTCCACCTCGTCCGACATATCGCCAAACTCCGAAAAACCATCAATATTTTTCGCAATATATTTCGCAATGTAAGCCGTAGCCGAGCCTTTTGCCTTATCGCAAATCTCAATCTTGCAACGATGCTTTTTCGCCCCTTTCTCATCGCCATCAACTTCCAACGCCTTAGCACGAAACAGCTCACTGACTTCATCAACATACTCTTTCTTAACATAAATCAACAAATGCCAGTGTGGCGTGCCATCGTGGTGCGGTTCAGCCACACGCATTCCGTAAAAACCGATTTTACGTTTAGCCAACAACGCCCGATATTGAGCCCACACCTTATTTAAATAAGCGTGAGTCTGTTTCGGACTTGCTCCCGACCAATTCGGATTTTGACCGCCCTTGCTTAACTGAGCGTGGAACGAAGACGGAGCCGTCAAAGTTAAAAACAACGCCTGATGCCCCGCTTCTTCCGCCCACTCCTCAATGCCACGCAAACGAGTCATCATCTCTAAACGGCGAATAGACGGATTAGCAGACGACTTCTGATACATCGTCAAAAGCTCAATCTGCTCATCAGGGTCATCAACATTCTCAACAATCATCGACTTCAGAAAATCAAAGTTCTTCTTCATCTTCGAACGCCACTCAGAAAAACTTTTCTCTGAAATATACGGAGAAACACCCTTACGCACCTCACCGCAAGCAATCGCCAAATGTTCCACCATCTGACGTTGAGCCTTACGCAACGCACGCAACCAAAACTTATCGCAAACAGTCTTATTCAGTGCAATCTCAATCGACTTAATATTCGGGCGGAAATCCGCATCGCCATCACGCTCGCTAAAGGTTTTCCAATAATGAAACTCCAAACCAATCGCTTCACACAACAAACCCAAATGGCGATACAACACCACCACCAACGCATCAACATCACCGCAAGACAACGTTTTATCTGCGGTCTGATTTAAGGCTTGCTCTGTGAAAAAATCGGCTTGAATTTTAGAAAAGATAAAAGAAAGATGATGAGCAACAACGGCTAACTTCGACTCACTCATCAAATAGAAAGGCAACTTACGGCGAACATCATCAGCTTTCTCAAACGCCATTGACGCATCGCCATCTAACACAATGCTCTCACCCCGAAACTGCTCAGAAAAGTCTAACGCCCACTGCCATTTTTGAGCCATCGTCAAACTCAACCACTCAAGGTCAAAGCGATATTGCTTGAACACCTTGCCTAGCCGATCTTCCAACAGCTCACGCAAAAACGTATTCGCGTGGCGTTTCGGTAAATTCCCACTAGAAAAGGCTAACGAACCGTCATCTTCAACCGAACGATACTCACGCAAATAAATCTTGCGGAAATGCTCACGCTGACGCAAAGACGGCAAAGAGCGGATCAAACCCTCCACATACTCATAAGTATCACGCCCCACCAGCTCAAACAACTCAAGCTGAGTGGCATTGGCTCGTGGGTCATCTAATACAGGCTTAATCGGCGTGCGAGCAAGCGGTCTGTTACGCTCAAAGTTTTGCAAACGCTCCGCATCCACTTCAGCCGCACGCTTGCCATAATCCCAACCACTCATCGGCTTACATCTCAGCGTAACAACCTAAATACTCACTCAATGAAGTGCGAATACCTTTAAGCGAATTGCCAATATCCGCTAACGCCACCGCATCATCACCTGAAAAAATGGCTAACTCAACCAAGCCATCAACCAACTCCCCAGCATTAGCATAATAACCACTGACCGCTCTCGCTTCCTGCTCCGTAATTACCTGTAAAATACGGTAGCCATAGACATTCTTTTCAATCTCAAAAGTTTCAGCACCATCGATGGTAAAAATAATCTTACGGTTCATCTAATTTTCCTTCTGTGTAATGGTTTGTTTAATACGCAATGTTATGGTGATCGGATTGGGATTATTGCCATCAAACTGACTAAGCTCAGAAAGTAAGCCTGTTTCTAATATCGACAGTAATCGCTTAACGGCTTGCTCTCGGTTATCATTGGGTAACAATTCAACACTCTGACGAATACAAATCATCACACCCCCTTTAGCTCAGCCATACGGTCGAAATACCGCATCATCTGCTTAAAAGCACAAGGCAACCCAGTACGACAAAAACAGCTAAACCAAAATTGATAAAAAAACTCTGCACGTTGTAACTGACTCATTTCTTACTCCTACTCTTCGGGCTGATACAGCTTTTCCCATTTATGTTTTTCTTTCGCAATTAACGCCTTATCCGACTCACTAAAGGCATTGATTAGGGCAATAGCGGTGGCAATCGCACGTTTTTCTGTGTTGCTATACAGCTCAATAGGCTGAAGTGTCTCAATTCTTGCAACTGCAAGCACAATAGAACGCATATCATCACTGTATAAATTCCAACGCTCACGCAGAAAAAACCAATCACGCTTACCTCTTGGCAAAAAGCGATCAACCACCTTTTGCCAACATTGAGTGCGTAACTGCGACCAATCCAACGCCATAACTCCCCCAATTATTCCTGCCAAGGACCTTCTAAAAAGCCACGATAGTTTGTTCTGTCTGATTGCCCCTGCTCATTCCAACGGCATTCATAAAATTGCCCCTCAAAGACATAACCGCCGAAAAAATGGAAACCAAAGTGATCGCCCCCTTCAATAACCTGACGCAAATCGGCAAAGATTGTGGCTTTGCTACCATCAGCCATACGAAACGATTTACCCACCTCAATAACAATCTTACTCATACACCCTCCGAACCCTACGGATTACCCTTACTCGACAAAAACGCACCTAAACGAGCCAACAGCCCGACAGGTTGTGTCGTTTTTAATGCCTGATTTTCCGCAATCAACGCTTGCACCTTTGTTTCAAGGGCTTTCATCAAATCGTGGGTGTTCTCCAAATCAAGCACCAACACCTCTTCACGACCTTCCAAATAGCTCACACGCTTCTCCAACAGCCACAAATTCACCCGTCTGCGGTTATTCAATTGTCGGTTCATACGCCAACGTTGATTACGTCTAAATTGTTTATTCATTGTGCAATTTCCTATTTTTAGGGTGCAAAAAACCCGCCCTGATTAAAAAGGCTATTTTTTGTACCGTTTAAAGATTAATATTTGAATTGAGATGAATGTGTATATTCAGGTGCGAACATATCAACAGTTTGTCTATCTAGCTGATTTAACGGCTTAGTTGCTAGTCGCCAACCTTCAGCCTCTCGGTATTCAGGCTCGTAAAACTCCACAATTTCCGAATAGGCTTTTCCATAACAGCCACAGTTATGGCATCTAAAAATAGTGGTACAAGTCTGCAAAGTTGGGTTGTCAGAGGTTCTCACATTCAACTTTGTAGCGCATTTAAGACATTTTAGATTTACATTCATCTTTACCCTTTGCCATATGTTTTACTTTTACCAAATCTATCCACCATTCTGCTCACTGTCCCCACAGCTCACAGCCCAGCCTTAACGTTTTTTACTAACCATTGTTACCCCTAACAAGCGGTTAGATATTGTTGTTTTTTTGCCAATGCCTCCTATTTATTTATAATTTAACTTCTGTCTTACTCAACTTAAGGAAACACTATGAAAAGAAATCCAAATTTGAATGATTCCCTGCTTCATAATTTGCTTGACGATCTACTAGTGAATCTATCCCCCAAAGTAGCTGGTCAAGTTCTCTTCGCAAGTAGCCTTTTGTTCTTCGCTCATCAAGCGAATCAGAACGAAAATCTTTCACGCAACGCATTATTGATGCTTGCTTCTCACGGTATTCCGCTGAATTCAGAAAGCCTTCGCAATTTCGAAGCATATCTACTGAAAGTCCGTGCAACCCTAGAATCACATCAAGCACACGAGATGTATCGTGAAATCTACCGCCTATATAGAGCGTCTCCATTGTATGCGGTAACAGAAATCGAACTTGCCCCTCGTGGTTAGCATTTTTCTCTTGCCCTGCAATCTCAGGGCTTTTTTCATTACCATTCATTTGTCATTGACCTACTGTTATACTTAAAGCCCCAAAAATGCTTTAAGGAATGAATATGAACCAAAATCACCTAAACAAAGAGGCTTTAACGCAGATTTCAAACTATCGCTTGCTTCGAGCGTTGCGACGACTAAATACCAATTCTCAGCAACAAATCCTAGCGACATCGGGTATTGATTACGCTCTTGTTGATGCGGATTTAAACGACAATCTTGCCGTTGAAGCTCATTCTGCAACACAGATAGAGCAGGCTTTAGCATTACTTCAGCCAACACTGACGGCAAACCAAAAAACTGCACTTGAGCAGTGGGCTGAGGCTCTTGATGAGCAACGAGAGCAACTCTCAAACGGTTTAACTGAATATCAAGATGCGCTCTTTGATACATTAACACCGATAATTCTGGCTTATCTTGCTGACTAATACCTGCCCATAGCCCTGCAAGCTCAGGGCTTTTGTCTAAATTACTCATACTTCCCCCATCTGCTCCAAACGTTCTCTGACTAAACGTTTCACTACATAAGAAATAGAGCGATCATCGTCTTCGGCAAGTTGTCTGATTTTTTCCGCAATTTTGCCCGTAAAGCGTACATTTCCTTGGGCTTCCGCTTCGTTTTTGGTTTGTTTTTCCATATTGTTCTCCTATAAAATGGGGCTTACGCCCCGTTGTGATTTAGTGAATGGTTTCTTTTGTTTCAGCAATAAACGCTTCGATACGTTCAACACGAGCTTGGATTTTAATATCCAACGCATTCGCTTTTGCTTTAGCGTTAAATTTACGGGCTAATAAGGCTTTTGCTGCCGCTAATTCTTCTTCAATCTCAAGAGCAAAACACACACCTTTTGCACCACATTCTTCTAAGTATTCCATTCTCCAACGTAATTGACGGCTTACTTCAAAAGCTTCTTGAAAGCTCACGATTTTGCGTGCTGATGTGTTCATTTTTTTGCTCCTTGGTGGTATATTTGGGAAATTTGATTGATTTGCTTTCTTTGCTTCAATCTCTTTAATGTGTGTGAATTATATATCTCATTGTGAGATATATCAATCTAAAATGGGGATTTTAATGAAAAATTATGATAGTTGCTTAATTATTGAGCGAATGAAAGAGAGTGCGAGTAGAGAGACAGATAAATTTTTATTAGAAATTTTTGGAATTGCACAGAATACCCTTTCAGGTTGGAAAAGTAGAAATTCAATGCCTTTACAGGCGATTGTTACTTTTGCAGATGAATATGATGTTGATTTGAATTGGCTTATTTTGGGCAAAGAAACTAAGCCAGCCCTTGATGAAATGGAACAACTGCTACTGGATAACTACAAGCGGTTAGATTCCGCCCAAAAATTGCAACTGCTTAATGCTTCGCTCAATGGCGTAGGAAATGGCGTAAATCAAGTGGCGAATGGCAATAACAATAACCAACAAGTCTTTAACCGAGATGTAGTTGAAGTGGCTGGGATTAAGAAATAGGGTACAAACTATGATTGCAGGTTGTTTAGGTCTTTTTATTTTAATCGCTCTTGTCGGTGCAATCGGTTCCTATTTTGGTGGCGAATGGGCAGTTGTAGCGACTAGTGTATTGATAGGTTTAGGTTTTTGGGCTGATCGTGAAGAGAAAAAGAAACAGAAGCAAGAGCAAGCAAATTCAAATGAGTTGCTAGAGACTTCTCCACAGATTATTCAGCAAACCAAGCCTTCAAAGAAAGCTCGAAATAATACAAATAAAGAGACTATTCAATTTTGGTACACAGACTTTGAAGGTAATTTGACCCACCGCACCGTTGATGTAAAAAAATTAGATAGTGAATACTTAGAAGCCTATTGCCACGATAGGGAAGATATACGGACATTTCGTGTTGAAAGAATTGATGATGAAATTATTGATCTTTCAACAGGTGAAATCCTGACCAAAACAGATTGGTTAGCTAATCACAGCATTTATGAAGTCATCAAATATCGCAATAAAAAATCTGACTTTGATTTTGACAACGAAGATGATTTTGACAATGAATATAGTATTGATGAAGAAATTTGTTTTACTGGATTTAAGAAAGCAGATAGAGAACGCCTAGAAACTCTAGCTGCAGAAAATGGTTTCTCGGTGAAAAAAAGCGTAACTAAAAACTTGTCTTATTTGGTTTATGGATCAAATGCTGGACCAGCTAAACTTGCCCAAGCGGAAAAAGTAGCTGCGTGTATTATTGATGAAGCTACATTTTTAGAAATTGTGGGGGAAAACGAGTAAAGGATATTTATGAGAGCCATATTGTACTGTCTTACTCTCGGTTTTCTATTCGCAACAGTAGCTCAAGCCACCGAATACGACTGCGATAAAAAATACTGTAAAGAAATGGTTTCTTGTGATGAAGCATTCTATCAATTAAAAAACTGATTGTATTGATCTTTGCTTTTTTATATTGGTTTATTCCTGCATATCCTGCCATAAAAGAATTCTACAAAGATTTAACTTATGATCCGATTTCTGAAATTTGTGGTGCTATTTCTGAATTAGAAAGAGAAGCGGTTAAATTTGTGGAAGTAGATCACCGTAGTGGTATTGAGATTTATCAATATCCAAAAGGGAAAAAATCGGTGGATTTTGTATTGAATGGCACTCAGCTTTGTATGCTTAGCGAACCCAAAGGAAATGCCAAACGGGTTAAAGTCGTTTTTCAACTTGAAAATCACAAGCAAATCATAGGCTATGTGGACAGAAACAAGCTCAAAAGGCTCTATAAGCACGAATAATTTTTGTATAATGCCCCTGTTTTATTTAGGAGGGGATTATGCAAAAATCATTATTCACAACCTACGCTTTATTTAGTAAATGGCTCTTTATCACACTATTTTTAGTAGCGAGCAATGCATTATTTACGGATATTATCATTGCAATTTCACCAAATAAGCCTATAAAGTATTCGCTGTTTTTTCTTCATTTTTGTATTGGTGTTTATTCATTATATAATTTAATGCAATTACATCTTACGGTATCTCAGCTTATTAAACATCTTCATAACAAATCCGCATAGTGCAGATTTTATTCGGCATCTCTCCCTGTTCCCAACTCACACTCAATCGCGGTGGTAAATCCACCATCACCGATTGAGTGTGTTACTTGCGTAATAATCCACTCGGAGCTGTCAATTTGTGGCTTAAAGCCTTTCACTTCAATTGGCAACTCAGGCATCAACTCCGCATTACCCACCGCTAAATTCAGTGAAAAACTGGCAACGCCACGTTGTAAACGACCAAACTCACGCTGACAAGCACGCAAGGCAGATTGTTCGGTTTTATAAGTATGGCGTAGGGTTTTGATATTATCGGCATCACTTTCAACAGGCTCATTCTGCACTACCACCGTTTTCTTACTTTTGCTGACCTTACCTTTTTTAGTCTTTTTATTGACCTTTTTCACGTCACTATTTTCATCAATAATCACCTCACCACGCTTACCTGTGTCGGTATCGTGCCAATAGGCTTTAACGGCTTTATAATTATCGCCCTCTGCAATCGCAAAACGGTGGCTATCGCCATCTTGTCGGGTAATGCGTATTGTCGGCAATGGCTTGCCACTGGCACTTTTCCCTTGCCCTGCTTGAATAAACAGTAAATTGCCATTTTTAACCGTAGCTATCGCATCGTGTTCTTCCGCTAGGCGAGAAAGCAAGTTAATTGAACTTTCATTGGTTTGGTCAATATGTTTAACCACAAAATTCTCGAACACCTTATCAACCAACGGCTTAAGCTGATTTTCTTCGGCAATCTTTTTCACAATCGCCCCAATGGTTTGATTATTAAAAGAACGTTCATAACGGTTCATTAACGTGCCACGCATATCTGCAGATCGGGCCCGAATCGTCACAATATCAGGTGCACCCGAATGTTCCAACTCATCAACCGTATATTCCCCTTTAAACACCAACGGCTCATCAGCCCAACCAAACGCTAGCGACAGAATCGCCCCACGACTTGGCAAATCTAACAAACCGTCTGCATCATCTAAGGTTAAATCAAGCTGATCCGCTTCAAAGCCCCGACTATCCGTTAAAGTTAAACTCATCAAACGCTGGGAGAGTAAGGTCGTAATATCCTTTTTCTCACTTTTCGGATCAGGTCGAACGCTTAAATGCACCTTCGGCTTGCGGTGGTTAGTTTGGAGCAGTTTTTCAAACATAAGTCATCATCAAATAGAAAAATAAACGCCATATTAAAACCATCTGAAAAAAGAGATAACTTGTTGAAAATGTGGAAAAAAAGATAACAAAACACTTGCAATTTAATGTAAGATCCCTTACAATAACCATATCTAGCAAGGGGTTAGAGACAAGAAACCCCACCTTGTAGAAAGTGGGGCTAACAATAGGAGTAAGGATATGAAAAAGTCGCTTTTCTTCATTATCCTGATTATCTGTTGTTTAGCTAGTTGCTCTGGAACTGTAATTAGCTAAGATAATCCGAAGGGGGAAGTTGCAGCTTCCCCTGACGGCTCCAACTATACAAAAACTTAATTTAAAGATCAATAGGTAATTCAAATGGCAATGACAAGACAAGAAATCAACGCAAAAAGTGATGCGAAACGAGGCATTAAACAGAAATCGCTTAAACTACATATTGATACCATTTCACTCTTAGAGCAGTTAAGTCAAGAAATGGGGATTGGGCAAAATCAAGTGGTAACGCTAGCATTAAAGCAATTCGCAGAGCAGGCGACTACAAATAACTCATCACATCATCAATAATATCACCCAAAATAGAATCATCAGTGCGTTTTAGCGTCATTGAAAAATCTATTTTACGGGGCGTGCCATCGCCAAATAATTCGGTGCATTGTTCATTGATACTCTCAATCACAAACCAACCTTTAATCATAAAGGTTGCACCATCAATCAACGGATATGGCACGCCTTTTTCAGCCATCATTTCCAACGCCAATAAACTCATTCGACCGCCTGTAATTTCAGGCATTAACGTGCCACTTAGGGTAATGGTTTCACCAGCTTTGCCTGTAAATTGCGTGCGTGGTAATTTCCCCACCACATTATTTGTTGGGTGATTCCACGAGACATCTCGACTTGTTTCTTGAAAGGGTATCGTTTGTCGCATAAAGACAAAAAATCCCAAACTCATTAGGGCGATATTTTGGAGCATTTAATCTCTCTATTCATCTTGACTAACTTCGGCTCGTTGCCGAGCCAACTCACGCCATCGCATCAACTCATCTAAATCCATCTCATCAAAAGCATTCGGTTGCCAGTGAAAAACGGTGGCGATGTCAGCGATGGCATCTTCAACACAAGAAGGAACTAGTCTGACTTTCCCTCATCAGTTTCGCTTTCGCTCTCTTCTTCATTCACACCCATCACATCAAAAACAGCACCAGTGAGCTTAGTAAAATCCACTACATCAAGACGATCAACATCGGCTTTAGTCAGCATTGGTTGCGTAATGCGTGGCAATAACGTACTGATTGCATTCACATCAGACTGCATTAAATCTAGCAATTTTAAGCCTTTCAACGCAGGCACATTTGGCTTACGCAGTTGAATTTCACTGATCTGCGTTTCACCACGAATAATAGGTTGTTTTAGGGTAATTGTTTTAGTTGTCATAAGTTTTTCCATTTAGAGTATTTGGGTAGGGACGGGTCCTGTGCCCGTCCGATATGGTCGTTACAATCCAATTGCCGCACGATGTTTCGCATAACGGTCTTTGCCATCTACTTTAAACACCGAGTTAATCAAATCAATTTCAACAATCTCTTTGCCGTCCACCGATAGCTTGTAATAAGTCAATGCCGACTTAATACTACTTTCGGTTTTCTCACCTGCTTTGCTATTGCCACCGTCTAATTCCGTATGACGACCACGCATCAACACTTCAACCGCAGCAACATCGCCTGTATCGTCTTTCTGATATGCACCAGCAAAGCGAATAAGTTCGCTATCAATGGTTTCAGACGCAAAGCCAGTAAATAATTCAGGCACAATGCCAGCGTATTTATGGGTAAGCTCTAGCTTTTCTAAGCCAAGGTTAATCCCCACTTCACCAATCATTCCACCTGCTCGATAATCTTCGATTTTCATTGTTAATTTCGGGAGTTCCACTTCTTCAGCAACGCCGAGAAAGCTCACCCCGTTATTAAACACATTCATCAATTTTAATGTTCTTGGTAATGCCATTTGATTTCCTTTTTTCTATATTCCCCTCTTTAGATAAAGAGGGGCAAGGGGAGGTACAACCTGATAACATC
>NZ_LEKM01000115.1 GCF_009761375.1 Ursidibacter arcticus | reverse complement strand
TTTGTCATCAGTCTGACTCGTCACAGACGAGCGCTATCTTTTTTTACTTTTTTAAATTTTTATTTTGCGATCTGTATCGAGAAATAAAATGAGATAACTATTTAATTTGATATTTTTTGCTAAAGTTTTTTTATTTTCAGAAATAGGGGAATAAGATGAGTAGAAAATATAAAATGAATAATCTTGATGGTACTTATTTTGTCAGTTTTGCAACAGTTTATTGGATAGATGTTTTTGTGCGAGAAATCTATTTTCAAGCCATCATTCAATCTTTGGCATTATGCCGTAAAGAAAAGGGGATGATTCTTTATGGATATTGTATTATGCCTAGCCATATTCATCTATTATTCCAAGCTAAAGAGAAAAATCCTACAGAGTTATTACAACGTTTCAAAAAGGCTACGGCAAAGGCCATATAATAATTACCAGCCCTTTTATCTATTACACCTATAAAATATAAAAAAATAATTATTTTTTCCTATATTCCAATAATTTTTGTATCAACTCGAAAACCAAAGGGAATTCGGTTATACCCTCTCGATCAAGAAAATGCCCGCCTGTAGGTAAACGTATATAATCCGCTTTTAAATGCTTTGCCAGCTCGTCACTATAAGTATGTGGCACAATACTATCATCGAATGAGGCGATAACGTAGGATTTAAAAGGCATACAAGGCGGTAAAATAGCATACAGATTAGAAAATTGCGTGAGTTCTGGTAGTGTATTAATTGGTTGATAAAAACCAGATACAAAGATTGCACCTAATGGTGTTTCATAATTTTTTGCTAAGAAATTAAGTAAAGCAATACAGCCTAAACTATGTCCAATAACAATTGTGTTGTCATCAATTTGAACGTTATTTTCAAGATAAGATAACCATTGATCGCAATGAGGATTATCTGAGTTAGGCATATTTAAACGAATAGCTTTAATATTGATTTCTGCTAGTTTTTGTTCTAGCCAAGGAAACCAATGTTTATCTGCTGAGGCAGTATAGCCGTGTACAATATAGACTTTTTTCATAAATATCCCCAATAAAATAGAAATGATGGACAAGATTTTGGCATTTTTCATTTTTATATGAAAGGCGTTACAGTTATATTCAATGTTTTTTTATTATACAAAATATAAGTAACTTACCGCTTATCATAAAGTTATCTCACAAAATTGGCGAGCCACAGACGAACTTTTAAGCCCCAATAGCTTGTTAGTCCTGTGGTATGGTTAATAATTTTTCCATCTTTAATCATTAAAATTGTTGGTGTTGCTTGAATATCCCAACTCTTTGAGAATTCGCCTGTTGGGTCATTTAAGGTTGCAAAATAGTACTTTTCTTGAGTGAGATATTGTTTAACATCATTATCTGTTCCTGATTTGAGTGCCACACCTAACACTTCATAACCCTGTTCCGCAAATTGTTGAATAGCAGGCGATGTATAATCGCAGAATTGACACCAACTCCCCCAAAAATAGAGCAACATTGGTTTGTTATGGCTTAACTGTGCGATAACTTTAGGCTGTTGTGCTATATCATAAAGCACTTGTTCGGCAAACTGAGCGGGGGGGCTAGGTTTACGATACCAGTCCATTACAATGCTGAGAATAATAAATAGGCTTCCAAAGAGTAGAATATTTTTGATTAAACGACTTACAATCGTGTTTTTTAGCATTTTTTGTCCTTTATTTATCATCTTTTGTTCTTTGAGCGTAAAGTACAGCACCAGAAGCAAGCATTTTTAACTGCATAATTAAGCGTCTTTTTAGTTTAGCTCGTTCTTCCGTATTCATATCCAAGGCGTGAGAACCTGCTGTGAAGACGAGTGTCACTAACCCTTCCGATTCCACATAAGCTAAATCACGATGAATGTTAGGATTGCGTGTTTGAATATATTCCGCTAATTCAGCAACAAAATGCTGGATTTCACGAGAGGCGGCGGTTCGGAATGCTTGTGAAGTGCCAGAACTCTCACGCAATAATAGGCGGAACATATTGGGGCGTTCTTCTATAAATTCGAAGAATGTTTCGACAGATGTTGCCACTACACCGCCACCATTTTCCAAACGTTTTCTTGCTCTTCGCATTAGCTGACGTAGGATTAGCCCCGATTCATCTACCATCGCTAATCCTAATTCGTCCATATCCTTAAAATGGCGGTAAAATGAAGTAGGGGCAATGCCTGCTTCTCGGGAAACTTCTCGTAAGCTTAAATTTGAGAAACTTTTCTCAGCAGTTAATTGATTAAATGCTGCATCAACTAAAGCTCTGCGAGTTTTTTCTTTCTGAACTGCTCGAACGCCAATACTCATTCACAACCTGCTATGATTTGCTGAATTTCTTTGGCTAAACGCTCATAACGTAGGCGTAATGGCGAGCCAGGACGGTAAACTAAGCCGATACTTCTAAAAGGTTCTGGATCTGCAAAAGGAATATACGTTAATGACGGAATGGATAAATTACGGGTCGCTAATTCTGGCATCAACGCAATACCAATATTGGCTGCAACCATATTACGCAAAGTTTCCAAGCTATTGGCTTTGAAATGGCGATTCTCTTTTGCACCGATAGATAAGCAATAATCCATCGTTTGTGTTCTTAAACAATGTCCGTTATCTAGCATCAACATTTCTTTATCTCGTAAGCGAGCTAAATCCAGTGTTTTTTCTTTTGCCCAACTATGTTGGCTAGATACAGCAAGCAACATTTTTTCGTTAAAAATTGGAACTTCAATAAAGGGTTCGGTTTCTTTTGATAAAGATAAAATACCACAATCTAGCTGACCTGACTCAAGCTGTTCTAGTAACTCATTAGTTGGTAATTCATAAATATAGATTTCCAATTCAGGAAATAGCGATTGTAGATTAGGTAAAATAATCGGTGATATATAAGGCCCAAGAGTTGGAATAACACCAATTAAAATTGGACCAGACATATCTTTACCCTGATTACTTGCCATTTCTCTAAGAATTTTGACTTCACGAAGTACTGCTTTTGCTTGCTCGACCAGTGTTAATCCTGCTTGAGTGAATAGTACCTTACGGCTTGTACGCTCAAGTAATACCGCACCTAATTCGTCTTCTAGTTTACGAATCTGACCGCTTAGTGTTGGTTGGCTCACATTACAGGCATCAGCAGCTTTACGGAAATGTTTAAACTCAGCTAATGCAATGAGATATTCTAAGTCTCTTATATTCATCAATTCCTCCTATCAATGTGAAAACAAATTATGGCATATTTAACCAATAAAGTTGCAAAATAGTGTGAAAATAATTGTACTTTTACACAAGTAGAGAGAGAAAATGGTAAACTAAAGCGGTTTTATTTTCATAACGAGATGTTTTTATGAGCCACAGCTTAAACTCTTTTCATACCTTTCATTTATCCGCTAAAGCGGCTGCTATTATTCCTGTTATCAATAAATCAGAGCTGATTACTGAATGGCAAAAGGCTTATCAAGCTAACCAACCTGTACTGTTACTCGGGCAAGGCAGTAATGTTTTATTTTTAGATGATTTTGCAGGGATAGTGTTGATCAATCAATTAAAAGGTATTGAGCATCGAGAAGATGCGGATTTTCACTATTTGCATATTCAAGGTGGGGAAAATTGGCACGAGCTAGTTAAGTGGACATTAACGAAACAGATTGGCGGGTTAGAAAATTTAGCTCTTATTCCTGGTTGTGTTGGATCTGCACCTATCCAAAATATCGGGGCTTATGGTGTGGAATTTGAAAAAGTGTGTGATTTTGTGGAAGTGGTTGAGTTGCGTACGGGCAAAACCTTTACCCTAACAGCTCAACAATGTGAATTTGGCTATCGTGAAAGTGTGTTTAAGCATCAGTATAAAGATGACTATGCGATTGTGTCAGTAGGCTTAAAGCTGGCAAAAAATTGGCAACCTGTATTAAGTTATGGTTCTTTAACTTCGTTTGAGCCTAATTCGGTTACGCCACAACAAATTTTTGATGAAGTTTGTGCAGTGCGTTCAGCAAAATTGCCTAACCCTGATGAATTTGGTAATGCGGGTAGTTTCTTCAAAAACCCAATTATATCATTTGCAAAATTTTCACAACTTCAGACCGCTTACCCACAGATGCCACACTATCCACAAGCGGACGGTTCGGTAAAAATTCCTGCAGGTTGGCTAATTGACCAATGCCAATTAAAAGGTTTTCAAATTGGCGGAGCTTCGGTACATACTCAACAGGCTTTAGTGCTTATCAATAAACAAAATGCCACTGGTGCAGATGTTGTCTTGTTGGCAAAAACAGTACGTCAAAAAGTGCGTGAAAAATTTGGGGTGGAAATTCACCCAGAAGTTCGTTTTATTGGGCGTACAGGGGAAGTGGATAGTGAGGAAATTACACGATGATCCGCTTAAATCAAGCCGAAATTCAACAAGGTTTGCTTTGTGGACAAGCTCTCGTATTTGATGAAATTGACTCAACGAATGAATTTCTCTTGAAACAGCTCCACACTCTACCTTCTGGCTCAATCTGTCTTGCTGAAAGCCAAACAGCAGGACGTGGGCGACGTGGGCGACAGTGGTACTCACCCCTAGGGCAAAATTTGTACTTCTCAATGTTATGGCATTATCCGCAACAGAATGACAATCTCTCATCTTTAAGTCTTGTTGTTGCTTTGGTGATTGCTGAAACATTTCAGCAGATTGGTATTGAGCAGATACAGATTAAATGGCCTAACGATATCTATTATCAAGGGAAAAAAATGGGCGGTATTTTAATTGAAAGTAAAATAGATCGCTCTGGTGTCCATTTAGTCATTGGTATTGGGCTAAATCTTGCGATGAATACTATTGATCCGAGTATTGTAACTCAAGCGTGGGCTGATCTCTCCACTTACCATTTAGATCGCAATCAACTTGCTACACAACTCGCCTATTCACTCCAAAAAACCTTAAACGAATATCCACAACATTCCTTTAGTGATTATTTAGCTCGTTGGCATCAGTTTGATTGTTTCTACCAAAAGAATGTCAAACTAATCACCCCAACCCAAGAAATCATTGGCATTTCTCAAGGAGTAAATGAAAAAGGTGAATTATTACTCCAACAAGGCGATAAAACGCAGTCTTTTGCTATCGGTGAAATTTCGTTGAGGTTTAATTCGTAATTTTTTGTAAATTAATTATTTTATTTCTTTAAAAATTGTTAAGGATTTGAATTTTTTTTATATATCCTACTATTTTACAAAGGAAAAATAAAATTGACAAAACTGATATTACTTACTTTGTTTAGAGATTAAATGAACAATGATTGAACGGAGTTAAACTTTATCATAATATAGCAATGCCCCATAAGGTGATTTGCCTTATGGGGCTTTTATATGGCTAGAAATGCAAGAAGAGCAATAGTTAAAAATTACAATTTATCAAGCATATCTGACCGCTTTCTGTTGGTTAATAATTTAACCATAGCTTATTTTAATTATAGAAAATTATGTCAATTTATCGTTTAAAAGTTATTACTCAAACTACTGAGAAAGTAGTACAAATTCCAGCTAATCAAACAATTAAAATTCAGGCATCGGATAACACAAAATATCAACTGTTTAATGAGCAGGGTGAGCTTGTTGAATTTAATACAACTAAATTAAACCAACACGATCTCGCTATTTCTATTGATGGGGCGAGTGAACCTAATCTGATTTTAGAAAATTACTACACTCATTATCCGATTGAAAACCCACAGTATCTATCAGATATTTCTTCAAGTTTAGCGACAGCAAGTAAGGAAAGTTCACTAGTATTAGCTAGTGAAGTTACTGCAATTGGTTTATCTCAAGCTGCCATTTATGGTTTAGCTACTACTGCGGTATTGGGTTCTGCTTTTACTGTTGCTCATCGTAATCGTACTGGTAAAAATCAAAATACAGAAAGTGGGAAGCTAGCCTTGCCTAAATTAGAATCCAATAAGGATAATATTCCATCCACTGCTGTGGATATTCAAGGAGAAGGTAGTAACGAAATTAATGCTATTCCTCAGCCTGAAAAAGATAATGCACCAAATCTAGCAAAACCATTGATTGAAATTGATGCGATTACCACAGATGATGTAATCAATGCAGTGGAATCCAAAACTGAAACAATCACAGTGACTGGTCGTGTAACGAATGTAGAAAATTCAGTGGCTAAAGCAGGTGATGTTGTTCGTTTACAAGTGGGGGAACTTATTGTTGAAACCCCATTAACGGAGCAACTGACATTTAGTGTGCCTGTTAGTACTGTCGCTTTAGTGAATCACAAAAATATTACAGCCAGTTTGCTGACAAAAGACAGTGCAAATAATAGCGTAACGGCAGAAACGACAAGGGCTGTGACAGTTGATACCGAACTTAACCTAAGTGTAACCATTGATAAGATTACCGATGACAACGCAATCAACCAAGCGGAATCTGCCAAAGATATTACCTTATCAGGTCACTACACAGCGGATGCAGATTTAAAAGATGGCACCGTGGTGATTAAGGTATTAGTAAACGGAGAACCGAAAGTTGCTGAAGTGAATGAAGCGGATAAAAGTTGGCGTTTAACCCTTGCAGGGCAATCTTTGGCGAACCAACAAGGCGACAATAAACTAACGGTACAGATTTCAGCAGAAGATAAGGTTGGTAATCAAGCAGAAAGCCAACAGGAACACAGCTATCAGGTCGATACGGTGATTGGCAAACCTGTGGTAACAATTACAAGTATTGCTGATGATAATGTGATTGATGCCGAAGAAGCTCAAGGAACCGTGACGATTAAAGGTATTGTAGAGAATAGTGAAGGGAATCGCCCTGTTATTCTAAAATGTCCTTGTAGTGCTTGTGCAAGTGGTTGGAAAGAAGTTGAAGCACCTGTGGTTGATGGTAAATTTGAGCTTACTGTTACAGTGAGTGATACCAGTTTGGCTGATGCGAGATTGAAATCTCTCGAACGCAAAATCAAAGCGAATTATACCGCAGAAGATCAAGTCGGTAATACCTCAGATGCCGATGAAGCAAGTTTAAATTATGAACTTGAGCTTTATTCTGAAATTAATATTACCAAAATTGGCGATAATTTTACTTTTAATCCCAACCAAATGACGCGTATTTCTGGCTCTATTACTGAATTTGAAAGTTGGACATCAAATAACCAAGTACGTGATTGGTATAACGAAGGGCAGAATGCTCAGAATATTCGCACAGTGAATATGGTGATTGGCGATAAAACCTATAAAGTAGGTTTTAATGGCAAAACTAAAACTTTCCAAGTGGATATTCCTAACGAAGAGTTAAAAACCTTAGCAGGTAAAGCGATCTCAATTAACTTTGAAGATGATATTGTTTATAAATATGCTCGTATTTATGGCAAAACTTATAATGAAGCAACTAAGTCTTGGAGTATTGATAGCACTACAAATATAACCCCAACAGCTAAGAACTTTACACTTGAAAGTGATGCTTTGGTAAAAACGGCAGATAATCGCTATCAAGTTAAAGAACAGCCAGCAACGACGGAAATTAGTGGAGTGGTAAAAGGCAGCTTAGCAAAAGCAGGGGCAGAGATTGAGATTAAAATTGGTGATCAAACCTTTACCACGCAAGTCAAAGAAGACAAAACCTTTAGCTATGATGTTTCAAGCGAACTATTAAGAGCGAATTCCGAGAAAACCGTGACAGCAACCTTAAAAAATACAGGAAGCCAAATTGTGACAGATACGGAAGGGTATATTGTTGAAAATGGAACAGATAGTAAGTTTGTTTCTCAACATAAAGAAATTTTACTCAATGATAGAAAAACTGATCACACAAGTAAAGACTATAATTTCTTTTACCCTATTGCGGCAACGTCACTTAAAGATAACTGGAAATATGGTTTTCTCAATGGTCGTAGTATAGGTGGTGAAGAGACACCAATGACAATAAAATACCATTTTGCGAAAGGAAGTGAATTATCGAGTTTACTTGCAACAAACTTTGAAGGAAAAGATTTGAGTGCTAATCCTTTAAGTTTAGATGGACACGATGAGTTAAAACAGATTATGCGTGAAGCATATAATACTATAGCTCGTTATACTAATTTAAAATTTGAGGAAGTAGATAGTTATCAAGATGTTAGTGGGCGTAAAGGTACATTAATAATGGTTGGAGAGCTGCAAAGCTATGCAAAGGTAGCAGCTGCTATTGCATTTAGTGGAAGTAACTTGATTTGGAATATTGCTGAAAAGTATCATTATAAAAATGGTGGGCCAAATTATCTTTCTTACCTAGCATTACACGAGATAACACATACTCTTAATATGGATCACGTTGATGGTCATTTGGGTACTACTTATAAACCTGAGATGAGCAGTGAATTTTTTAATATGTCTTATCATACTAATCCAATGTTTGTAGAGATGCGTGATTTACGCCTATACGATTTAGCTTATTTACATTATCACTTTGGTGTAAATCGTGAGCATCGTGCAGGCAATGATGTTTATACCTTTAAAAAATATAACGCTCGTTCAGCTGATGGTGATGTCTATATTTGGGACGGTAATGGTGTTGATACCTTTGATGCCTCTAATGAAAAGGAAGGAGTAACAGTCAATTTAACCCCAGGTTCGTGGAACTATGTTGGTACAGAAAAGAAAAAGCAATTCCTAGGGATAGACCCAACAACCTATTCTAAGAGTGAATACTTTGATTTAGCGAGCGATGCTAATTTTGGCTCATCGTCTTTTAATGGGAAACAACAAGTTACATTCAGCAACTACCAAGAAGGTCAATCATTTATTGGTTACGGTACTCAAATTGAGAACTTAATTGGCTCTGCATTTGGCGATACCTTAACTGGTAATAACGCCAATAACCAAATCTTTGGGGGAGCAGGAGATGATACCATCAAAGGTGGTTTAGGTAATGACTTTATCAACGGTGGAGAAGGTGCGGATCTGATGTTCGGCGAACAAGGTGATGATATTTATGTGGTTGATGATGTTGCAGATGTTGTTACCGAAAAAGCGGGTGAAGGTACTGATCATATTTATAGCTTAGTAAACTATACTCTTGATGAAAATGTAGAAAATCTCACCTTAATTGGCACAAGTGCGAAAGAAGGTAAAGGAAATGCTTTAAAGAATGTTATTCGAGGTAATGATGTCGGTAATACTTTAAGCGGTTTAGAAGGCGACGATACCTTAATCGGTGGCTTAGGTATTGATACGCTAACAGGCGGAGCAGGAAAAGATACCTTTGTCTTTGACAGTGCTTTAAATGGTAAAGCCGATATTATTACCGATTTTGTTTCGGGTGAAGATAAAATCGGATTATCTAAAACGATTTTTGCATCACTAAATGATGATTTAGGTAATCTAAATAGCCATTTATTCTATGATCAAGCGAGTGGTGAATTACGTTATAACGGTGAAAATACGGGAGTAGATAATGCGATCCACTTTGCAACCGTTGCTGGCTTACAGCAGTTGGAAGCAACGCAATTTACCTTAGTGTAATAAGTAAAGAATAAGCGTCTCTAATTGACAAAAAATCATCTATTGACTATAATTCTTCCCCTTAATTTTGTACGATTCTTGGCTGGTGGAATTTCCATCAGCCATTTTGTGCTTTAAAAAATCAAACAGATTTGTGTCGTTTTTTCTGTTTGATCTGATTTCAAGCGGTATGTTTTTTGCAAAAATTTGCAATTATCCAACCGCTTTCCGCCTAATCAAACGCCAGAGCGGTAGTGATTTTTGACCCCTGTTCCCTGATTAGAAAACGACATCTCGTATCCTTTTTTAATGCCACTTCCTGCCTTTGTTAAGGCGGTTTGTGAACTCAATAACCAAAATAAAAATCAGAGGCTATCTAACAATGGCATACTCATATTCCGAGAAAAAGCGTATCCGTAAGAGCTTTGGCAAACGTCCACAAGTTCTGAACGTACCTTATCTATTAACTATTCAGCTTGATTCTTTTGATAAATTTATCCAAAGAGATCCTGAAGGACAGCAAGGTTTAGAAGCGGCATTCCGTTCAGTCTTCCCTATTGTAAGTAACAATGGTGCGACTGAATTACAATACGTTTCTTATGAACTTGGCGAGCCAGTATTTGATGTGCGTGAATGCCAAATTCGTGGTACAACCTACGCTGCACCATTACGCGTAAAACTTCGTCTTGTTACCTTTGATCGTGAAGCTGCGGCAGGTACGGTAAAAGATATTAAAGAACAAAGCGTGTATATGGGCGAAATCCCTCTAATGACCGATAACGGAACCTTTGTTATCAATGGTACTGAGCGTGTTATCGTTTCACAATTACACCGTAGCCCGGGCGTTTTCTTTGATTCTGACAAAGGTAAAACACACGCATCAGGTAAGGTGTTATATAACGCACGCATCATTCCTTATCGTGGTTCTTGGTTAGATTTTGAATTTGACCCGAAAGACAATTTATATGCACGTATCGACCGCCGCCGTAAATTACCAGCAACAATCATTCTGCGTGCATTAGGTTACACAACCGAAGAAATCTTAGACTTATTCTTCGATAAAATCGTCTTTGATATTGTTGATAACAAATTATTGATGACTCTTGTACCAGAGCGTCTGCGTGGTGAAACAGCTGCGTTTGATATTGAAGCTAATGGCAAAGTTTATGTAGAAAGCGGTCGCCGTATCACTGCTCGTCATATCAAAGCATTAGAAAAAGATAATATTACTCAAATCGAAGTACCAACTGAGTACATCGTAGGTCGTGTTACATCAAAAGATTATATTGACCTTTCAACAGGTGAAGTGGTTTGCCCAGCAAATAGCGAAATCAGCCTTGAAATGTTAGCAAAATTAGCACAAGCAGGTTATAGCCAAATTGAAGTGCTATTCACTAACGATCTTGATCACGGTGCTTATATTTCTGAAACATTACGAGTAGATCCAACTTACGATCGTTTAAGTGCATTAGTTGAAATCTATCGTATGATGCGTCCAGGTGAGCCACCAACGAAAGAAGCAGCTGAAGGCTTATTTGACAATATGTTCTTCTCAACTGACCGCTATGATCTTTCAGCGGTAGGTCGTATGAAGTTCAACCGCTCTTTAGATATTCCTGAAGGCGTGGGTACTGGTATTTTAAGCAACGATGACATCATCGGCGTGATGAAAAAACTGATTGATATTCGTAATGGTCGTGGTGAAGTTGATGATATTGACCACTTAGGTAACCGTCGTATTCGTTCAGTCGGTGAAATGGCCGAAAACCAATTCCGTATCGGTTTAGTGCGTGTAGAACGTGCGGTGCGTGAGCGTCTTTCATTAGGCGATTTAGATGGCGTAACACCACAAGATTTAATTAACGCTAAACCAATTTCTGCAGCAGTAAAAGAGTTCTTTGGTTCTTCACAGCTTTCGCAATTTATGGACCAAAACAACCCGCTTTCAGAAGTTACGCATAAACGCCGTATTTCTGCGTTAGGTCCAGGTGGTTTAACTCGTGAACGTGCAGGCTTTGAAGTGCGTGACGTACACGCAACTCACTATGGTCGTGTGTGCCCGATTGAAACCCCTGAAGGTCCAAACATCGGTTTGATCAACTCACTCTCTGTTTATGCTCGTACCAACGACTACGGTTTCTTAGAAACGCCATATCGTAAAGTGGTTGATGGACAAGTAACCGAAGAGATTGAATACCTTTCTGCAATTGAAGAAGGTAACTATGTTATCGCACAGGCGAACTCTAACTTAGACGAAGATTTCCGCTTTACAGATACCTATGTAACTTGTCGTGGTGAGCACGGTGAGTCTGGTTTATACCGTCCAGAAGAGATTCATTATATGGACGTTTCGACACAGCAAGTGGTATCGGTTGCGGCGGCGTTAATTCCATTCCTTGAGCACGACGATGCGAACCGTGCGTTAATGGGTGCGAATATGCAACGTCAAGCAGTTCCAACATTGCGTGCGGATAAACCATTAGTCGGTACTGGTATTGAGAAAGCAGTAGCACTTGACTCTGGTGTTGCAGTTGTTGCAAAACGTGGTGGTACAATCCAATACGTTGATGCATCGCGTATCGTTGTTAAAGTTAATGAAGATGAAACTGTTGCGGGTGAAGCAGGTATTGATATTTATAACTTAATTAAATATACCCGCTCAAACCAAAATACCTGTATCAACCAAATCCCTTGTGTGAAATTAGGTGAGCCAGTTGAACGTGGTGAAATTTTGGCAGACGGTCCATCAACAGATTTAGGTGAGCTTGCATTAGGTCAAAACATTCGAGTGGCATTTATGCCTTGGAATGGTTATAACTTCGAAGACTCAATGTTAGTTTCTGAACGTGTAGTTCAAGAAGATCGTTTCACAACAATTCACATTCAAGAACTTTCTTGTGTCGCTCGTGATACCAAACTGGGTGCAGAAGAGATCACCGCAGATATTCCGAACGTAGGTGAGTCAGCATTAAGCAAACTAGATGAATCTGGTATCGTCTATATCGGTGCAGAAGTGAAAGGTGGCGACATTTTAGTGGGTAAAGTAACCCCTAAAGGTGAAACGCAATTAACACCAGAAGAAAAATTACTGCGTGCAATCTTTGGTGAAAAAGCATCAGATGTAAAAGACTCATCATTGCGTGTACCAAATGGTACATCAGGTACAGTTATTGATGTTCAAGTATTCACTCGTGATGGCGTAGAGAAAGATAAACGTGCCAAAGATATTGAAGAAATTCAATTGCGTGAAGCGAAAAAAGATTTAACCGAAGAGTTAGAAATTTTAGAAGCTGGTTTATTCACTCGTGTGCGTAACTTACTCATCGAAGGTGGTGTTTCTGAAGCCACATTAGATAAAGTTGCTCGTGAAAAATGGTTAGAGCAAACGTTAGATGACGAAGCAAAACAAAATCAGCTCGAACAGTTAGCAGAGCAACACGAAGAATTACGCAAAGAGTTTGAACGTAAACTTGAGATCAAACGTAATAAGATCATTCAAGGGGACGATTTAGCACCTGGCGTATTAAAAGTAGTGAAAGTATATCTTGCAGTAAAACGCCAAATCCAACCAGGAGATAAAATGGCGGGTCGTCACGGTAACAAAGGGGTTATCTCGAAAATTAACCCAGTTGAAGATATGCCGTACGATGAAAATGGTCAGCCAGTTGAGATCGTATTAAACCCATTGGGTGTTCCATCTCGTATGAACATCGGTCAGATCTTAGAAACTCACTTAGGTTTAGCGGCTCGTGGTATCGGTGATCAAATCAATGCAATGATTAAACAGCAACAATCTGTGGCGAAATTGCGTGAATATATGCAAAAAGCATACGATTTAGGTCACGGTTCACAAGTGGTTGATTTAAGCAAGTTTACTGATGAAGAAGTAATGACACTTGCTCAAAACTTACGCAAAGGTTTACCGCTTGCAACACCAGTATTTGACGGTGCTCACGAAAGCGAAATCAAAGGGTTATTAGAGCTTGGTGGTTTACCAACATCAGGTCAAATTACACTTTATGATGGTCGTACAGGTGAGAAATTCGAGCGTCCAGTAACCGTAGGTTATATGTATATGCTCAAATTGAACCACTTAGTTGATGACAAAATGCACGCTCGTTCAACAGGTTCTTATAGTCTTGTTACCCAACAACCACTTGGTGGTAAAGCACAGTTCGGTGGTCAGCGTTTCGGTGAGATGGAGGTTTGGGCATTAGAAGCGTATGGTGCAGCTTACACCTTACAAGAAATGCTCACAGTTAAATCCGATGACGTGAACGGTCGTACGAAGATGTATAAAAATATCGTGGACGGTACACACTATATGGAACCAGGAATGCCAGAATCTTTCAACGTAATTACGAAAGAGATTCGTGCATTAGCGATTGATATGGAGTTGGACGAAGCGTAATAGTTATTAACGGAGAAAGAAAACTCCCCTCTTTAGCAAAGAGGGGCAGGGGGAGATTTGATTACTATGTTAAATTTCCCAGTGAACTCCGTTTTTAGTTCTGCCAAATCTCCCCTAACCCCTCTTTGCTAAAGAGGGGGATAGGAACAAGCGGTTAATTTTGCAGAAAATTTTACAAGTCAGACCGCTTGCAATCGCAACTAAATTCGTAGGGTGTGTGTGAACACGCCAAAAACAACCTCAAACAGGGGCAAAAACGTGAAAGACTTAGTTAAGTTTTTAAAAGCACAATCAAAATCAAGTGATGATTTTGATGTAATTAAAATTGGTTTAGCATCACCAGATAAGATCCGTTCTTGGTCTTTCGGTGAAGTTAAAAAACCTGAAACCATCAACTATCGTACCTTTAAACCAGAGCGTGATGGTCTTTTCTGTGCACGTATTTTCGGGCCGGTAAAAGATTACGAATGTTTATGTGGTAAATATAAACGTTTAAAACACCGTGGTGTAATTTGTGAAAAATGTGGCGTTGAAGTAACACAAACTAAAGTGCGTCGTGACCGTATGGGACACATCGAATTAGCTTGTCCTGTTGCACACATTTGGTTCTTAAAATCATTACCGTCCCGTATTGGTTTGATTTTAGATATGCCACTGCGTGATATTGAACGTGTACTTTATTTTGAAAGCTATGTAGTTATCGAACCGGGTATGACTGATTTAGAAAAAAATCAGTTATTAACCGAAGAACAATTCTTAGATGCTGAAGAGCGTTGGGGCGATGAGTTTGATGCCAAAATGGGTGCGGAAGGTATTCAAGCCCTATTAAAAGATTTAGATTTAGAGCATCAATGTGAATTATTACGTGAAGAATTACAAGAAACTAACTCTGAAACTAAACGTAAAAAAATTACTAAACGCTTAAAACTGTTAGAAGCATTTATTCAATCAGGCAATAAACCTGAATGGATGGTAATGACTGTATTACCTGTTCTTCCACCAGATTTACGTCCATTAGTTCCACTTGATGGTGGTCGTTTTGCAACATCAGACTTAAACGATTTATATCGTCGTGTTATTAACCGTAATAACCGTTTAAAACGTTTATTAGATTTAGTTGCACCAGACATTATCGTGCGTAACGAAAAACGTATGTTACAAGAGTCTGTGGATGCGTTATTAGATAATGGTCGTCGAGGTCGTGCAATCACTGGTTCTAACAAACGTCCATTAAAATCGCTTGCCGATATGATCAAAGGTAAACAAGGTCGTTTCCGTCAGAACTTGTTGGGTAAACGTGTAGATTACTCAGGTCGTTCTGTAATTACCGTAGGTCCATACTTACGTTTACACCAATGTGGTTTACCGAAAAAAATGGCGTTGGAATTATTCCGTCCATTTATTTATTCAAAATTAGAAAGCCGTGGTATCGCATCAACTATTAAAGCTGCGAAGAAAATGGTAGAGCGTGAAGATCCAATTGTATGGGATATTCTTGCTGAAGTTATTCGTGAACACCCAATTCTTCTTAACCGTGCACCAACACTTCACCGTTTAGGTATTCAAGCGTTTGAGCCGTTATTGATTGAAGGTAAAGCGATCCAGTTACACCCACTTGTTTGTGCGGCGTTCAACGCGGACTTCGACGGTGACCAAATGGCGGTTCACGTACCATTAACATTAGAAGCTCAACTTGAAGCTCGTGCGTTAATGATGTCAACGAATAACGTACTTTCGCCTGCAAATGGTGATCCAATTATCGTTCCATCTCAAGACGTTGTTTTAGGCTTGTACTATATGACGCGTGAGAAAGTAAATGGTAAAGGTGAAGGAATGTATTTCTTAGACCCACGCGAAGCAGAAAAAGCTTATCGTACAGGGCAAGCAGAATTACATTCTCGAGTAAAAGTTCGTGTAACAGAATATGAGAAAAATGAAGCAGGAGAATTTGTTGCTTCAACCAATTTAGTGGAAACCACAATCGGTCGTTCAATTTTATGGATGATTGCACCAAAAGGTATGCCATTTAAATTATTCAACCAAACCTTAGGCAAAAAAGCGATTTCTAAATTGATTAACGAAAGCTACCGCCGTTTAGGTTTGAAAGAGTCTGTTATCTTTGCTGACCAAATTATGTACACAGGTTTTGCCTACGCTGCTCGTTCAGGTTCTTCTGTTGGTATTGATGATATGGTTATTCCAGAGCAAAAATACAGCATTATTTCAGCGGCAGAAGCTGAAGTAGCAGAGATCCAAGAACAATTTAACTCGGGTCTTGTAACAGCAGGTGAGCGTTATAATAAAGTAATCGATATTTGGGCAGCAGCAAACGAACGTGTTGCGAAAGCGATGATGGAAAACTTATCTACGGAAGAAGTACTTAACCGTGAAGGTAATCCAGAAAAACAAGCATCATTCAATAGTATCTTTATGATGGCAGATTCAGGTGCTCGTGGTTCTGCGGCTCAGATTCGTCAGTTAGCAGGTATGCGTGGTTTGATGGCTCGTCCAGATGGCTCGATCATCGAAACTCCAATTACGGCAAACTTCCGTGAAGGTCTGAACGTTCTTCAGTACTTCATTTCAACCCACGGTGCGCGTAAAGGTTTGGCGGATACTGCATTAAAAACAGCAAACTCAGGTTACTTAACCCGTCGTTTAGTGGATGTGGCACAAGATTTAGTTATCATTGAAGATGACTGTGGCACTCACGAAGGTATCGTAATGACCCCACTTATCGAAGGTGGCGATGTTAAAGAACCATTGCGTGAGCGTGTGTTAGGACGTGTGGCAGCAGAAGATGTGTTAAAACCAGGTACAGACGAAGTATTGATTCCTCGTAACACCTTAATTGATGAGAAATGGTGTGATGTGATTGATGCAGAATCCGTTGATGTGATTAAAGTTCGTTCAGTTGTAACCTGTAACACAGACTTTGGTGTTTGTGCGAAATGTTACGGACGTGACTTAGCACGTGGTCACTTGATTAACCAAGGTGAAGCAGTTGGTGTTATTGCAGCACAATCAATCGGTGAACCAGGTACACAGTTAACGATGCGTACGTTCCATATCGGTGGTGCGGCATCTGCGGCAGCAAAAGAGTCAAGCATTCAAGTTAAAAATGCAGGTACTTTAAAATTAGCTAATGCAAAATTTGTTACTAATAAAGATGGCAAAATTGTTTTAACTTCTCGTAATACCGAATTAACTGTCGTTGATGCCTTTGGTCGTACCAAAGAGAACTATAAAGTCCCTTACGGTGCAGTGCTTTCAAAAGGCGATGGTGCAGAAGTAAATGTGGGTGAAGTTGTAGCAAACTGGGATCCGCATACAATGCCAATTATTTCTGAAGTAAGCGGTTTCATTAAATTCAGCGATGTGGTTGATGGTTTAACAGTAACTCGCCAAACCGATGAATTAACAGGCTTATCATCAGTAGTAGTACAAGATGTGGGTGAAC
Source organism: Ursidibacter arcticus (assembly GCF_009761375.1). Taxonomy (GTDB): domain Bacteria; phylum Pseudomonadota; class Gammaproteobacteria; order Enterobacterales; family Pasteurellaceae; genus Ursidibacter; species Ursidibacter arcticus. The sequence continues at coordinate 19,314 of NZ_LEKM01000115.1, read as the reverse complement.
GTGCAACAGCAGGTAAAGATCTACGTCCAGCATTAAAACTGGTTGATGCACAAGGTAATGATATCTTTATCTCAGGAACAGATACGGCAGTACAGTATTTCTTACCGGGTAAAGCTATTGTAACCTTAAATGACGGTGCAGAAATTTCTGTGGGTGAAGCATTAGCTCGTATCCCACAAGAATCCACAGCAACTAAGGATATTACGGGTGGTCTTCCACGCGTTGCGGATTTATTTGAAGCTCGTAAACCAAAAGAACCAGCTATTCTTGCGGAAATCTCAGGTATCGTTTCATTTGGTAAAGAAACCAAAGGAAAACGCCGCTTAGTGATCACACCAGCAGAGGGCGAAGCATACGAAGAAATGATTCCAAAATGGCGTCAGCTCAACGTATTTGAAGGCGAAATGGTACAACGTGGTGATGTGATCTCAGATGGTCCAGAAATGCCACACGACATTTTACGTTTACGTGGTGTTCACGCAGTAACAGACTATATCGTGAATGAAGTACAAGAAGTTTACCGCTTACAAGGGGTAAAAATTAACGATAAACATATCGAAGTTATTGTCCGTCAAATGTTGCGTAAAGCAGTGATTACCAATGCTTACGATTCAGAATTCTTAGAAGGTGAACAAGTAGAAGTTTCACGCATTAAGATTGTGAACCGTAAACGTGCCGAAGAAGGTAAACCGCTTGTTGAATTTGAACGTGAATTGCTTGGTATTACCAAAGCATCTCTTGCAACAGAATCATTCATCTCTGCGGCATCGTTCCAAGAAACAACACGCGTATTAACCGAAGCAGCGGTTGCAGGTAAACGTGATGAATTACGCGGCTTAAAAGAGAACGTAATCGTAGGTCGTTTAATCCCTGCGGGTACAGGTTTTGCGTATCACCAAAACCGCTCGAAAAAACGTGTAAATAACGATGAAATCGTAGCGTTAGAAACAGCAGCATCATCTTTTGCAACAGCAGAAGATATTGAAGCTGAAACACAAAGTTTTATTGCTGACGAAGCAACACAAAACTTAGCCGCATTATTAAATGCTGGTTTTGATAGCGATAACGAAGAGTAGTTATTAGATAATGAAGAGAAGCCCCGAACGAAAGTTCGGGGCTTTTTTCTTGTATAAGAATAATATCGGTGTAATCATCTTGAATGAGTAATAGGAAAATCGGTAAAGACAATTTACGCCATTCTTTACCGATTTTTACTGACTAAATTATTTTTTAAGCTTTTTAACGGCCTCTTTCAATGGAGATGTTTTTTTCTCCGTTGTTTTTTTCTCCGTTGTCTTTTTTACTGCTTTTTTAGCCGTTGTAGTTTTGCTTTCCTTTTTCTCCGCAGGTTTTCTTTTCACTGTTCTTTTCTTTTTTACAGATGGAGTTTCTTCTGTTGAGAAAATTAAATTTAACGTAAAATTATGTGCTTCTGCCCATTCAACTAATTTAGCTAAGAAAACATTTCCCATTGGACGAGGATCACCTGTAAATAATGTGGCTAATCCATTATTTTCAATAATATGACGGCGTAGTTCTAAACGCTCTTGATGGTTTTCAGCTAAACGAATCGCACGTTCTACATACTCATCAACGGTATTAGCAACGAGCCATTCTGGTAAGCCTAAGCGTTTAAATAACCCTTCGTCAATATGCTCGTGTACTTCAGGGCCTGTTTTACAAACGCCAACCAAGCCAAGTGTTACCATATCAATAATGCCGTTAGTATTACCAAATGGGAATGGGTTTAACATCATATCGCAATTATGTAGAATGGTTAGATATTGCTGATAAGGTGTATGTGGATGTGCTGTCGCACTGTCCCCTAAATGACTTTTAATAAAACGTTCAACATAAGGATGAGTAATTCCCATTGATTGCCCTAGTGCAAAATGGAAATGTACTTTTACGTTGGCACGTTCTTTAATCACGCGTAATGCTTCTAAGAAATAAGGGTTTAGTTTCATTGTGGTTGCTGCAATACCAATATTCACAACTTCAGGATTTTCTCTGAAACGATATTCTACATTGGTAGGAGCAAGCGCTGATGGTACATAAGGCAAAGCATCTTTTGGTAAGCGTAACAATTTTTCACTGAAACACTCTTCGGCACCCACATAATCATCTTCCACAATAACATATTCAATAAAATCAGAATATGTTGTTGCTGGATGACCTAAAGCTACCGCTTGAATAGGAGTAAGACGAGCATTACTTGCAAACATTGTTGTTAAATCCATACCAATACTTGGCATATAAAGAATGGCTGCTTGGTTTTCATCACAGACTTTTTTCAATGCAAGTAATTTATCAATAACACTTGCTTGATTTAATAAATGGAATTCATCGAATACGGCACGCCCAGCTTCATCTACGGCTTCATTACCTAATCCGATCAGGTAAAATTGCTCACGAGCAGCAATCATTGATGTGGAATGTGTGCGATAAATTGAATGTGCCGAATGGAAATGTTCCAACAAGACCACCATTACAGGTTTTCCATTGCGATAACCGATTGTGGATACATCACGATCTTGCCAGTCTAACTCAAGTAAATGACGTCTAATTACTTGGTTTAAGGCTTTTTTCACTAAATGCTTATTTTGTGCCACATCATAGCTACAATGCATATAAACATCGTGAGAAATATTTGCAGGTAAGCGATTTAAGTTATTAAATTGAGCCAGTTTATCTGGGAACCATTGTAAAATTGCACTTCTTTTGGCAAATGATGCTTCTGTGCCAATAAATCTTGGTGATTGTAATGCAAAACATAGTGATGCACATAATTCTGGCGATAATGCCCAAAGAGAGTCTAAATTTAAACTAACATTTGATTCTGATAAATAGAGAATACAGAATTTAATCACCGCCGCTTCAGTCGATTCTAGGTGAATATCTAAAGGATCTTCTTTATTTGGATTGCAGTTATAACTTTGTAGAATATGATCGGCATTCACATAAGGAGATGCAGCAAATATTAACGACAGCCAACGCTGTAATGTTAAAAAGCGTTGAGCTCCATCGAAAGAAACAACTAAATTAGGATCTTTAAACAGAGTTGTGATCCCCACCGCCATCCTTGTACAAAAATAAATAATACGATCTTGCTGTAAATCTGATAATTGGCTAGGAAAATCAAATTCAATGCCTTGAATATCACCAAAATTACTATCAATTTTACCAAGAATAGATAAGAGCTCGGTACAAGCTAATTCATAATCTTTATTATCTACAGCCTGCTCAAATCTAAGAACATTTGGTACTTGTTGCTCTGTCATTCCTATTCTCCTAGAAAAATTAACAAGTTCCCCACAGATCATATTCATCTGCGTGAGTAATTGTTACCGAAATAATTTGCCCAACGGCGACATTTTGCTCGGTTAAATTATCAATATAAACAACACCATCAATTTCAGGTGCATCTGCCATTGTACGACCAATAATGCCTTCATCATCAATTTCATCAATGATAACAGGCAATACTTTTCCAATTTTCTGTTGTAATCGCTCTGCGGATATTTTTTGTTGCAATAACATAAAACGGTGGAAACGATCTTCTTTAACTTCTTCTGGCACTTGATCTTCCATATCCGTAGCGACAGCCCCATCTACTGGGCTAAATTTAAAGCAACCTACGCGATCGAGTTGTGCTTCTTGTAAGAAATCGAGCAATAGTTGGAAATCTTCTTCTGTCTCACCAGGAAAACCTACAATAAAAGTAGAACGCAAAGTGAGTTCAGGGCAAATTTCACGCCATTTTTTGATACGCTCTAAGGTTCTTTCAATTGAGCCTGGGCGTTTCATTGCTTTGAGTATTTTAGGACTCGCGTGCTGTAACGGAATATCTAAATACGGCAAAATTTTGCCTTCAGCCATCAGTGGAATTAAATTATCCACGTGCGGATAAGGGTAAACATAATGTAAACGTACCCAAGCACCTAATGAGCCAAGTTTTTCACATAGCGTCATTAAATCATTTTTAATCGGCATTCCGTTCCAGAAAACCGTTTTAGTCGCATTTTCTTTCTTTTTATCTAAACCGTAGGCAGAAGTATCTTGCGAAACGACTAAAATTTCCTTAACACCTGCATCAACTAAACGTTTTGCCTCATCTAAAACTTGCACAATGGAGCGGCTATCTAAATCTCCACGCATTGATGGAATAATGCAAAATGTACAGCGGTGATCGCAACCTTCCGAAATTTTTAAATAAGCGTAATGTTTCGGCGTTAATTTAACCCCTTGCTTTGGCACAAGGCTAACATAGGGGTTATACTCTGGTTTCGGCACATATTTATGGACGTGTTTCATTACTGCTTCATAACTATGTGGCCCTGTAATTTCCAATACTTTCGGGTGAACTTCTCGGATCTGATTTTCTCGTGCACCCAAGCAGCCTGTTACGATCACTTTGCCGTTGGCTTCTAAGGCTTCGCCGATAGATTCTAATGACTCTTGAACTGCACTGTCGATAAAACCACAGGTATTCACAATCACTAAATCCGCCCCTTCATAGCTTGGAATAATGTTATAACCATCAGAGCGAAGCTCTGTCAAAATACGTTCCGAATCCACTAAATTTTTCGGGCAACCAAGGCTAATAAAGCCGATGTTTGGTGCTGAATTCATAAATAATCTCAATAAAAATAACTAGGTAATAAAAATTGATCTATTGTATATCAATAGGAAAAGGGGCAAATTGTACAAAATTTATTAAGAGAAAGCGATAATAAGCGGGCGGTTTAGCGTAAAATTTTGCAAATTTTTGCCAAGAACCGACCGCTAGGAAGGAATTAGCCTACACTATTAAGCATTGCCAATACAATAGCGGAGGATTTCTCAGCTGCAAGTGGTAAAAATTCATCAAAAGAGAGATGGGATTCTTTATCAGCCACATCGGAAATCGCTCGCACCACGACAAATGGCACTTGGAAAGCGTGGCAAACTTGAGCAATGGAGGCTGCTTCCATTTCGACTGCGGCAACGGTTGGGAAATCTTGGCGAATTTGAGCGATCTTATCTGCACCATTGACGAAAAGATCTCCACTACAAATTAGCCCAACCACTGCATTAAAGCCTGCTTTTTGGCTTTCTTTAGTCGCAAGCTCAACTAGTTGAGCATTCGGTGTAAAACCTGCTGGATTTGCAGGCAGCTGCCCTTTTTCATAACCGAATGCTGTTACATCAACATCGTGATGGCGAACATCACTAGAAATGACAATATCCCCTACATTTAAGTTGCGATCTAATCCCCCTGCTGATCCCGTATTGATAACCACATCAGGCTTAGTGAGCTGAATCAGTAATGTTGTACCAATTGCCGCAGCGGTTTTACCAATGCCCGATTGTAATAAGGCGATATTGGTATTGTTAATTTTACCTTCATAGATTTTACAGCCTGCGATTTCGGTAATTTTAGGTTCTGCCATATAGCTAAGTAAAATCTCAACTTCCTGTGCCATTGCACCAATAATTGCTATTTTCATTGGGTTTTCTCCTGTTGTTCTTGTTGTAGTTTTTTAACTAAAAAATCTAACACTGCATAAGTGTAATCATCGTTATATAACGTATTACGAATTAAAATATATTTTCCATTTAATACCGCAATAGGCGTAATAGGTGGGCCATATTGCACATAATGTTTTTCTGCTTGTTCAACGAGCTGTTTTACTGATTCTGAATCGAAAGTTTGGTGAAATTGTTCGATATTCAGTTGATTTGTCGTAAGCCACCGTTTGATCGCATCATTATTTTCAACCAATTCTCTTTTGTTTTTGGTATGTGCACTATCAAATAAGTATTTATCACTCAAATCTGGGCGACCAATCGCTGTAAAGGTTGCATTCATTTGAGCGGTAAAACGAGAACCTTTCGGAAAAGCAGGCGAGCGTACCAGTATGACTTTATCGCTATTTCGTCTCGCATATTCGGTTAAATAATCATCTGCATCTAAACAGATCTGACAGCCATATTCATAAAAATATTGGATTAACACCTTGTCTTTCGGTAAAGGAATATCCAATGCTTTTTTATAGGAATAGTAGCCTTTTCCATCTTTAAAAAGCGATTCGTTTTGCTGACTTTTTCGCAAATTACCCACAAAATCCAACCGCTTATTATTCACTGACTTATCAAAAATTCGTTGAATATCCGCTTGTAATGGCAACGCTAACCATAAGCTGAATAGGCATAATAAAGAGATTTTATATTTCATTTTTGTATCAATAATGTGGCGGTGGTGTTTCTTCCGCTTGGCTTGCAATATTACTTGGTTGCATTCCTTTGAGCTTTTCTGCTAAATGTCGCATCTGATTTTGTAATTTATCGACAGCAAATTGCTGTGTGATTAACGCTTGGTTTAATTCTTCAATCGTTTGCTCCTGAAAAGCGACTTTAGTTTCAAGTTCGGTTAAATAATCCAGCACTTTTTCAAGATTTGTTGTCATATCCATCATAAAAAGGTTGTATTCAAAAAGAATACACTTTACCCTATCCCACTTTGTTTTTACACACTTTTAAAGGAAAACTTATGTTAAAAACTAAACTTTCGGCTGTTGCGATTGTTGCAGGTGCAATTTTTACTGCACAAACAGCCCTAGCTGAGAAAGCTGACCCTAAATTTGTTGATGAATCATCTTATGCTGTTGGCGTGTTGATGGGCAAAAATATTGAAGGCGTTATTGAGTCGCAAAAAAATGTCTTTTCTTATAACCAAGAGCGTATTTTAGCGGGCGTTCAAGACACATTGAAGAAAAGCGGTAAATTAACCGATGAAGATCTTAAAAAACAGCTTGAAGCCTTAGATAAATACTTGCTTGAGCAAGAAACAAAAATCCAAGCGGAAAAAAATAAAGCAACCACTGAGTCAGGCGATAAATATCGTGCGGATTACGAGAAAAAAGCAGGTGTGAAGAAAACAGAATCTGGCTTGCTATATAAAATTGAAAAAACAGGCGAAGGTGAGTCACCAAAAGCAACGGATACCGTAAAAGTTCACTATAAAGGTACATTAACAGACGGTACAGTTTTTGACAGTTCTTACGAGCGTAAAGAGCCGATTGAGTTTCAATTAAATCAACTTATCCCAGGTTGGATTGAAGCTATCCCAATGCTGAAAAAAGGTGGAAAAATGGAAATCGTATTACCACCACAATTAGGTTATGGCGATCGTCAGGCAGGAAAAATTCCAGCAAATTCAACACTGATTTTTGAAATTGAATTGCTTGATTTTAAAGCTGCAAAATAAGTTTATTTCCCCCTTTAAGTAAAGGGGGATTTCATTTTGGATATCTGTAATGAGTGCAACATTTAATCCTCTTTCTGATGAAGATCACGCTATTTTAGCGTCTTATTTCCCTGTCGTTGATGGTATTGCTGCCTTAATTGGAGAGCATTGTGAAATCGTGCTACATTCCCTAGAGTTTCTTGAACATTCGGCAATTTATATCGTCAATGGGCATAATACCGACCGTAAGATTGGTTCACCTATTACCGATAGAGCCTTGTGGTCACTTCATCATATGCAAACGGATAGCGTATCAAAACCGTATTTTACTCGTGCAAAAGGCGGAGTATTGATGAAGTCGATTACTATCGCTATTCGTAATGGCAAACAGCACGTTATTGGGCTAATTTGTATCAACTTGAATTTAGACGTGCCCGTTTCACAATTTTTAAGTACTTTTATTGCACCACAAGAAACAGATACTAACGTGAATTTTGCCAGTTCCGTTGAAGACTTGGTGGCACAGACGATAGAAAGCACGATTGATGAAATCCAAAATGATCGCAATGTGGCGAACAACAATAAAAATCGCCAGATTGTAACCACTTTATTTGAAAAAGGGATCTTTGATATTAAAGATGCCATTAACCAAGTTGCAGAACGGTTAGATATCTCCCGCCATACCGTTTATCTCTATATTCGCCAGATCAAACAGGATAACGAATAATGCACTATGTTCTTGCCATCAAAGGCAGTGTATATGGCTCGCAATCTGCCTATTTAGCTTATCAAGTCGCCAACGAATTATTAGCGGCAGGTCATTCCATTTCACAAATTTTCTTTTTTCAAGAAGGGGTCAGCAATGCGAATAAATGGGTTGATCCTGCCAGCGATGAGATCAATTTAGTCGAAAAATGGAAAAATTTAGCCGAAACTTACCGCTTGTCGTTACATCTTTGTATTGCCGCCGCCCAACGCCGCGGTATTGTGGAACATAATCTTGCTGAAGGCTTTGTATTGGCTGGGTTAGGTGAATTTAGCCAAGCTGTTTTAACTTCCGATCGATTACTGACATTGTAAAATGAAAAAATATAAACTTGCCATTGTTTTTACCCAACCGCCTTTTGGCTCAAGCACTAGCCGAGAGGGGTTAGATGCGTTGCTTGCTGCAAGTGCCTTTTGTAATGAAGATGAAATTGCGATTGTATTTATCTATGACGGTGTGTTTAATTTAATCGCTCATCAAGATCCAACTCAGATTTTACAAAAAGATCATATTGCTACATTCAAATTACTTGAGCTTTACGAGCTGAGTGAATGTTTTATTTGTCAAAATTCCCTTGAAGAACGGCAATTACAGCAAGCAGAATGGATATTAGATGAATTGCATTTTGTCGAGCGACAACAAATTTTTGCACTATTACAGCAAGCAGAAAAAATACTGACTTTTTAACTTATAGGTTTAAAAATTATGCTTTATACCTTCTCAAAAGCACAATACGATCTTCATCAACTACAATCAATCCTTTCACAAGTTCAGCCTGAAGATGCCGTTGTTTTATGGCAAGACGGTGTATTACAAGCGGTCAAATACCCCGAGATTTTTGCAACTATCACAAATCTTTTTATATTAGAGAATGATCTACAAGCAAGGGGATTAAAAACTGATTTTAAAGTGATTTCTTTAGGAGAATTTGTTAGGATAAGTGAGCGATATTATCCTCAATTTGCATTATAGGTGGTGAAGATGGATTTACACGCAATTCGAGAAGATTACAGCAAACAAGCTCTTTCCCAAGCACAGTGTGCAGATAATCCACTAACACAATTTCAACAATGGCTAACAGAAGCGATCAACGCTAAAGTAAATGAGCCGACCGCAATGAACGTGGCAACCGTTCAAGATAATAAACCTTCAAGCCGAATGGTATTGCTGAAAGAGCTTACCGAACAAGGCTTTATCTTTTTCACGAATTATCAAAGCCGTAAAGGACAACAGATTAGCCAAAACGAAAATGTCGCTCTCACATTCTTTTGGCCAGAACTGGAACGCCAAGTGCGGATTGAAGGTATCATTAGCCAAATTGCTGAAGAAGAATCGGACGCTTATTTTCAAACTCGCCCTTATACGAGCAAAATCGGTGCTTGGGCAAGCTACCAAAGCCAACCGCTAAAAAGTAAACAAGAATTGCTTGCTAGAGCGGCTACCTTGACATTAAAACACCCTTTATCAGTGCCACGTCCACTGCATTGGGGCGGTTATTTGGTGATCCCAAATTATGTTGAATTTTGGCAAGGTCGCCCAAGTCGCTTGCACGACCGTATTTGCTATCAACTCCAGCATAATCAATGGCATAAAAGTCGATTATCGCCTTAATGGTAATTGTCGGTTAGAAATAAGCGGTAGGATTTTGATAAAGTAACATAATAAATCAATAGATAAGCCGTTATAGAAGAAATATGCTGTGGAAGAAGACCGATAGTAACATTATTTGATGGAAAGAGATTTGGGAGGAAAATAATTGGGCATAGTGGAAGGTTAGCAACAAATTTGTCTACTATGCCTATAAAAATACAAACCTATACATTATTTAATGACTGAATTGCATAATCGAGTGCATATTCATAACCTTTTGCACCAAGCCCACAAATGACTCCTTTGGCAATGTCACTTAGATAAGAGTGGTGGCGGAAAGGTTCACGAGCGTGGACGTTCGATAAATGCACTTCAACGAACGGAATTGCCACTGATAATAATGCGTCACGCAAAGCTACGCTAGTATGCGTAAACGCAGCAGGGTTAATAATAATAAAATCAACCGTTCCAAATGCTTGATGAATACGATTTATGAGCGGTTCTTCACCATTAGCTTGGAAATAATCAAGCTGAAAACCTTGTTGTTTAGCCAGTTGTTGTAAATGTTGTTCAATATCAGATAATGTCTGAGAACCATAAATTTGTGGTTCTCTTTTGCCTAGCATATTTAGATTTGGTCCATTAAGTAGCAGAATGTTTTTCATTATTTCCCTTAGCTTGTCGAATTCAAGCGGTCTGTTTCGTTAAATATTTTGCAAATGTTAGAGCAATGATTTTACCAACTCTGGTGGTCTGCAAAATTTTGTCCCTTTCTCACCGCTTACAAAAGGGCGATTTAGTAATCTTGGGTATTGTGCCATTAACTGAATAATGGCATCGTCTGAAAGGTTCTTTCCAACAATATGTTGAGTGTATTCATCAACATCTGTACGTAATGCATCTTGTAATGAAATGCCACTTTCTTGAATTAACCTTTGAATTGTCTCTTGTGAAAGGGGCGTCTTGAGATATTCAACAATGATCGGCTCAATACCTGCTTGTTGTATAAGTGCCAAAGTTTCACGCGATTTACTACATTTAGGATTATGATATAAAGTAATTGCCATTATTCCTCCGCTTTAATGTCTTTGCGTAGAGATACCATCAGCTGATCAATTTTAAAATTCTCAGTATCTATAATCTCAAATTTATACTGTTCAAATAGCACAAAATCGGTCTTTTTCGGGATTTTTCGTAACATATACATCATAAATCCACTGATTGTTTCGTAGTTTTCTTGGTTTGGAAATGCTTCAATGTTCAATGCACGCATTACATCTTCTAATGGTGTTGAGCCATCAATTAACCACGAATCTTCATCTCGGCGAACAATCTGCTCTTCTTCATTAGAAACAAGTTCACCCATCACAATACTCATCACATCGTTTAGGGTTACAATCCCAACCACAAGTGCATATTCATTGATAATGACTGCGAAATCTTCCCCTGATGATTTGAACAGCTCAAGCACTTCATAAAGCGAAAGCGTATCTGGAATATAAAGTGCCTTGCGTAGTACTCGATTATCCGTCAGCGAAACAATATCTTGTTGCAAATAGAGCGTTAATAGCGTGTGTGATTCAACATAGCCGATAATTTTGTCAAGGCTGCCATCGGTAATCAATAATTTAGAATGCGAATTTTGCTGTAAGGTTTCTAAAGTCTGCTGGCGTGTAAACGATTTGTCTAAAAATACAATATGCTCGCGTGTTGTCATTGTTGAAGTAACGGTACGCTGTTGCATATCAAAAATATTTTCAATTAAATAATGTTCCTGTGTTTTTAGCACCCCAGCTTCAGCTCCTGCATCCACGATCGCAATGATATCTTCAGGCGTCATACTTTCTTGGCGAATAGTTGAAATGCGTAAGATGCGGAATAAACCATTGGCTAAACTATCAAACAACAATACCAAAGGTTTAAATAAGAAAATACTGAAGGTCATAATACCGACCATTTTTACAGCTACTTTTTCAGGACTCGCCATTGCCATTCGTTTTGGCATTAAATCAGCAAATACAATAAAAGACATCGTAACCAACGCAAAGGATAACCAAGATGATACGCTTTGTAACCATTCGGCTTGGCTATATTTGGATAAAAACGCATAGACATAAGGTGTGATCTGCCCTTCACCAATCATCCCCCCTAAAATAGCAACCATATTCAGTCCTATTTGTACAACGGTAATAAATTGCCCAGGCTGTTCCTGAAGTTCTAAAACTTTCTTAGCGCGTAAATCGCCATCATTTGCCATCTGCTGTAATTTTAGCTTTCTTGCTCCCGCTAAAGAAATTTCGCCAGATGAAATAATTGCACTGATAATAATCAGCAAAATAATGCTTAAAATTGACTCAAATAATCCCATAATTTTTTATTCTGTTTAAAAAATACTAAGTGATTATAGCAAAGCCCCTAAAGGACGCAAAATTCTCATAATAGAAAGATGTTTAATAAAATACAATTAACACACAAATGATAACTATTATTATTTGTATTGATAAACATATGGCAAAAATGTTACAATAATTGACATTATTTAATTATTTTTACAAAACCATTCTGGAGAACTTATGAAAAAATTACATTTAAGCCTCATTGCAACTGCCTGTGCATTAGCAATCACTGCTTGTGTATCAGATAAACCTAATCCTCAAACATCTCATACCACAGCAACGTCTAATCCGGTGAATAATGCAGCCAAAGAAACTCCTAAAGCTGAAGAAGCCCCTAAAGCTGAAGAAACCACAAAAGCTGAAGAAACACCTAAAGCTGAAGAAAATAAACAAACAGAATCGCCTGAAGAGGTAGCTCGCCTTCAAAGTAACATTGAAGTGATTAAAAAAGCAATTCCTAGCAATATTACATACAAAAGTGATGATCCACTACTTGCTGAGGTCGAATTAGACTATGGTACAAGTGAGTTTTCAAATGTAAATGGTAAAGCACTTAATATTGAAAATAATCGTTTTGTCAGCCAAGAGCTTCCTGCCGATCAGAAAGACTTAAATCATCTCTATTTAGATGGCGTTAAAATAGACTTGTACACCAAAGAAGAAAGTATCGCAAATTATGAAAAGGACTTTGATCAACCTTATAAAGCTAAGCTGCTAAATGTAACAAGTGGTAATAATACATACAAAGGAAAAGTAAGTTCTTTGCCAATTAAACCTTCAGATAACGATGAAGATTATCGAGAACAAGGTTTTGAACAACTACGGTATGGCTATATTATAGATGGAAATAATAAAGAAACCTTATTTGTTCAAGGACATTTAACACCTGAAACCAAAGCTGTATTATCACCATATTCCAAATACTACGGCAAATATTCTGATGCTCAACCACTAAGCCCAATGAGAACAGAAGGTATATGGTTGTATGATTCTGGTACAGCTTTTTACGGAAAAGACGGAGAATATAAAGAATTTAATGTAAAAGCGATTGCAGATATTACAAATAAAAAGGTAAAAGTAGACGTAGAAAATAATCAAACCAAATTAGTCCTTGGTGGGATTATTGATGGCAATAAATTTTCAGGATTATATGACGGAATTCAAACACAAGGTGCATTTTACGGAGATAGAGGGCAAGATATTGGCGGTATTTTCTATCAAACTCAAGGAGATGAAAAGGATTATCGCGGCGTTTTCGGAGCAACAATTAGACTCGGTAAAAATGGAAGTGGTGGAGAAGAAACAGTTGCCACAGAAAAAGATTCTTTAAAAGATTTCCACGTTAAACCATAAACTAAGCACAACTTCGATTGATTGAAATGTAGAAGATCAGAGTAAATATGATCTTCTACACTTAACGCAGATTTCCTAAGGCACAACCACCGTGAAAACATATGCAGCTAGGTTTACTAATAACACGATCCCATAGAGCATATTAGAACGCCCGTGGTTGAGTGAAACCATTACCACAAAGGTGGATAATGCAAGTAAAACCATTGATTTCCAGTCTAAGCCTAAAACCATATTGATGTCGTACATTAGACACACAATAACAACCGATGGAATAGTTAAACCGATACTTGCTAATGCCGAGCCTAATGCTAAGTTTACGCTCGTTTGAAGGCGGTTACGGCTGGCGGCAGTTAAAGCAGCTAACCCTTCTGGCATTAACACCACTGCAGCAATGATAACCCCAACGAGTGCAAGAGGTGCACCTGCACTCACCACCATACTCTCAATTGTTGGTGATAGTGCTTTTGCAAGTAAGACAACTATTCCTAAACAAACCACTAACAGTAACAAACTGATTAATGCTACTTTGGTTGATGGTGGCTCGGCGTGATGCTCTGGGTTATCGTCATCAGCTAAGAAATAATCACGATGGCGAACGGTTTGCACCATAATAAATGCCCCATAAAGCACTAACGATGCGATTGCAACAAAGACTAGCTGTGATGGGCTATATGTTGGGCCTTCTGTTGTGGTAGTGAAATTCGGCAAAATTAGGGTAAACGCTAAAATTGAAATAAGCGTAACTAATGCTGTACTAACAGATTTTTTACTAAAAAATTGTTCGTGGTGTTTCAGTCCACCAATCAATAAACAACCACCTAAAATACCATTTAAGATCAGCATAATCGCTGCAAATACGGTATCTCGTGCAAGATATGCTGCGTTATCACCGCCTGCTATCATTAGCGATACAATAAGTGCAACTTCAATAACAGTAATTGCTAAAGCTAAAATAATTGTTCCGAATGGCTCTCCAACTTTGTGAGCCACTACTTCAGCGTGGTGAACAGCAGAAAGGACACTACCAATCAATAATGCTCCGCCACCAATTTGTAGCCATAAACTATCTTTTACCCCAACAAAATAAATAACCCACGCAAGAATGGGTAAAATCACCGACCATAACGGTAAAGGAGAATGTGTGTTGTTTGCCATAAAACCTCTCTGTTATTAAAAATTAGCAATCTTGCTCTTTTGTACTCATTATTTCAATAATCTGTCTATCCATATACACCATACTTTTCGTAGCAATGGCACAAAGATTATTGATTGATTTATCTACGCTATGTTCCACAATGCCTTCATTACCTGTTACTCGGCTATTATCTAATGCCATTAGTACGGCTTTATAAGCAGATGAAACACCGGTAGAAACTTTCATTGCACAGCTATTTGCTGCACCATCACATAACACACCGCTAATATCGCCAATCATACTGCAAATAGCCATACTAATGGCATTAAAACGTCCACCAAGCAAGTATGCCATTCCCGCAGCACTTCCCATTGCAGCTGTTGTAACCGCACATAATGCGGAGAGCTTTGGTAATTTACTGTGGATATAAATTGCAATGGTATGTGATAAAAATAATGCTCTGATCAGTTGTTCATCATTCGCATTAACAAAGCGAGCAACAATGACTGATGGCATTGTTGCCGCAATTCCTTGATTACCAGAACCAGAATTACTCATTGCAGGCAGTAATGCACCTCCCATTCGAGCATCTGATGCGGCTGTTGTTTCAATTACAATCCGATTAAGTAAGTCATTTGAAAGTAGTCCAAGTTCAATTTGTTTGCGTAATGTCCTACCAATATGTAAACCGTACTCCTTCTCTAAACCTTCTTTAGACAAGGCACTATTGAGCTTAGCAGCTTCGGCAATAAAAGCAATTTGCTCAAGGGGAGCTTGCATTGCAAAATCATAAATATTTTGTGCAGTAAGCTGTTCAAAAAAGTGATAATCATCAGCTATTTCAACCACTTCCGCTTGTTTTTGAAATAAAATCTCGCCATTTTTCTCAATCAGTACAACATTTGTATGAGAATCTTGAATACAGACTTTAACCCAACCTTGTTCACCTAATACAAGAGCTTCGGAATAAAGGGGAAAATCAACATTGGCAATATCAACACTGACTTGGTTTGCATCAAGCATTGCTTTTGCTTGTTCAACATCTTTGGGTTGAATATTTTTCAATACTTCCAATCCTGCATTCGCATCGCCTGCAATCGCACCTACCGCAGCAGCGATTGGCAATCCCACCATACCTGTTCCAGGCACAGTTACCCCCATTCCATTCTTCATTAGGTTTGGTGAAACTTTTGCCTGAATCTGTACTAAATCTGAACCTAAATACGACACCGCAATAGCAGACGCTAAAGCAAGTGAGATTGGCTCAGTACAACCTAATGCTGGGGCTACATCTCGTTTTACAATTGCGATCAACTGATCGCCAAATTCAAATTTTTTCATTTAATTCTCAACTTTGTAAAAAAACACCGCATTTTAACCGCTTGTATGATTCGATAAAAACAAAATTTCAGATTAGTTATTTACTTATGAATAAAAATGCAATATAAATGAATTAAATTTCATATTTATGCTTATGTTGAGACTTTTCACAAGTTTAACTTGAATGCAATCGTTTGCTCTATTAAACTTAGTCGCCTACTTCTAGCAAAGGTTAATGGCGACTCGAAAGTACCAACCAACAGAGTTTATTATTAGGAGTAAAAATAATGTCGAAACCAGCAATTCTTGTTCTTGCAGATGGTTCAGTTTTTCACGGAAAATCCATTGGTTATGATGGTTTTACCATTGGTGAAGTGGTCTTCAATACTGCAATGACAGGCTATCAAGAAATTCTTACCGATCCTTCTTATCATCATCAAATTGTTACTTTAACGTATCCCCATATTGGTAACACAGGGGCAAATGACGAAGATACAGAATCTCGTTCCGTTTATGCCGCAGGCTTAATTATTCGTGATCTCCCACTTTTACACAGCAACTTCCGTTCTAATATTTCCCTTCAAGATTACCTTGTAAAAAATAAAACCGTTGCTATTGCAGATATTGATACTCGCCGTTTAACGCGTATTCTGCGTGATAAAGGTGCTCAAGCTGGCTGTATTTATGTAGGTACAGATGAAGCTAAAGCCTTGGAATTAGCAAAAAGCTTTGGTTCAATGGCTGGGCAAGATCTTGCTCAACGCGTAACGTGCAACGAGCTTTATCAATGGACAGAAGGCGAATGGCGTTTACCTGTTTCAAATGATGGTAAAGCTTATGAAACGCAAACTAAACCAGAATTTCACGTCGTTGCCTACGATTTTGGGGTAAAACATAACATTTTAAGAATGTTAGCAGAGCGTGGTTGCCGTTTAACGGTTGTCCCAGCTAAAACATCCGCAGAAGCCGTATTAGCATTAAATCCAGATGGTATTTTCTTATCCAATGGCCCTGGCGACCCAGAACCTTGTGACTATGCAATTTCCGCTATTCAAAAATTATTAGCCACAAAAAAACCAATTTTCGGCATCTGTTTAGGGCATCAGCTACTTGGTTTAGCTGCAGGTGGAAAAACGAAAAAAATGACATTCGGACACCACGGCGCCAACCACCCTGTACAAGATCTTGATAGCCAAAAAGTGCTAATTACGAGCCAAAACCACGGTTTTGAAGTTGATGAAGCCAGCCTACCAGCAAATGTACGAGTGACTCACCGATCTTTATTTGATGGAACTGTACAAGGTATTGAATTAACCGATCAATCGGCATTTTCATTCCAAGGACACCCAGAAGCGAGTCCAGGTCCAAATGATGTGGCTTACTTATTTGACCGTTTTATCACTGAATTGAGAAAGGCGAAAACAGCATAGTAAGCGGTAAGATTTTAGAAGACTTTTGCAAATGACGAACTTAACTCAAAGTTACATCGGTGAAATAAAACATATTCTCACAATGGCACGCCAACAAGCATATAGTGCTATCAATTCAGCTATGGTTGAAGCATATTGGCGTATTGGAGAACGAATTGTTCAAGAGGAACAATTCGGTAAAGAACGTGCAGATTATGGTAAAGAAATCATAAAGCAACTTTCTATCGAATTAACTCGAGAATTTGGAAAAGGATTTGGTGAACGAAATATTCGAAATTTCCGCCAATTTTATTTAATGTTTTCTGATTTAAAGATTTGGAAAACACTGTTTTCCAAATTGAGTTGGTCGCATTTTCATCGTGTATTAAAAATTCAAAACGAGAAAGTACGTCATTACTATCTCACTGAAGCAGCTGAAAATCACTGGTCAATTAAAACATTAGATCGAAACATTTCAACCCTTTATTATGACCGCTTATTAGCAAGCAAAAATAAAGAGCTAGTTAAACAGGAAATGCAACCGCAACTTGGAAAACCTAAGCCAAGTGATTTTATTAAAAATCCAATGGTTCTAGAGTTTCTCAATTTACCAACTAATAAGGCATATACAGAAGCTGAATTAGAAACAGCACTAATTGATGATTTACAACAATTTATGCTAGAGCTTGGCAAAGGATTTGCATTTGTTGCTCGTCAGCAACATATCCGCACAGAAAGTAGCGATTTTTTTATTGATCTTGTTTTCTATAACTACATATTGAAATGCTTTGTGTTAGTAGAGTTAAAAACAAATAAGCTAACACATCAAGATATTGGACAACTTGATATGTATGTCCGAATGTATGATGATTTAAGAAAACAGCCAAATGATAACCCTACTATTGGGTTATTACTTTGCACCGAAACAGATAGCATCGTTGCAAAATATTCAGTGTTGAATGGAAATGAACAACTTTTCGCCAGTAAATATATCCATTATTTACCAAGTGAAGAAGAACTTGTTCAGGAAATAGAACAACAGAAATTGTTATTTGAACAACAATTTGGAGCAGAACACTAATGCGAACTTACCCATTCAAATTGGTAAACGTCTTTGCCGAAAGCCATTTTGGTGGTAATCCATTGGCGGCATTTCCCCAAGCGGACGGCTTGAGCGATGAAGAAATGCAGCAGATCGCAACACAGTTTAATTTAAGTGAAACGGTATTTGCTTTTCGTTCACAAAATGCAGTGGCGGATCTACGCATTTTTACGCCAGCTTATGAACTACCGCTTGCAGGACATCCGACTTTAGGTTGTGCTTATGTGTTACAGCAACAGCAAAATTTACCTGAACAATTTGTGCTAAATACCCCTGCGAAAGCGGTTAGATTATGCGGAAAAAATGCAAAAATGGAGATGGCGATTACAGGTTACACCATTCAGGCAAGTAAAGCGAAAGTAACCGAACTCGCGAATGCACTAGGGTTAAGTGAAAGTGATATATCCCCAACAGCTTATTGGCTAAATAGTGGCTCACCACAACTGCTGTTACAGCTCAAAAACCACATAAGTCTTGAACGAATTAAGGTAGATTTTGCTCAGTTAGCACAAATTTGCCAACAAGATAATGGACGAACCGCGATTTATGTTTGGTATGAGCAAGATGACACTATCTTTAGCCGTTTTTTCTATGGGGATAATGGCGTTATGCTTGAAGATAGTGGCACAGGATCTGCCTGTGCAAATTTAGGGGCTTATTTTCTCTCACAAGGAAAATTTCCGCTTATCCGTCAAATTCATCAGGGCGATCAAATGGGCAGAGCAAACCGCCTTTCTTTAAGGCTTGATGAACAACAGACAATTTATGTTGGTGGGAATGTGATTGAAGTTGGTGAAGGGAATTTTAAGTTACCGTAACAAGCGGTGAGATGTTGAGAGAAATTTGCAAAATCTTGTGAAGAAGTAACCGCTTATAGAGATGGGCAACGTATGAACTTCGTTTTTACGACTGCCAAATCTCCCCTAACCCCTCTTTGCTAAAGAGGGGAACAGATTGAAGGAACTTATTCGTTCATCTGAAAATTAAAAATCGTATTGAAGAACATCGATTTTAG
>NZ_LEKM01000114.1 GCF_009761375.1 Ursidibacter arcticus | reverse complement strand
AACGACAAATAGGCTTGAAGGATTATTTAGTGAACTAAAACGAAAATTAAATAATCACAATGGATTAAGCAAAAAACGTAAGATTATGTTTATAAAGGATTTTTTAAATAAAAAGAGTTGCTAACAACATAAGAAAAATATTATTAGCAACCACTTTGTCCACTTGAACGTGTAATGGGTAAATCAGCAACCATTTTGTCCATTACACCAAAAAAGTGCGTTAAAACCTTGTACTATAAGGTCTTAACGCACTTTTAATAAATATTGTTAAGATATCTTTAATGCTTATATTAAAACTTGCTCTTGAACTTGGTAACCTTGTGGCACAGTTTCTTTATCTTCAAAAGTTACAAACTCCCAAGCATTTTGATTTGCTAATACCGCTCTGAGTAATTTGTTATTTAAACCGTGTCCTGATTTGTATGCAGTAAAATCGCCTAGGATATTGTAACCGCACATAAATAGATCACCGATAGCATCTAACATTTTGTGGCGAACTAATTCATCTTTAAAACGTAAACCTTCTTCATTTAGGATACGGTAATCATCTAATACAATTGCATTATCTAAACTACCACCTAATGCTAAACCAATAGATTGTAAATACTCGACATCTTTCATAAAAGTGAAGGTTCTTGCCCGACTTAATTGTTGAATAAAGTGTTGAGCTGAAAATTCCATTTTATAGTTACGCACGCTTTTCGTAATCATTGGGTGGGTAAAGTCAATGGTAAAATCTAATTTTAACCCTTGACTATAAGGTTTAAATTCAGCCCATTTATCACCTTCTTCAACACGAACGGTTTCTTTGATACGAATAAATTTTTTCGCTACATCTTGTTCTTCAATTCCAGCATCTAATAAAAGATAGATAAATGGACTTGAGCTACCATCCATAATTGGAATTTCAGGTGCATCAACTTCGACAATCACATTATCCAAACCTAATGCAGACATTGCCGCATTAAGATGTTCAACAGTCGAGATACGCACACCATCATCGTTGATCATACAGGTACATAATGTAGTATCACGAATAGAATCTGCACTTGCAGGAAAATAAACGACAGGATCAAGATCTGTGCGTGCATAAATAATACCTGTATTTGCAGGTGCTGGACGCAACGTGAGAGTCACCTTTTTACCACTGTGCAGACCAATACCTGTCACTTTTGTAGTTTGTTTAAGGGTTCTTTGTTTAATCATATCGTTTTCCTTGTTTCTCATTTATCTCAATCAAGCTATTATTGCCCATTACGCATAAAGCTAGGAATAGCTGTTGGGTTAAAAATTTGAGAATTATCTACTTGTTGTGGTTTTTGTGCCACTTGTTGCTGATGCCCCCCAAATTGAGTGGCTTGCCCATAACTAGAACCAAATGGGTATGCTGATGGTTGTTGAGCATGTTGTACTTGTGGTTGCTGTGGTTGTACTTGTTGGTAGCCCGTCATTCTTGGTGGAACAATTTCCTCTGGTTGCCCGATACCTGTTGCGACCAATGTAACACGGATTTTACCTTCCATTTCTGGGTAGAACGCAGAACCAAAAATAATCGCAGCATCAGGATCTGCAAAGCTCGTTACATATTCCATAATGGTATTCACTTCAGCAAGTTCAATATCATAACCTGATGAAATGTTTACTAAAATACCTTTAGCACCTGATAAGTCAACATCTTCTAGTAATGGGCTTGCAACTGCATCCTTCGCTGCATTTTCTGCTCGGTTTTCACCTTCTGCGATACCAGTTCCCATCATTGCTCGTCCCATTTCTGACATTACTTTTTTCACGTCAGCAAAGTCAACGTTTACTAAACCTTCAGAGGTAATCATATCTGTGATGCCTAATACTGCATTACGCAACACATCATTAGCTACCCCAAAGGCTTCGCTAAATTTTACATTTTTAGGCAATACTTTTAATAATTTATCATTTTGAATGATAATGAGAGAATCAACATGTTTCGCAAGCTCTTTAATTCCTTGCTCTGCATAACCTGAACGTTTTTTACCTTCGAAAGAGAATGGTTTAGTTACAATACCGACTGTTAGTGCACCTTGGTTCTTTGCAATTTCAGCAATAACAGGAGCAGCACCAGTTCCTGTACCACCGCCCATACCAACAGCAATAAATACCATATCTGCACCAGAAATCATATTAGTTAGCGCATCACGATCTTCTTCTGCTGCTTGATGCCCTACATTAGGATCTGCACCAGCCCCTAAGCCTTTAGTGACCGCTGCACCAATTTGAATAGTATTACGCACTGCACTACTACGCAAAACCTGAGCATCAGTATTCACTGAGAAAAACTCAACACTACCAACCTCATCAGATTGGCTTGCAACCATATGGTTTAAAGCATTACCGCCACCGCCACCGACACCGATAACTTTAATCACCGCATCTTGAGTTGTTTCAAAAATAGGCTCAAACATTTTTATTCTCCCTGTAAAACACCAGTTACCTGCTGATGTTTAAAATTTATCTTTTGTAAATTTAACTGTTTTCTTAACCGCTTTTTTTAACCATTCAACGAACCCTTCACCAGGTATCTGAGTCGTTGTATCAGAATCTTCGTTATAATGGCTGTATTGCAATAATCCTAAAACTGTAGCATATTGTGGTTTATTCACATAGTCTGTTAGACCTGTAATATTAAGTGGATATCCCACTCTTACTTGTAAACCAAAGACAGATTTTGCACATTCTACAATATCTTCGATTTGAGAACCACCACCAGTTAGAACAATTCCCGCAATTAATTCTTGTTTTATCCCTTTTTGATACAAATCAGTTCGTAATTGTGTTAATTCATTAGCAATTATACCTAATAAATCCTGATAACACTGAGATGTGATCTTCGACAACTGTTCTTTACTAAAAGTTCTTGGTGCTCTTCCACCTAAGCCAGCAACTTCAATTTTCTTTTCAGGAAAATGCGTTGGGGGAGAAATAGCACTGCCATATTGCACTTTAATATTTTCTGCATCATTACGAGACGTTGTCAGCATATTGGCGATATACTCTGTAATATTATACCCACCAAAAGGAATAACCTTACTAAAACGTAAAGCACCATCGGTATAAACAAGCACATCCATCGTGCCACTACCAATATCAATTAAACAAACACCAAGCTCTTTTTCATCTTCAGTAAGTACCGAATAACTTGATGCTAACCCTGAAAAGACAATTTGATCAATTTTCAGTTTGCTACGTTCCACTGCATTTTTAAAGTTACGCAACCAATCATTATGACAGGCTATTAAATGTGCTTGTGCTTGTAACCGCATTCCTGATAAACCAAGAGGATTTTTAGTTGCAGGCAATCTATCCACTTTATACTCTTGCGGAATAATATGTAAGGTTTCTAAGCCATCAGGTAATTTAATTGAGCGAGCAATATGGATAGCATTATCCAAATCTTCGGCTTTCACCTCGCCAGAAAGAGGAACAGTACCGCTTTCATTAAACGCTGTAATATGAGCCCCCGATAACGCCAGCGTTACCCCCATAATTTTACATTCTGAAATAGATTCGGCTTCTTCAATAGCACGTTGAATGGAACTTACTGCAGCATCTAAATCAACAACACTACCACCTTGTACACCTTTAGAAGGACTAACACCTGAACCAATGACGTTAATAACACCATCAGGCAATACTTCGCCTACTACGGCAACCACTTTATGTGTGCCAATTTCAAGACCAACTACTATTTTAGATTCTGCTACTTTTGTCATATTTATTACACTTGCCAAATGATAAAATTATTGAGAAATAAACCCTACTGCCGCACCGTGCTCATAACGTAAATCAACATAAGATAAACGTTTTCCATCTGGAATCTCTATTTCAGGGAAAATGGTAACAAAGCGATCAATTTTGGGCAACCAATCACCTCGTCCTAATCTTAATTCAACGTGATTATTGAGCGTGATTGTCCAAGAACCTCGAATATCCATTGCCACAGATTTCAAAACCAAGTTGCGAGATTCTAAATCTTTTTGGATTTTATACCAAGCCTCTAAGACTTTTTTAGCTTCTGAGTCAGGCCCATAAAGATCAGGCAAGCCATCTGCATTAAAACGCTCTTTGGGTAAATCAAATACCACACCTTGTGCAGAAACAAAACGCGTTTGGTTCCAAATTGCTGTTGGGCGATGTTCAACCAAGGTTAAACTAATGCGATCTGGATAGACTTTTCTCACTGCCACATCTCTAATCCAAGGGATTTCAAGAAATTTATCTTTAATTTCTTGAATATCTTGCCCAAAATAGCCTTTAAGTACAGGCTCTTTTGATAGCAACTCCCGAATATCCGCATTAGTGGTAAATTGTGTTTTATGGGTTAATGCGTATGCTCGAATCGGTGTCTTATCTAACAATGCTAACCAACTAGACCAGTTGCTATACATTACATAAGCAAACAGAAGACACAAAAACATCAACATTGGCTTAATCAAAAGCAACCAATTCGTTGGAGTTTTCGGTTTACTTGCTTTAGTTCGAATTACCGATGTCGTTTTTTTCCGCAACGCCATTACCATTAAATACTTAGCTCCAATACTCGCTCTACTAAGCGTTCAAAACTGTATCCTACCGTTGCTGCTGATTTAGGGAAAATGCTGTGGCTTGTCATTCCTGGGCAAGTATTCACTTCAACCAATCTGAACTGCCCTTTGTCATCTTCCATTACATCTATACGACTCCAACCACGGCAACCCACTACGTCATAAGCTTGTTTAACCAATTTTGTCACTTCTGCTTGACGTGTTTCTGATAGAACAGGGCAAAGATATTGTGTATTATCAGATACATATTTGGCGTGGTAATCATAAAACTCACCATCTGGAATAATTTGTACAGCGGGTAATACTTCACCGTCCAATACAGGTACTGAGTACTCTGCACCAGCTAAATTCTCTTCTACTAATACAATAGCATCATATTTGAGAGCTTCTTCAATCGCAGGGATAAGCTGTTCTGCTGTTTTTACTTTACTTACTCCAACGCTCGACCCTTCACTAGCAGGCTTAACAAATAAAGGTAAACCTAATTTAGCAATAATTTCATCAGAACTTACTGCTTCACCGCGACGAACAACAACCATCTCCGCAGTAGGTAAACCGACTGCATTCCATAACAATTTAGTACGGAACTTATCTAAAGTAATTGCAGATGCCATTACGCCACAACCTGTATAAGGGATACCAAGTTGCTCTAAAGCTCCCTGTAATACGCCATTCTCACCGATACCACCGTGTAAGATATTAAAGACACGCTGAATACCTTTTTCTTTTAATTTTTCAATGGGGAATTCTTTCGTATCAATCCCTTGAACATCATAACCTAAACTTTGTAATGCCCCTAAAACTGCTGCCCCTGAATTCAGTGATACTTCACGCTCGGCAGAGACACCGCCAAATAACACCGCTATTTTTTCATTTTTTAAACTCATTGCTATCACCATTATCTGCTTGCAAAATATTTTCTCATTCTCACCGCTTCCAAATTATTCTTTCAGTAAAGAGAGAATATTATTGACGCCAACTTTCTGCTAAATCACGCGAAAGTTTGCTTACATTACCAGCTCCTTGAGCTAAAATTAAATCGCCATCTTGAATAATTTGATCAATCACTTCACCTAACTGGCTAGTGTCCGAAACTAAGATTGGATCGACTTTTCCTAAGTTACGAATAGAACGGCATAATGCTTTACTATCCGCCCCTACGATTGGTGCTTCACCTGCGGCATACACATCAAGCATTACCAAAGCATCGACCTGCGATAATACTTGTACAAAGTCATCAAAGAGATCACGAGTACGAGAATAGCGGTGCGGTTGAAATACCATTACAACACGTTTATTATCCCAACCTTGTCGA
Source organism: Ursidibacter arcticus (assembly GCF_009761375.1). Lineage (GTDB taxonomy): Bacteria > Pseudomonadota > Gammaproteobacteria > Enterobacterales > Pasteurellaceae > Ursidibacter > Ursidibacter arcticus. Next base: position 34,809 of record NZ_LEKM01000114.1, on the reverse strand, counting down.
GCAGCTTTAATGGTTACATCAACTTCAGTTGGGTGATGCCCGTAATCATCTACTAACATTACTTTACCATTAGGGCGAATAAATGAGCCAAGTTGGTCAAAACGACGACCAGCACCTTGGAAGTTGGCAAGTGCCGCTAAGATGGCTTCATTATCGATACCCTCTTCTTTGGCAACCGCTAATGCGGCTGTTGCATTCAATGCATTATGTTTACCTGGTACGTTCAGTAGAACATCAATTCTCTCGCCTGTTGGGCAAACTACCGTATAATGACCTTGAAACCCTGTTTGCTGATAATCTTCAATACGATAATCGGCAAACTCACTAAAACCATAACTTAAAACTTGTCGCCCTACTTTAGGTGCAATTTCCATCACAACAGGATCATCGGCACACATTACTGCTAAACCATAGAACGGTAAATTACGCAAGAAACGGATATAGGTATCCTTCATCTTCTCAAAATCACCGCCATAAGTATCCATATGATCAGGCTCAATGTTAGTTACCACAGAAACCATCGGTTGTAGATGTAAGAATGATGCATCACTTTCATCTGCTTCTGCAATTAAATAGCGACTTGCTCCTAAATGCGCATTTTTACCTGCTGATTTAACTAAACCACCATTTACAAAAGTTGGATCAAGTTTTGCTTCGGTGTAAATCATTGAAATCATTGCTGTTGTTGTTGTTTTCCCGTGAGTTCCCGCAATCGCAATCCCGTGACGGAAACGCATTATTTCTGCAAGCATTTGTGCACGTTGAATAACAGGAATTCGTGCTTCTTTAGCAGCCACAACTTCAGGGTTATCATCAGTAATTGCACTTGAAATAACCACAACACTTGCACCACAAACATTTTCGCCATAATGTCCAAAAAAGATTTTCGCACCTGCTTTTGCCAAGCGTTGAGTAACAGGCCCATCTGCAATATCTGAACCACTAATTTGATAACCTTCATTAAGTAATACTTCTGCGATACCACTCATTCCAGCACCGCCAATACCAACAAAGTGAATTTGGCTCACTCGACGCATTTCAGGTACTAGTTTTTTCACTTTATCTTGGAAATTTTTCATTCAGATTCCTTATTCGGATATTTTGTAAAAAATAAGTCGAATCTAACCGCTTAGATCTTTTTATCTAGCCTGTTATGATCCATCATAAAATTTATAAACAATGCTCTTTAATAACATCTGCCACACGTTTAGCGGCTAATGGTGTAGCTTTTTCTTTCGCTTTTATCGCCATTTCTGTTAATTTCTGACGTTCTGCAATCAATGGTGCTAAAGCTTGAGCTAAACTTTCAGGATTAAAATCTTTCTGCTCAATAATAATTGCTGCACCTGATCGAGCAAGATATTCAGCATTAAAAAATTGTTGGCGATCTTTATGTTGAAATGGTACAAAGATTGCAGGCAACCCTGCTGCTGCAATTTCACATACGGTCAAAGCACCTGAACGACAGATGACTAAATCCGCCCACTCATAAGCTGCTTTCATATCATCAATAAACTCACTAGCAATCCCATTACCTGTAGCTTGATAAACTTCAGCAACGCCAGCTAATTTACCTTTACCAACTTGATGACTAATAAAAACTTGCTCACCAAAGAGCTTAGCCATTTCAGGTACAGTTTGGTTAATCACCATCGCTCCTTGGCTTCCACCCATTACTAAAATATTGATTGGGTAGCCTTTTTCAGCAAAACGTTGTTCTGGTGGTGCAATTTGAAATAGATCTTGACGAACAGGGTTTCCAACCACTTCGGCATTAACAAAAGCACTTGGAAAGGCTTGCAATGTTTTGTGTGCAATTTTTGACAACCAAACATTAGTTAAACCCGCTACGGCATTTTGCTCGTGTAAAATGACGGGTACACCGCATAATTTTGCCGCAATACCACCCGGCCCTGATACATAGCCCCCCATACCTAATACCGCATCCGGTTGATAGGCTTTGATAATTTTTCTCGCTTGGAATACTGCTCTTAGAATAGCAAAAGGGGCGGTTAATAAGGCTTTAATCCCCTTACCTTTAATGCCTGAAATTTGAATAAACTCAATCGGAATACCGTACTTAGGCACAAGCTCCGCTTCCATTCGATCTTTAGTGCCTAACCAACGAATTTCCCAACCTTGCTGCTGTAATTCTTTTGCTACTGCGATTGCAGGGAAAACGTGTCCTCCTGTTCCGCCTGCCATTACTAATAATTTTTTTGTCATATTTATCCTTTATCAATCATCATTTAAGTGAGCGTGTCCAACTTTCACTAAACGATTTTCGTGATCTATTCTCACTAATACTGCAATGGCAATTGCCATAATAACCAAACTCGAACCGCCATAGCTAACGAGTGGAAAAGTTAATCCTTTAGTTGGTAGTAATCCTGATGCGACACCAAGATTTACGAAACCTTGTAGAAAAATCCACACTGCAATTCCAAAAGCAAAAAATCCTTTAAAACGTTCTTCTAATAACAAGGCTTCTTTACTGATTCTTAAAGCACGTAAAGTTAAAGCACAAAGTAATAACACTATTACAATGATACCGAATAAACCAAACTCTTCTCCAACAACAGCCATTACAAAGTCAGTATGTGCTTCAGGCAAATATTCAAGTTTTTGAATTGAGTTACCTAAACCACTGCCCCAAAACTCCCCTTGTCCAAAGGCCATTTGTGAATTAGAAAGCTGGAAACCATCACCATAAGCATCGGCAAAAGGATCCATAAATGATGTTACTCTTTTCAGACGATATTCAGAAGTTAAAATTAAAAATCCGAATAACAGCACTCCAAGCCCACCTAATACAATAAATTGCAGAATCTTAGCTCCCATAATAAACAACATTGCAAAAGTTAGTACAAATAGCACCGCTGTACTGCCTAAATCTGGTTGTAAAATCAGTAGTCCACCAAATAGCCCTAAGATAACCATTGGACGAATAAAACTCATATTATCATTACGCATTTCATCGAAACGACGAACATAAAAGCTGGCGAAATAGCAGATTACAGAGAGTTTTGCCAACTCAGCAGGTTGGAAGTTAATCGGACCGATTGGAATCCAACGAGTTGCACCATTTACATTTTTACCCAGTATCAAAACGAGAAATAATAGCAATAATGAGCTCATAAAAAACCACACATTCCACTTTTCCCATTTTTCACTTGGAATACGAATAAATTGGCTAAATGCTAAAAGTGAGATCGCTACATAAAACGCATCTCGAATCGCAAAATGAAAAGGATCATCATACAAACGAGTACTTACTGGGATAGACGCCGAAGTTACCATTACAAAACCAATGGTAAGCAAGCCAATAAATAACCAAATCAATGTACGATCATAAAGGGAATTTGCAGGGGTTAATCTCACCCATTTGTCCCACTCTTGTTTTATTTTTTCTCGCATTAACGTGCGGCTCCTTGTGCTAGCTCTGCAAATTGCTTACCACGCACCTCAAAGTTCGGGAATTGATCCAAACTCGCACAAGCAGGGGAAAGCAAAACCATATCGCCACTTTTTAATAATGGACGAATGGCATCTACCGCTTGTTGCATTGTTTCAACTAAGACGCTATTTGTAGTGAGTTCCGCTAGCTGTTTGCCATCACGCCCAAAGCAGTAACAACGAATATGATCTTGATTAACCAATGGCTTTAATTCTGAGAAATCTGCTCCTTTACCGTCCCCACCTAATAGTAGATAGAGTGTACCATCAACTTTTAGACCGTTTAATGCAGCAACAGTACTGCCTACATTAGTCGCTTTCGAATCGTTAATCCAACGCACACCATCAGTAGTCGGAACAGGTTGGAAACGGTGATCTAATCCTGAATAAGTTTTCAAGGCTTGAATAATACCACTTCTCGCCACACCTGCTTTTTCAGCTAATGCAATGGCAGCAAGAGCATTCATTTCATTGTGGCGACCTTTTAATAACATCTCTTGACTTTGAAGAATTAGCTCATTACCACTATACAATCCGCCGTTTTCTAAACGATATTCTCCGTTATTTTCTGCAAATTTAAGCAAACAACTTACCGCTTGTTCAGGCAAGGTTTGCGGATCTTCACCATTCACAATGACATATTCCGCGTTCTGATAAATTTTGAGTTTTGCTTGGCGATAATCTTCAATGCTCGCATAACGATCCATATGATCTTCACTGATATTTAATACAGTTGCCGATTTCGCTTTAAGTGAATAGGTTGTTTCAAGTTGGAAACTCGATAATTCAAGCACATAGAGTTCATAATCACCTGTTAATAAACTCAATGCAGGCACACCAATGTTGCCTCCCATTCCCACTTTTATGCCTGCTTGCTTTGCCATTTCGGTGGTCAATGAGGTTACGGTACTTTTACCATTTGAGCCTGTAATCGCAATAATCGGTGCTTTAGCTTCACGACAAAATAGCTCAATATCTCCCACCACTTCTACACCTTGATGAATGGCTTGTTGAATTTCAGGTGTCGCAAGGGCAAGCCCAGGGCTAATCACAATCAAATCAGAGCTTAATAACCAATCAAGCTTTAAACTACCCGTATGCAATGCAATATGACTTGGTAGTTTGTCTGCTCCTGTTGGGTTAGCCCGTGTATCGATAACACGCACAGTTGCATTTTTATCTGTAAAGAAATCCACACAAGAAAGCCCTGTTGTGCCAAGCCCAATGATAGTTATTGTTTTACCCTGATACTGATTTTGCATTTTATTATTCTCTTAACTTGTAAAATTTAGTCGCAATCCAACCGCTTTTATCGTTTCAATTAACGTAGTTTTAATGTAACCAAGCCAATTAATACCAACATCAATGTAATAATCCAGAAACGAACGATAACTCTTGGCTCTGGCCAACCTTTTAATTCAAAGTGATGATGAATTGGTGCCATTCTGAAAATACGTTTTTGGCGTAATTTATATGACCCCACTTGTAAAATCACCGACAATGCTTCTACCACAAATACCCCACCCATTATGACGAGTAATAATTCTTGGCGAACAAGTACGGCGATTGTGCCTAATGCACCACCGAGAGAAAGCGATCCCACATCACCCATAAAGACTTGAGCAGGATAAGTGTTAAACCATAAGAACCCTAAACCAGCCCCAACAATCGCAGTACATAAAATTACTAGCTCACCACTATATTTGATATAAGGGATATGTAGGTATTCAGCAAAGTTATAGTTACCCGTTGCCCAAGCAATTAAAGCAAAAGCACCCGCTACCATAATGATAGGAACAATGGCTAAACCATCTAAGCCATCCGTTAAATTTACTGCATTACTTGTACCGACAATTACAAAATAGGTAAGTACGATATAGAATAGACCAAGCTGTGGCATCACATCTTTAAAGAATGGGACAACTAATTGTGTGGCTGCGGTATCTTTACCTACCGCATACATTCCAAAAGCAGAAATCAAGGCAATCACTGAAAGCCAAAAATATTTCCAGCGAGCAATTAGCCCATCAGTATTTTTGCGTGCAATCTTCCAATAATCATCAACAAAGCCAATAACACCGTAGCCAAATAGCACAAATAGTACAAACCATACATACGGATTAGAAAGATTTGCCCAAAGTAGCGTACTAACGCCGATAGCAAATAGAATCATAATTCCGCCCATCGTTGGCGTTCCACGTTTTTTATAATGGCTCTCAGGTCCATCGTGGCGAACTTCTTGACCAAATTTTAAGATTTGTAAACGGCGAATTACCGTAGGTCCAATCCATAGACCAATAATTAATGCAGTCAAAAGTGCCATAATGGAACGGAAAGTGATATATGACACTACATTAAATACAGTGTGATACTGCACTAAATATTCAGCTAACCAAACTAACATTTGTTAATCCTTAAAAAGAAACATTAAAAGAGTGACACAAAGAGCGAATAAGCTCTTCCATTTTTTGACTACGAGAGCCTTTCGCTAATAATACAAGCGGTTGTTTTTCTTCTATTTTTTGTAAAATAATCGGCAGTAAGAAGTCTGCCATTTGGTTTTTATCCGTAAAGTGATGTGCTACATTATGGCTAATTACTGCACTCTCTTTACCGAAAGAAACAACTAAATCCAGTTCAGCTTTAGCCACAAAATCTGCGACTTCTTGATGACAAGCAGTACTTTCATTACCCAATTCCGCCATATCACCCACTGCAAAAATACGAAATGCAGGATAATTCTTCAGCACTGAAACCGCCGATTTCATTGAATCTACATTGGCATTATAACTATCATCAATCAACAATAAATGTGGATTGATTTCAATCGGGAATAGACGTCCTTTAACATTAGAACGCTGTTCTAATCCTGTTTTAATGGCATTCAGATCCGCTCCAACCGCCATTGCTAAAGCACTTGCTGCTAAAGCATTACTGATATTATGTTCACCTAAATAAGGCAAATTGATCTGAACTTCCCCTTGTGGTGAATGTAACGTAAAACGGGAACCACTCAGATGTAACTCAACGTTCTCTGCCCAAAAATCAGCATAGCTGTCTTTATCTTCGCCTGTATAACAAAAAGATTGTAACTCGTGCTCACCAATCTCTTTTTGCCATTGGGGATAATAATGTGCCAAATTCACAATCGCCTTACCACCTTGTTTTAAGCCACGATAAATTTCCCCTTTAGCTCGTGCAACACCACCTAAAGAGCCAAAGCCTTCTAAATGAGCCGCCGCCACATTATTGACTAAACAAGCATCGGGTTGTGTTATCTCTGTGGTATAAGCAATTTCACCAATGTGATTTGCCCCTAACTCGACTACGGCAAATTTATGTTGTGGTGTTAGACGGAGTAACGTCATCGGTACGCCTAAATCGTTGTTTAAGTTACCAAAAGTGTAAAGCACTTCATCATCACAAGCGGTAACTTTCTGCAAAATTTTTGCAGTCATTTCCTTAACCGTTGTTTTCCCCGAAGAGCCTGTCATTGCCACGGTTTTCGGGTTTATTTCTGCTTTTAACCATTTTGCCAACTGCCCTAATGCTAAACGAGTATCTTCTACAATAATTTGTGGCACCGACAAATCTAACTCTCGTTCCACCACTGCTGCAACACAGCCTTGTTCTACCGCTTGTTGAGCATAATCGTGGGCATCAAATTTCTCGCCTTTTAATGCAAAAAATAAGCTGTTTTCCACCGCTTGTCGTGTGTCGGTACTGACGGTTTCAATCGTAATCTCACCATTACCGATCAATGTGCCATTTAAAGTTTGGGCGATCTGTTGGGTTACTTGTTTTATCATTTTGTTTTACTTATAAATTATTTGGACGTACTCTTTTTAGGTATGTTTCAAATCTCCCCTAACCCCTCTTTGCTAAAGAGGGGGATCGGATCGAAAAAACTATTCGTTGATTTAACGAATTAACCTAGCATCAAAGCCCTTTTTCTTAAAATTTCAGCTAAGCTAGTTCCCCTCTTTAGCAAAAAGGGGAATCGGTTCGAAAAAACTATTCGTTCATTTAACGAATTAACCTAGTATCAAAGCCCTTTCTCTTAAAATTTCAGTTAAGCTAGTTCCCCTCTTTAGCAAAGAGGGGGATCGGTTCGAAAAAACTACTCGTTCATTTAACGAATTAACCTAGTATCAAAGCCCTTTTTCTTAAAATTTCAGCTAAGCTAGTTCCCCTCTTTAGCAAAGAGGGGGATCGGTTCGAAAAAACTATTCGTTCATTTAACGAATTAACCTAGTATCAAAGCCCTTTTTCTTAAAATTTCAGCTAAACTAGTTCCCCTCTTTAGCAAAGAGGGGTTAGGGGAGATTTGGCAAAACGCCTATTACCCCAAAAACTTCTTCGCCCATTCTTGATCCGAGAAATGATATTTTTTTGTGCCGATAATTTGGTAATCTTCGTGCCCTTTACCTGCAATCAACACCACATCTTTTGGTTCTGCTTGAGCAATCGCTGTTTCAATCGCATATTGTCGAATGTGCATTTGTTGGACTTTATTCGGCTTTTTGAAACCTTGCATAATATCGGTAAAAATAACATCAGGATCTTCTGTACGAGGATTATCGTCCGTTACAATCACTTTATCGGCATTTTGTTCTGCAATGCGTGCCATTAGCGGACGTTTTCCTGTATCACGATCGCCGCCGCAACCAAAGACACACCATAATTCACCTTCACAGTGCAAACGAGCAGCCTCCAAGGCTTTTTCCAATGCATCAGGTGTATGCGCGTAATCCACAATAACCATTGGGCTTTCTGCTTGATTTTCTTCACTTACCAAACATTCCATACGCCCACATACCCCATTTAATAGCGGTGCGGTTTCGACTAATTTTTGCAAATCATAGCCTAACACCAGTAACCCAGCGAATGCAGTAAGCAAATTGCTCACATTAAATGCCCCAATCAATCGACTTCTTAGTGAGCCATTGCCCCAGCTTGAACTAAACTCAATGGTTGCACCTTGCAAGGTATAATCAACTTTTGTCGCTTTAATCCAACGGTTTTGGTTTAATTGTTTTTGTGGGTCAATACTCACTGCAACGGCAGTTGGTAGCAGTCTCAACCATTGTTGCCCGATTTCATCATCGGCATTAATGACTTGCTGTTTTGTGTTAAGTTCATTGAATAAGCGAAATTTTGCTTGGGCGTATTCTTCCATTGTGTTGTGATAATCAAGATGATCTCGGCTTAAATTGGTAAAAATTGCCAAATCAAAATCCAAGGCTTCTGCTCGGTATTGGGCTAAACCGTGACTGGAAACTTCCATTGCACAGAAATCTGCTCCCTGTTCAACAAAACTAGCTAAATTGCGTTGAATTTCAATGGCTGAACCTGTGGTATTTACCGCTTCTTGTACTGCACCATACAAGCCATTGCCGATCGTTCCCATTACAGCTGATTTTCCACCAAGCAAATTACGCCACTGAGCAAGTAATTGAGCTGTTGTAGTTTTTCCGTTTGTGCCAGTAATGCCAACTAATGTTAATTTATGTGAAGGTTGTTGATAGAAACTATCTGCAATCGCAGAGAGATGTTGAGCCAATTTAGGCATTGCAATAACCTTACAAGCGGTACGATCAAGATTATATTTTGCAAATTTACTATCCAATTCTGCTTCATCAATGCCATCATCGGCTTCACTTAGAATAATAGCTGCACCTTGTTCTATGGCTTTTTCAATAAATTGGCGACCATCAACATTATGCCCTTTTAATGCGATAAACAAGTCGCCTTGTTGTACTTGGCGACTATCTAGTGTCATCTGATTTAACAATTTAATTTCTGTCCAAATAGGCAGTTCAGGCAGAAAAGTAAGCAAACGGTTCATAATCTTTCTCTCTAATTCGTTTGATGTGGTTTAAGTTCTCTTACCGCTTGGCGAGTTTCTTCTGTCAGGTTATCAGGCTTAATATTTCTGGATTTTAATGTATAGCCCATAATGCTAGAGAACAACGGTGCGGAAATAGCACCACCATAATACTTACCCGCTTTCGGTTCATTAATTAACACTGCTAAAGCAAAACGGGGGTCACTAGCAGGAGCTAGACCTGCTGTATAAGCAATATATTTTCCTACATATTTCCCTTCTTCTAATTTACGTGCTGTACCTGTTTTAACTGCAACTCGGAACCCATCAACTGCAGCACGATGCCCACCTTCGCCTTTTTGAGCGACCCCTTCCATCATATGTACTACATCACGTGTAATTTTCTCTGGGAGTACTCGCTCCCCAATTACTGGTGGATCAACTTTGGTGATAGATAAAGGGCGATAAATGCCAAAACTACCTAAAGTAGCGTAGGCTCTAGCTAATTGTAATGGAGTGACATTCAACCCATAACCATAGGACATCGATGCTCTTTCAATATCCGCCCAACGTTTACGATCTCCGTTTGTACCACGTTCTTCACCCAAACCAAGCCCTGTATCTTTACCAAATCCCACTTTGCTATAAGTATCAACCAAAGCAGTTGGTGGCATTCTTAACGCTAAACGACTTACCCCGATATTACTTGATTTCTGTAAAATGCCAGTCAATGAAAGGCTATCTCTAGGTGCAACATCAGTGATCGTATGCCCATTTACTGTAAATGGTCGAGTATTTAAAATTTCTCCAGGATAAGTTGCTTTATTATGTAAGGCTGTAAGTACGACTAACGGTTTTACCGTTGAACCAGGCTCAAAAGTATCAGTAATCGCTCTATTACGGGCTAGCTCAGGTTTAAAATCTGTACGATTATTCGGGTTATAAGATGGTGCAGTTGCCATTGCCAAAATTTCCCCTGTCTGAATATCTACCAATACCGCAGTACCAGATTCTGCATTATTTTCAATAACAGATTTTTTAATTTCACGATAGACCATTGATTGTAATTCCTCATCAATACTTAGTATGACATCTTGAGGAGTATATTCTTTCTCATCGCGAATATGTTCAATTACGTTACCACGAGCATCTTTACGAAAAACTCGTTTACCATTTTTTCCTATCAATAGTGAATCAAAACTCCGTTCTAATCCTTCCTGACCACCTTTATCCTCTACATCCGTAAAACCTATTAGTTGAGCAATCTCCTCACCCACAGGGTAAAAGCGACGAAATTCGGTTTTAATCACCAAACCTTCAATTTTTAGTGCTTTAGCATAATCTGCAGAAACTTCAGAATGGTGACGAGAAATATAGATAAAACGATCTTCAGAAGCATTATTTAGACGAGTAATAACATCCTTATAATTCATTGAAAGAGCTTTTGACAACGCTTCAAGTTTCTCTTTCTCCAAACTCTCTGCTTCCTTATCAGCTAATACAAAAGCTGAGCTAGGATTATTCCTAACTTTCTCAATCAATAAGTTGTAATCTATACCAGTGGCTTTAGCAAGTATGTTCCAATAATCTTCACTCTTACTGTTCAAAACAGCACTTGGATTATATCTTTTCTGTTTTTTATCCACTTTCTGTTTTATAAAATTATTCACACTTGCTTCAATTTTACTTGAAGAGGCACCAATTTCCATTGCGAGCTTACGCCATCTTTGTTTATCTCTTCGTAACAATGAATCAAAATACTCTTTAGGATCCATTGAGATTGAGTACATAGGCACACTCATCGAAAGTACTTCGCCATTTCGATCAAGAATTTGCCCACGAGTGAAAGGAATCGTACTTTCACGTAATGAACGCTTATCAGCTTCTTTTATTAAACGTTCAGAATCCGTTAACTGTAAATAGGCACTTTGTCCAAATAAAGCAACTGCCATAGCACCAATAAATACATATACGGCCAGAAATCTTATTGGGATAAAACTCGGTAGAGTTTTAGAACGGTCATTCTTTTTTTTACCTTCCACAATTCGTTCTTTTTTAGATTTAAACTTCACTGACTTCATCGTCTTATCTCACCAAAATAATTTCTTGCTCTTTCTTAATCTCTTGTAATCCTAACTTATAGACATCTTCATCTTTTTTACTTGATGTTTCTTCTAAGCGTAAATGATAAAATTGATTCTGTAACTTATGATTTGCTTGAATTAACTTGCTTTGCTCTGCAGTAAAGATACGGGTTTTATGTGTTACCCACACAGTTGCAATTGCACTAGCGATCACAAGTAACAACAGTAGTAAAGCAACTTTATTATGGCTAGTTAAATCATCTAAAATAATTTGACGCAAAGGATAGCGATCATTTGACATTATCTTTTCTCCGCAATTCGTAAAACAGCACTTCGTGAGCGTGGATTGGCTTCAATTTCAGCAGCTGTTGGCATAATGGCTTTGCCAATTGTTTTAAGGGGAATATTTTTATTCAATTCGCTTTCTAAAATAGGCAGACCTTTTGGTACAGCTTCGCCTTTGCTATGTTTACGCATAAACTGTTTTACCATACGATCTTCAAGTGAATGGAAACTAATAATAGATAAACGACCTTGTGGAGCAAGCACACTGATTGCAGAATTAAGTGCTTTTTCTAACTCATCTAACTCACTATTGATAAAAATGCGAATTGCTTGGAACGTACGAGTCGCAGGGTGTTTATGTTTATCTTTAAAGGGAACAGCATTGGCGACAATATTAGCCAATTCAAGTGTGCGAGAAATCTTCTCAGGTGCAGATTTATTGAAAGAAACCACCGCTTGTGCAATCTTTTTTGCAAAACGTTCTTCGCCAAATTCTTTGAGTACCCACGCCAAATCTTCTACGGATACTTGAGCCAGCCACTCCATCGCTGACAAACCTTTTGTGGTATCCATTCGCATATCTAAAGGCCCATCACGCATAAAGCTAAAACCACGTTCAGCTTCATCTAATTGAGGAGAAGAAACCCCTAGATCCAATAAAATACCATTAATTTTACCGACTAACTCGAGCTGCTGACAAATTTCAGGGATTGCCGAAAACGCACTGTGAACGATTTGAAAACGTGGATCTTTAATAGTTTCAGCTTCCGCAATCGCACGAGGATCACGATCAATCGCAATCAATCTCCCTTTTTCACTTAACTGACTTAAAATTAGACGAGAGTGCCCACCACGACCAAAAGTACCATCAATATAAATCCCGTTAGGATCAATTGCTAATCCCTCTACGGCTTCATTCAACAGTACGGTAATATGTTTCGGGTTATCACTCATTTTGATTTCCTGCTATTTTTAGCTATCTATTATTTACAAAGAGAAGTTTTTAAGTGCTTCACAAGTTAGCATATCAACTGAACTGCCAATTGCTAGATCTTCAGCGATTTGCTCTTGCCACTGTTTATCTTGCCAAATTTCAAATTTATTTAACTGCCCAACAAGCATTATCTGTTGTTCAAGTTGTGCGTGCTGACGTAAGGTTGGACTAAGTAAAATACGCCCTGCGGAATCCATTTCACATTCGGTTGCAAACCCTTGCATTACACGTTGAATACGGCGTTGTGCAGGATCAAAATTTGACAAAGAGAGTAGTTTTTGCTCGACAATTTCCCATTCGTGTAATGGATAAAGCAGTAAACAAGGCTGACGAATATCTACCGTACAAATTAAGTGTCCTTGGTGTTTTTCCAATAACTCAGCTCGATAACGTGTTGGAATAGCCAACCGCCCTTTATTATCTAAGCTAATTGAAGATGCACCACGAAACATACTCGTACCTAATAGGTTGATTTTTATAGATTTTATGGTTAAATCACAATTTTCACCACAAAACTCCACTTTTTACCACTCTAATTGGAGAATTCTATAATTTTAGGCGTTGATGAGCAAGCTGTTTTATAAGCCAAATAGGATAAATGAATAAAGGCACATTTGTGCCTTTATTCAGAGATAAGTCGAAATAGGGTTAAATAATAGCAGTTTATTCCCCAAAATGTTCAGGCAGATTCTTTAACATTTCACTCCAAATTGCAGTGCTACTTTGTCTATTACGAGCCATACACTCTACCGCTTTTTCGTATTCTCCTGTTTGACAAGCCTGTTTAAGAGCTTGATAGAAATTAAAGGTTAATTGACGAGATTGTGTTTCTGAAAAAAAGAGTGTCGCAACTTGATAGTAAAGATCTTTAAAACTATTTAGAATTAACCCATAAACAGGCTTATTCGCTACAAAAGTAAAGCTGCGATATAAGTTATAATCAAATTCAGCATAGGCTTTAGGATTATCTAAAAGCTCATCTAATCCTTCAAATAGTGTCAATGATCTTTTTGTATCTAAACGAATCGCTTCAGGAATATAATATTCTGCCATTCGAGTTCTCAAGGAAACAACATTAGCAATAATCATTGGAATGATTGAGCGATCAAGTTTTATCAAAGTTTCAATAATATTTGGGCCTGCGGTTTCCCATACATTATTCACTCGAGTAGGTTTACCGTGCTGAATACTTAACCAACCATCTCTAGCTAAGCGTTGCAATACTTCTCTTAATGTTGTCCGAGTCACACCTATGATATCGGCTAATTCTCGTTCTGCTGGTAAATCTGATCCCGCAGGGAAGCGATTATTCCAAATGCTTTTAACAATATACTCTTCTGCCAGAGCGGCTGGGCTTTGAGCCTTTAAGATTTCAGATTTATCCATTTACATAAATTCCAATTGAGAAATGAAGAAAAACTCCACTATTAATCTTAAAATTGTGATTTAGTTATCAAAAATCAAAATTCCTGCTACTAAATCACCTTCTTGTCTATTATCGTTCAATCTAAAGTATATTACAATTTAGCCATTTTGATTACCTTTAAGAAGAAAATCTTATGAAGAATTTAGACGCTTTTTTCAAAAATTTTTTAGGGAACTCACCAGAATGGTACAAAATTGCTATTTTGGCATTTTTAATCATTAATCCGCTGATTTATTTCTTTATCAGTGAGTTTGTCGCAGGTTGGGTACTTGTTGCAGAATTTATTTTTACACTTGCAATGGCATTAAAGTGCTATCCGCTCCAACCAGGTGGTTTACTTGCTATCGAAGCTGTTGCAATAGGAATGACAAGTCCACACCATATCAAACACGAAATTGTGGCAAATTTTGATGTTATTCTGCTACTGATGTTTATGGTTGCTGGTATCTACTTTATGAAGCAACTTCTTTTGTATGTATTTACTAAATTGATCATCGCAGTCCATTCTAAGAAAATACTTTCTCTCTCGTTCTGTTTAAGTGCCGCCTTTCTATCTGCATTTTTAGATGCACTGACAGTTATCGCAGTAATTATCAGTGTGGGAATGGGCTTTTATGGGGTTTATCATAAAGTCGCTTCAGGTAATAGTTTTGAAGATTCAACGGATATTACTAATGATGACAAGATCACGAATAATAAAGCAATTTTAGAACAATTTCGTGGTTTTTTGCGTAGTTTATTGATGCACGCAGGCGTGGGAAGTGCCCTAGGCGGTGTAATGACAATGGTGGGAGAACCGCAAAATTTAATCATTGCGGCACAAGCAGAATGGGGCTTTGGTGAGTTTTTCCTACGGGTGTCTCCTATCAGTATAACGGTGTTACTTTGTGGTATAGCAACTTGTTACCTTGTTGAGAAATACAAGCTATTTGGTTATGGCGACCGCTTACCACGCAAAGTTTGGGTAGTTTTAGCACATTACAATATCCAAAAAGAGCAAAAAATGACGAAACAAGACCGTCTAAAACTAGCAGTTCAAGCACTTGCTGGGGTATGGTTAATTATTGGTTTAGCATTACATCTTGCAGATGTCGGTCTTATCGGCTTAACTATTATCATTATCTGCACTGCATTTTGTGGCATCAATGACGAACACGCCCTTGGAAAATCGTTTCAAGAATCGCTCCCATTTACTGCGTTATTAGTGGTATTTTTCTCCGTTGTTGCAGTGATTGTTGATCTCAAATTATTTGATCCTATTATTCAACTCGTTCTTGCCGCAGAAAAAGATTCTCAACTCGCTCTGTTTTATGTCTTTAACGGGTTACTTTCAAGTATCTCAGACAACGTGTTTGTAGGGACTGTTTACATCAATGAAGCAAAATCAGCACTGCTATCTGGTGCAATCGATCGTTCACAATTTGATTTAATTGCCGTAGCGATCAACACAGGTACAAATTTACCTTCTGTGGCGACACCAAATGGACAAGCAGCCTTTTTATTCTTATTAACGTCATCATTTGCTCCGTTAATTCGTTTATCTTATGGTAGAATGGTTTATATGGCATTGCCTTATACTATTGTGTTATCTGTGGTTGGTTTTCTCTCAATGGAATTTTTACTCCAGCCATTTACACAACTATTACTAGACTGGGGTTGGATTGTAACCCGCTAAATAGGAACCACTATGTTCAATTATTTAAAAGAGCTTTCATTCACAAGAGGGGCTTGGTTGCTACTAACAGCAAGCTGTACTGCATTAGAGGCAACTGCACTATATTTTCAACACGGAATGGGGCTAAACCCTTGTGTAATGTGTATTTATGAACGTTTAGCATTGCTGGCTATTTTAGTGGCAGGAATTATAGGTTTTTTAGCACCTAAATTTATACTTACACGTTGGATTGCTCTTTTACTTGGTTTATACGGTGCTGTTAAAGGGCTAACTCTTGCAATTAAACATACCGATTATCAACTCAATCCTGCACCTTGGAATCAATGTTCACCTTTTGTTGAATTTCCCGAAACGTTGCCGTTAAATGTTTGGTTCCCATCTATCTTTGAGGCTTCTGGTAATTGCGGAAAAATTGTATGGCAATTCTGGGGACTAAGTATGCCACAATGGTTGATTGCTATTTTTGCTGTTTACACGGTGCTATTTGCTTGTCTTGTACTAAGCCAGTTTAAACGCTCTCGCTTAAAAGAACGCAATTTATTTTCTTAGGTGTACTGACTAACAACTTACCTTGCGAATAATCAAGCCAAATATCAGCAGGATTTGTTTTATGTTGAAAGGTAATGTTTTAAGATTTGCAAAGTTGAACGTTACTTTTCTTTCTATGCTTGTGAAAGGTAAAATATTGATATTATAGGTAATCTTTATTTATTTCAAAAAAGTGGTGGGCGATACCGGTCTCGAACCAGTGACCCCCTCCTTGTAAGGGAGGTGCTCTCCCAACTGAGCTAATCGCCCTTCATAGATATGAAGTTTAGATTTTAAGTCTAAGTGGTGGGCGATACCGGTCTCGAACCAGTGACCCCCTCCTTGTAAGGGAGGTGCTCTCCCAACTGAGCTAATCGCCCACTTGAGACTTAAATCAAGGGAATGTTTGAAAGGTTGGCACTTAAAAAGTGGTGGGCGATACCGGTCTCGAACCAGTGACCCCCTCCTTGTAAGGGAGGTGCTCTCCCAACTGAGCTAATCGCCCTTTTCAAACTATGCAACAGTGCGTTGCGGAGTGGCATTATAGGGATATTAAAACTATCGTCAAACAATTTTTGTAAAATCTTACTCATTCGCCGAATTTTTCGCCCAAAACACTAAATTTTCACTACTATTCCCCGATCATAAGAGTAAAATAGCTAAGTTTTTTGCTAAAAAATTGAATTAGGATAGAGAATGAAAATTGAAACCCTTTTCCCATTAGATCCAAATGTGAAAGTTCGTACCCGCTTTGCACCAAGTCCAACAGGTTATTTACACGTTGGTGGTGCAAGAACAGCCCTTTACTCTTGGTTATATGCTAAACATAACCAAGGCGAATTTGTATTACGTATTGAAGATACTGATTTAGAACGCTCTACCCCAGAAGCAACCCAAGCCATTTTAGAAGGTATGGAATGGCTAAATTTAGAATGGGAGCACGGCCCTTATTATCAAACCAAACGTTTCGATCGTTATAATCAAGTTATCGATCAAATGATTGAGCAAGGCTTAGCATACCGTTGCTACTGTTCAAAAGAACGTTTAGAAACATTACGAGCTGAACAAGAAAGTAATAAAGAAAAACCACGCTACGACCGTCACTGTGTACATAATACACCAGCGGATATAAATGCTCCGCACGTTGTTCGTTTTAAAAACCCAACTGAAGGTTCTGTTATCTTTGATGATGCAGTACGCGGTCGTATTGAAATCAGCAACAGTGAGCTAGACGATTTAATCATTCGCCGTACTGATGGTTCGCCAACTTACAACTTCTGTGTTGTTGTTGATGACTGGGATATGGGAATTACTCACGTTGTGCGTGGAGAAGATCACATCAATAATACCCCTCGCCAAATTAACATTTTAAAAGCATTAGGTGCACCAATTCCTGTATATGCTCACGTTTCGATGATCTTAGGTGATGATGGACAAAAACTGTCTAAACGTCACGGGGCTGTTGGCGTAATGCAATATCGTGATGATGGCTATTTACCAGAGGCACTCAATAACTACCTTGTTCGCTTAGGTTGGGGACACGGAGATCAAGAAATTTTTTCTCGTGAAGAAATGATTGAACTATTCAATCTCGAAGCGGTAAGCAAATCTGCAAGTGCCTTCAATACCGAAAAACTACAATGGTTAAATCAGCACTACATTCGTACTCTTGAGCCAAGCTATGTTGCTAAATACTTAGAATGGCATATGCAACAGCAAGGCATTGATTACAGTAATGGCCCTGCTCTTGCGGAGATTGTTAGCGTACTGGGCGAGCGTTGCAAGACTTTAAAAGAGATGGCAAGTGCAAGCCGTTATTTCTTTGAAGAGTTTACTGCTTATGATGAAAAAGCGGTTGCCAAAAACTTTAAAGCTGAAGCGATTGCACCACTTGCAAAATTGAGTGAGAAACTCACCGCTTGTAATGATTGGACGGTTGAAAATATCCACGAAGCAATGAACCAAACTGCTCAAGAACTTGAAATTGGTATGGGTAAAGTTGGAATGCCGTTCCGCCTAGCAGTAACAGGTTCTGGACAATCACCATCAATGGATATTACAGCCAAATTAGTTGGCAAAGAGCGTACGCTTGCTCGTGTTCAAAGAGCGATTGAATTTATCCAAAATCATAATTAGTCAATTTTTAAACAATCAGCCCTTGATTGTGTTTTTATAATTGACAGTAAAAAAGCGAGAGCATATTATTTCTCGCGTTTTTGGGGATATAGCTCAGTTGGGAGAGCGCTTGAATGGCATTCAAGAGGTCGTCGGTTCGATCCCGATTATCTCCACCAAATTACTAATAAATATCGAGTATTCATAAAATTACCTATAAGCCTTGCAATGCAAGGCTTTTTTATTGCATAAAATTTTTCTCTAACTTTTAAATTTAGCGTTGTTCTAACAATTATTATTTTATCCCCATTGACGAAGCTAAAAGAATTGCTAAAATTCGTGGCTCTTTTTAATAAAGAGATGTTCGGATGAAGATAGCTGGAGAGTGGGGATTAACCCCACACCGACGAGGTAAACTCTTTCAGGTGCGACAGCGAGGACAGCTATTGGACGAACCCTTGGAGAGATCCAGTCCGTACATAAACGGAAAATGGACGCCGAAGGCGCAAGTGGCACAAGCCGTGAAACGCTCAGGCAAAAGGACAGGGGAGAAAAGTAACCTATCAGATACCTAACGTGATAATATCGAGTATAGTGATATATCAATAAGCGGTGCGATTTTGCAAATTTTTTGCGAAATGTTACCGCTTGTTGCTTTCATTGCTTTTCTTTCCTTGTAAATCGTTTTACGAGGAACTTTCAATGTCAATCGACCAAATTCTTAATACAATCAATAGCTTTGTTTGGGGTATTCCCTTACTTTTACTGATTTCTGGGGTGGGAATTTACTTCACTCTGAAACTCAGATTTTTACAATTTATTCATCTACCTAAAGCCTTTGCCTATATGTTCACTCGAGAAAAAGGGAACAATCAGTCAGGCGATATTTCTGCTTTTGCGGCACTCTCAACTGCCCTTGCTGCAACCATTGGTACAGGTAACATTGTAGGCGTTGCAACAGCCATTCAAACTGGTGGACCAGGGGCAATTTTCTGGATGTGGCTAATCGCCTTATTTGGAATGGCGACAAAATATGCGGAATGTTTATTAGCGGTAAAATTCCGAACCAAAGATAAAGATGGATTTATCGCTGGCGGCCCAATGTATTACATTGAACTAGGAATGGGCAAACAGTGGAAATGGTTAGCAAAAACCTTCGCATTTTTTGGGGTAATGGTGGCACTCTTTGGTATTGGAACGTTTCCACAAGTAAACGGTATTACAACGGCTTTGCACGATACGTTTGATCTGCCAATTCTGCTAACAGCCCTTGTTTTAACGCTTATTGTGGCAGCCATTACTTTAGGCGGTGTGCAACGTATCTCTAAAATCGCAAGTGTTATTGTGCCTTTTATGGCGATTGCTTATGTAGCGGCATCAATACTTGTTCTCTCTATCAATGCGGATAAAATTCCTGATACACTGATTTTTATTGTTCATTCTGCTTTCAACCCTGAATCTGCTATCGGTGGCGTAGTCGGTTTTAGCGTAATGCAAGCTATTCAAGCAGGTGTTGCTCGTGGCATCTTCTCCAATGAAGCTGGACTTGGCAGTGCCCCCATTGCCGCTGCTGCTGCACAAACCAAAGAGCCAGTACGACAAGGGCTTATCTCTATGACGGGTACGTTCTTAGATACCATCATCGTATGTACGATGACTGGCTTAGTTATCGTACTAACAGGAGCTTGGAAAGGAACAGCTCAAGGTGCTGAATTAACTAACCTAGCCTTTTCTCAAGGGCTATTTAGTTCTGTTGGTGCGATTATTGTAACTATTGGTTTGATTTTCTTCGCTTTTACCACCATTTTGGGCTGGTGCTATTATGGCGAGCGTTGTTTTGTCTATCTTGTTGGGGGGAGAACCAAAGGGATTAAATTCTATCGTATCGCCTTTATTGCATTGATAGCCGTCGCACATTTTATTCATCTGAATACGATTTGGACAATCGCTGATATTGTAAATGGTTTAATGGCATTTCCGAACTTAGTCGCTTTAATTAGTTTACGCCATATCGTTATCGCAGAAACTCGGAGCTATTTTGAGAGAATGAAAACAGATCTAAATTTAAGATAGGTAAAAGAGAAGCGGTGAGTTTCCAATCAACATTTGCAAATGTTTATACTGTTCTCACCGCTTGGGTTTGATATTACTGCTCAGATAAAATCTGGCGTACTCGTTCTAGATCTTCAGCGGTATCTACCCCGACCTGTGGGGCTTCTTTGGCAAGATCAAGATGAATTTTTTCTCCGTACCACAATGCTCGGAGCTGTTCTAGTGATTCTAATTGTTCAAGTTGAGTTGGTTTCCAAGCAACATATTGTTTTATAAATCCTGCTCGATAAGCATAGATACCAATATGGCGTAGGTAGTTTTGTTGTTGAACAAAATAATCATCACAATCCGCAAAATAATCTCGAGCAAAAGGTATTGGTGCTCGAGAAAAATAGAGTGCCATTCCTTGTTTATCTGTCAATGTTTTAACCACATTTGGATTAAATAATTCTTCTTTTGTCGTCAGTTTAACAGCAAGAGTTGCCATATTAACTTGATGCTGATCGAGGTTCTTAGCAACTTGAGCAACAATCACTGGGGGAATTAACGGTTCATCACCTTGAATATTGACAATAATTTCGCTATCAGGGATTGCCATTTTCTCAATAACTTCGGCTAAACGCTCCGTTCCTGAATTATGTTTATCCGATGTTAAGCAAACCTCACCACCAAAAGCAGTAACCACTTGCTCAATTTCAGGGTGATCTGTTGCCACGATAATACGCTCAGCCCCCGATAATTGTGCTTTTTCCCAAACGTGTTGGATCATCGGTTTACCTGCAATATCCAATAGAGGTTTACGAGGTAAGCGGGTGGATGCATAACGTGCTGGAATGATGACAGTAAAAGCCATTTTAAGCTCCTAAATTTTAGCTAAATCGAAACGAGAAAGATCAATACAATTTGGTGTACCATAGAACTGACAAAGTGCTTGACGTAGCTGTTCTGCTCTTAATGGTAAACCTTTTTCTGCATAGGTTTTTACCTGTTGATAGACAGCTTGCTTAAATGCACTATTATCTCCTGCATTGCCTGTTAAATTATCTGCACTGGCAAAATAACGAAAGTTAGCAGCAGTTGCTAAAATCCATTCAATCGCTTGGGGTTTAACTTCAACTTGTTCAAACTCTCGTTGGCGTTCTGCAGAACGTCCATCTGGTTCATACCAATAACCAAAATCTTCTAATTTTCGGCGTTCTTTGCCCGCAACGAGCCAATGAGCAATTTCGTGTAAAGCACTGCTATAAAACCCGTGAGCAAATAAAATGACGTTGTAAGGACGCTCACTTGGGGTATTATCTTCATCAATAAACTCAGGTAGATAAATGGGGTAATCTCCCCCACGTTCTAACCGAGTATTATAACTTTGACTAAAACAGCCATCAAAAATAGCAATTAAATCTTCGTATTTATGTTCGTCTTGGTTCATTTTAGATTGTATAAGTTATTTTAAATAGTGAACAAAGCCAGAAATATCTTCAGCTTGGCTGGCTAGGGTAATTTCGTTCTCTTCTTCAGGAGAGCCGATCATCAATAGAGCAACAATTTTATCAAATTCTTGGCAGTTTAGTGCTTGGCGTAAGGCACTACCATTTACCCATTTATTAGTAATCCAACAAGTTTCAAATCCAAGACTATTCGCAGCTAATTGAATGGCATAGGTTGCACAACCTGCGGTAAGCATTTGCTCCCAAGCGGGGACTTTCGGTAAATCTTTGGTAATTTTAGCAACCACAGCAATAATCATTGGCGCTTGTGAACTAATTTTTTTAGCTTTTTTAACGCCATCTTCGCCTAAATTGAATTCTATTACGGCAGAATTTAGATGCTGTTCAAAAGTTGCTAATTGTGCTTGTTCAATAACGAAAAATTGATAAGGCTTGAGATGTCCGTGATCTGGCACACGAAGTGCGGCTTTAAAAATAGTATCTAATTGTTCTTGGTTTGGTGCTTTTGTACCAAATTTTTTGCTCGAACGGCGAAGTTGTAATAGATCTAACGTCTTCACTAAGTATTCCTTGCTGACTTTATTAGGTAAAATTTGCGTGGAGAATAGCACATTCTGTTAAATTCTGCCTGTTTTTGTGGTACTTTATACGACAATTTTCCCTATTTCATCTATTGCTATGTTATCAATTTTAAAAAGCCTTTATCGAGTTTTCCGAATTTTTCGGGAATTTGTTATCAGCCTATTTTTCATTTTATTCGTACTAATCTGTTTTGCTATTGTCAGCTTGATGCAGAGTGATACACAAACTAATAAACAGATCGTACCTTTTGATAAAGGGGCGTTGATGCTCAATTTAGATGGCTATTTAGCAGATAATCACGATGAATTTGGCGATTTTCATCGCTTTCTACAATCTGAATTAGGTGGAGAAAGTGAGCCAGTCAAAATTTCGACTTTTGATGTAGTAAGGGCTATCAGAAAAGCAGCACAAGATGAGCGTGTAACAGGGTTAGTATTAGATTTAAAATACTTTGAAGGTGGTGATCTCTCGTCCTTGCAATTTGTGGGTAAGCAACTCAATGCATTTAAAGACACGAATAAACCTGTCATTGCCATTGGAGAACATTATTCACAGCAACAGTACTATTTAGCCAGCTTTGCTGACAAAATTTATCTCAATAAAGTCGGATTTGTGGACTTACACGGGCTAAATTACTCTAATCTCTACTTCAAAACGTTATTTGAGAAAATTGAAGCTGTTCCACATATTTTCCGAGTAGGCACTTATAAATCTGCCGTAGAACCCTTTTTGCGTGATGATATGTCGCCAGAAGCTCGTCAAAATGCAACCTTATGGGTCAATCAATTATGGCAACAATTTAGCCAACAAATTGCTCAAAATCGTGAAATTGATGCAAAATCCGTAGTACCTGCTCCGAAAGTGTATATTGAACAGTTTAAGCAAGCCAAAGGCGATGATGCACAATATGCTTTAAACCGTAAATTAGTTACCGAATTGGTTACTACGCAACAACTTAATCAGATTTTAATTGATACCTTTGGCGAAGATAATGAAAAAGTTTATCGCCATATTGATTTCTTTGATTATGCGGAATCATTAACCGATCGCTTTGAAGTAACGGGTAAACATAAAATTGCTGTGATCAATATAGAAGGCGAAATTACTTGGGGTGAGAGCGATGAAAGCTCTGCGGGTAGCGATACTATTGTGAGATTACTCCAACAAGCTCAAGACGATGACACAATTCAAGGCGTTATCTTACGCATCAATAGCCCAGGTGGAAGTGCAATGGCATCAGAACTTATTCGCCAACAAGCCGAAGCCTTACAGCAAGCAGGTAAGCCAGTTATTACATCAATGGGCGGAATGGCTGCTTCGGGTGGATATTGGATTGCCGCAACGAGCGATAAAATTATCGCTAGCCCAAGTACCTTAACAGGTTCTATTGGTATTTTTGGTTTAGCCGTTACGTTTGAAAAAACAGCTAAAAAATTGGGTATTAGTGAAGATGGTGTATCCACATCACCGCTAGCAAGCCAATCAGCACTAAAATCACTCCCGAAAGAGCAAGGAGAAGTAATCCAAATCAGTATTGAAAATGGTTATGATCGCTTCTTAGAGCTTGTTAGTCGTGGTCGAAAAATGGATAAAACTGCGGTTGATAAAATTGCTCAAGGTCAAGTATGGTTAGGCACAAGTGCATTTGAGCAAGGTTTGGTAGATCAACTCGGTGATTTTAATGATGCTTATACGATAACAACTGAAATCATTAACCAAAAACGCCAAGCTGAAGGCAAACCTGCGATTGAAAAGTTTGAAACCCAGTGGTTAATTGAACAGCAAGATGATTTACTGAGCCAAATAATGCGAGATTTCAAAATGCAAAGTAAGGTACATATTGCCCGTTGGTTAAACTTGCCCTTTAGTCAGCAACTCTCGCGTTCTAAAGATGTCCTAGAAAAATTGAACGACCCAAAACAAACTTATTTATACTGTTTGAACTGCGGTAGCGTTAAATAGTGAAAAGATAAGCGGTTAGATTATCAGATTTTTTGTAAATTTTGACTAAAATCAGACCGCTTATCTATTGAAGATAACAATGAAATTTACGCTTCTTACATTATGAAGATTGCAAAACAGGTTATATCTCTTTAAACTTCCGACTAATTTTTTTATTTTAAATAAGCAACGATACGAGTACGTAACAATGACTGAAACGACCGAAATGCTCTCTTTAGGGCAAAAACTTAAAAATGCAAGAGAAGCATTAGATCTTTCTATTGAAGATATTGCGGTTAAAACAAATTTAAAGAAAAATCATATTGAAGCATTAGAAAATGATATTTTCATTCTAAAAAATGTGCCGCCAGCGTTTGTGCGTGGTTATGTTCGTAATTATGTACGTTTTTTACGCTTACCTGAAGAACTAGTTAGCTCTGTCAATTATGGAGAAGTAACAATTCCAAATGAAGTAAGACGGACTTCAAGTATTCCAATGAATAATCAAAAATCTCAAACACGTTGGGTAAAAATATTAACGTGGTTCATTTTACTTTGTGCAGCGGGTATGACACTCGCTTGGTGGTGGCAAGAACATCAGAAAGAGAAAATGAGTAGCGATCAGCTTGTTAGCAATAATATTCCAGTAATCCAAGCAGCTCCAGCTACTGAAACACCTGCTGTTGCAACCGTATTACCAACAGTTGAAGCACAATCGGAATCATCTTCAAGTAGTGTTACTATCCAGCCTGTTGAAACGACACCGACAGAAACAAAAGTAACATCAGATGAAACATCACAAGCGGTAGGATCTAGCGAGAATAATGCAACTCCAACAGAAAACACGCAAGTGCCAGTGAACATCTTGCAGCAAAATGTATCTGAACAAGGAGCTGTGATAGAAGCAGCAAAAACAGAAGAAACGCCAGTAGAACAATCACAGTCAATCGGCAATGATGAATTACGCATTGAAATTACCAATGCTCAAAGCTGGATTACTGTGCGTGATGGTAAACGTAAGCGTTTAGCTGAGAAATTATATAATAGTGGTGAAGTGCTGACTTTTAACGGTAATGAACAATATAGTTTAACCGTTGGAGCCCCAGGTAATGTAAAAATCTATTACAAAGGGCAGGAAGTACCACTGAAAGTTGATGGGCGTGTTGCTCGTTTTAAATTACCTTTAGCGAACTAAAAATGTTAAAAGAACCACCAATTAAGCGTCGTCAATCGACCAAAATTTATGTCGGGAATGTGCCTGTGGGGGGCGATGCACCGATAGCTGTACAATCAATGACTAACACTCGTACAACAGATGTGGAAGCAACTGTGGCACAAATTAAAGCCTTAGAGCGTGTTGGAGCAGATATTGTGCGAGTTTCTGTACCGACAATGGACGCAGCAGAAGCCTTTAAGTTAATTAAACAACAAGTGAATGTGCCACTAGTGGCAGATATTCATTTTGATTATCGTATTGCTCTCAAGGTTGCCGAATATGGCGTAGATTGCTTGCGTATCAACCCAGGTAATATCGGTAAAGAAGAACGTATTCGTGCAGTTGTGGATTGTGCTAGAGATAAAAATATTCCCATTCGTATTGGGGTAAATGCGGGTTCTCTTGAAAAAGATATTCAGGAAAAATTTGGCGAACCGACACCAGAAGCATTGTTGGAATCTGCACTTCGCCACGTTGAGATCTTAGATCGACTGAATTTTGATCAATTTAAAGTCAGCGTAAAAGCATCCGATGTCTTTTTAGCGGTGGAATCTTACCGCTTACTAGCAAAAGCGATTAAACAACCAATCCATTTAGGCATTACAGAAGCAGGTGGTGCAAGAGCAGGGGCAGTAAAATCAGCGATTGGCTTAGGATTATTATTATCCGAAGGTATTGGAGATACCTTGCGTGTTTCTCTCGCAGCCGATCCCGTAGAAGAAATTAAAGTTGGCTTTGATATTCTCAAATCATTGCGTATTCGTTCTCGTGGCATCAACTTTATCGCCTGCCCGACTTGCTCTCGCCAAGAGTTTGATGTAATCGGTACGGTAAATGCGTTAGAACAGCGTTTAGAAGATATTATTACGCCGATGGACGTATCCATTATCGGTTGTGTCGTAAACGGTCCTGGTGAAGCATTAGTGTCTGACTTAGGCGTTACGGGCAGTAATAAAATGAGTGGATATTATCTTGATGGTGTTCGTCAGAAAGAGCGTTTCGATAATGAGAAATTAATTGATCAACTCGAAGCCAAAATTCGTGCAAGAGTTGCTGAACAGCATAATCGTATTGAAATAAACCAAATCTAAGCTATACATTTTAAAGGACGCAAAATGAAAATCGCTGTTTTTAGTACCAAAAGTTATGATCGTAAATATCTAGAACAGGCAAACCAGCAATATGGTTTTGAGCTGGAGTTTTTTGATTTTATGCTCAATGAACAGACGGTCAAAATGGCGGAAGGCTGTGAAGCCGTTTGTATTTTTGTGAATGATGATGGCAGTCGTTCTGTTTTAACCAAATTGGCAGAACAAGGCACTAAAATGATTGCTCTACGCTGTGCAGGGTTTAATAACGTTGATTTAGAAGCTGCTAAGGAATTAGGCTTACAAGTTGTAAGAGTACCAGCGTATTCACCAGAAGCGGTTGCAGAACATACCGTTGGGTTAATGATGACCTTAAACCGCCGTATTCATCGAGCGTATCAGCGGACGCGTGATGCTAACTTTTCTCTTGAAGGGCTAATCGGCTTTAATATGCACGGTCGGACTGTTGGCGTAATTGGGACAGGAAAAATTGGGATTGCAACAATGCGAATTTTAAAAGGGTTTGGAATGCAGATTTTAGCATTTGATCCATTTAAAAATCCTATTGCCGAAGAGATTGGTGCAACTTATGTTGGGTTAGATGAGCTTTATGCAAGATCAGATGTAATCACATTACATTGTCCTGCTACCCCAGAAAACTACCACCTTCTTAACAAAGAGAGCTTTGATAAAATGAAAGAAGGGGTAATGATCATCAATACTAGTCGTGGCTCGTTAATCAATACAACAGATGCGATTGAAGCCTTAAAACAGCGTAAAATTGGAGCTTTAGGTCTAGATGTATATGAGAATGAAAGAGAACTCTTTTTTGAAGATAAATCAAATGATGTTATTCTTGATGATGTTTTCCGCCGTATTTCATCTTGTCATAATGTCTTGCTGACAGGGCATCAAGCGTTCTTAACGGAAGAAGCCTTAATGAATATTTCAGATGTTACACTTTCAAATATTCAAACTTTATATACTCACACTTCTTGTGTAAATCAAGTAAACTAACAGACCTATTTAACAAGCGGTGAGAAATTCTAAACATTTTGCAAATAATAAAAAATAGGAAAATAACGTGGCAAAAACAATTCAAGCAATTCGTGGAATGAATGATTGCTCGCCAACCGAAACACCTTTATGGCAGTGGGTTGAAGAGCAAATTAAAGACACTTTAGCAAGCTATGGTTACAGCGAAATGCGTAGCCCAATCATTGAATCAACTGCACTTTTTGAACGTGGTGTTGGTGAAGCAACAGATATCGTTGAAAAAGAGATGTTTACCTTTGTGCGTGATGAAGAAAGCTTAACATTACGCCCAGAAGGCACAGCGGGCTGTGTTCGTGCCGCCATTGAACACGGTTGGATCTATAACCAAGAACAACGCTTGTGGTATATTGGTCCAATGTTCCGCTATGAACGTCCACAAAAAGGACGCTATCGCCAATTCCACCAAGCTGGAGTGGAAATTTTTGGTATTCCGAATGCCGAAGCCGATGCAGAACTTATTCTCTTAACTGCTCGTTTATGGAAAAAACTAGGTATCGATCAGCACGTTAGTTTACAACTGAATTCTATCGGTGGTTTAGAAGTTCGTACTAAATATCGTGAAGCCTTAGTTGCCTTCTTACAAAACCATTTGGATATTCTTGACGAAGATTGTAAACGCCGCTTGCATACTAATCCAATGCGAATTTTAGATACAAAAAATCAAGCAATCCAAGAAGTACTGAATAACGCACCTAAACTACACGATTTCTTAGATGAAGAATCAAAAAATCACTTTGAAACGCTTTGCTCAATTTTAGATGCAATGGGAATTCGTTATGAAGTAAACCAAAAACTAGTTCGTGGTTTAGACTACTACAATAAAACCGTCTTTGAATGGGTAACCACAGCACTAGGTGCACAAGGCACAGTATGTGGTGGTGGACGTTATGATGGCTTAGTGGCTCAACTCGGTGGACATTCCACAGAAGGTGTTGGTTTTGCAATGGGGTTAGAACGCTTGGTATTATTAGTTCAAGAAGTTAATCCAAATGTTCAACTTGCTCGTCCTGTTGATGTTTACGTTGTTTATCAAGGTACAGGCACAACGGCAGCAGCCTTTAACTTGGCAGAAACATTACGTTCTGCATTACCACAATTACGCATTATGCAACACGCAAGTGGTGGTAATTTCAAAAAACAATTTAAACGAGCAGATAAATCAGGGGCGAAAATTGCACTGGTATTAGGCGAAAGCGAAGTCGAGAATAATAGTGTTGTAGTAAAAGATCTTTTCGGTGAAACAGAGCAGATCACGATTTCACAAACTGATGTAATTGCAGAATTAACTAAACGTTTTGCATAATGTTTCAATATAGGGAATAAAAAATGAGCGAATATCTTAACAGTACAGAAGAACAACAATTTAATGAAGCAAAGAACTGGTTTAAACAAAATGGTACACCAATCTTATTGGCTATCTGTTTAGTTTCAGGTGCGACATTTGGTTGGAATTATTGGAAAAAACATCAAGTTGAAGTAGCTCAAAGTACATCGGCAACTTATCAACAAGTAATGGAAAGCTATTTGCAAGATCCAAATAAAAACGCACCGCTTGTCGAGAAGTTTATTACCGAAAATAAAGGCTCTTATGTTACTTTTGCTCAATTAGAACAAGCAAAACAGCTTGCTGCAAAAGGCGATTTTAATGCAGTAAAAACCCTATTAGAGCAGGCACTTACAACCACAGATGATACGACATTACATAATGTTATTCGTTTCCGCCTAGCCAATGTGGAATATCAGCTCAAAAATTTTGATGCGGCATTATCTGTATTAAGCAATTTAAAAGATAAAGCGTGGGAGCTACGCAAACAAATTTTGACTGGCGACATTTTACTCGCCAAAGGTGATAAAGATGCAGCTAAAAGTGCTTATGAACAAGCTAAAGCTAACGCAAAAGCAGAAGAACAGTTATTGATCGACGTACGTTTAAATAATTTATAAGTAAGAAAGGATTGTGGCAACACAATCCTTTGTTTTATCAAAAATAAGGAGACAAAATGAACGCAAATCAATTTATTCAACAGCTCAAAAGTGATTTGTTCAATGATTGGAAACCTTTTGAAGTTGCTTGGCTTTTCCTATTTATTGCTGCTCAAATTGGGATTTATATCCATAGCCCAGATTCTATTTTGGGAATGGTAGCTGGCATTTCAGGTATCATCTGTAATGTATTCATTACTAAAGGTAAAATCAGTAACTACTTATTTGGCTTGATTTTTGCATATAGCTATTTCTATGTTTCTTTAGGACAAAATTTCCTTGGTGAAATGAATACCACCTTATATGTTTACATTCCTGCACAATTTATCGGTTATTTCCTATGGAAAGAACATATGCAAAACGCAGGAAAAGGTGAAGCGGTTATCGTAAAAGCCTTAAGTGCAAAAGGTTGGATCGCACTAGTGGCCTTTATTACAATTGGTACACTACTTTTCGTTCAAGCATTAAATGCGGCTGGGGGGAGTTCTACAGGTTTAGATGGCTTAACCACTATTATTGTTGTCGCAGCACAAGGTTTAATGTTATTACGTTATCGTGAACAATGGCTACTTTGGATTGTCCTGAACATTCTTTCTATCGTACTTTGGGCAGAAAATCCATCTATGTATATTATGTACTCAGCTTACTTATTAAACTCATTGTACGGTTACTATAACTGGATCAAACTACAAAAAGGAATCCATTCATAAAGGTGTAATGGACAAAATGGTTGCTAAAAAGTGCGTTAAGAGCTTATAGTGCAAGGCTTTAACGCACTTTTTTGAAAATGAATAAAAGGTGTAATGGGTAAATCAGCAACCATTTTGTCCATTACACCATAAAAGTGGGTTTGTAAAATATAGTTTTAGCTAGAAACTTTTGTTTACATTAAAGAAAACTTGTTTCTTATCGTAAGAATAAATTGCGATATTACTATCTGTTTTAGAGTAATTAAATGTTAATCTTGGTGTTAAGCCCCAAAAATGTACATTTTTATTCCATAGCGAGATAGATGCAGAATATTCTTGGTTTTTCTGCTTCATACCAAAGAATGTTTTTTCTTTGTAATTACGTTTACCCACACCCAAGGTAGTAGAAGTCACAAAACCCTTACCCCATTCTTGTCCCCAAGTTAGCCTCGTACCAATTCGCTCGTAAGAGTTAGTTTCATCTTTAGCTGATTTCTTAGCTGTATCAAGAGCTAATGACCAATATTGTGTTGCACTTGGTAAATACATTATGCTATTAGATACACTATGAGATGCTCCATTATATTGTTTACTATAACTCAATCTATCATACATTTCATAGCCAAAGTCATAAGAGAAGGTATATTTCCAACGTTGATTTAACCAATATGATAAATCAAATGTGGCACCATAAGTATTAGAATATTTTTTTAGAGATTTAGTCGAATTTGCCCCACCTGCATACCAACGTTTATCAATATAAGGGGTTAATGATAAATCTAATCTCGCATTAGAATAACCGATACCTAAGCCAATATGGGCGTTAACATCATTATAGTATTTGTTATCCCAATAATATTTGGTTGATAAATTACTATCAAAGGCAATATATTTACCGCTATTTAAACCCCACCGTTTACTTGCTCCACTCCAAACAGAAACACCTTGCCCAGACTGTCTTGGCGATGAGTAGGTTAGTGTTCCACCATTAGGTAAGGTCATTACCGTTCCTTGTGGTGCAGAGTTTGATAAATTTTTATCATTTAAGAAAGTACCACCAAAAGAGAAACTCCACTCTTCTTTACGGTTAATGGCTGCAATATAATTATCAAATACCACAATATCTTGCGGAGATACGCCTTTTGAGGCTCTTAAACGTTCAAATTGTGTTTTTGCAGCTTCAAACTCTTGGTTATAAAATAGTGTTTCTGCTAATTGGAAGCGAATAAAATCATTATCGGGTAATTTAGTATGTAACGCTCGATAAGCTGAGACTGAATCAGTTAAATTTTTATCTCTTAATAAAATCGCATTTGCCCAATCAATTAAAGATTCATCTCGATTTGGAATGTGACTATATAATTTAATATAAGTAGGTAAGATAGCACTATTTGGGTTAATTAACGCTCTTAGGAATAAATCTTCTAAAATTTCAGGGTTTTCTACTAGCTGTCTTCCTGTATATTTAAGCACATTTCTTTTATCTTCCGCTTTATTCGCCTCAGATAATTTTTGCTGTCTTAATAGATCATCCTTTAATTTATTTTGTTCTAAAGGTGATGGATTGTTGATATTAGTTTGGTGTGGATCTCTCTCCACTACTGTGGTTTCTGCACACACTGTTGTACTTAACAGTGCTACATATACAGCTAATTTTTTCATAAAATCATTCCGTAGTATAAAAACAGCCCACCTAGGGTGGGCTGATTATTAAATTAATAGCGATTCTTAACTAAGAATTAGCGGCTATTTGCAGTTGCGTTATTACCATCTGTACTATCAGTTAAGCCATCAACATCTCTTGGTTGTGGAGCACCAACAGCAACAGCACCAAATACAGCACCCCAGCTTTCATTAGCTAAGTGAGATTTACTCTTCACTGCACCACCTAATTCTTGAGCATTAGTACCGAATACATTAGCATTGAATGTACCTTCTGCACCTTTATGGTTTGAAGTACCTGCGATCGCACCATTAGCTACATTTAATCTACCATTAAAGCTAACAAGGTCATTCTGTTCAGTAGCAACTGAGCCATATGCACCGTGAGACCACACATCATATAATTTACCAGTAACTTTGTTATCTGCTAAATCAATATTTGCTTGAACGTGTGTACCACTCACTAACTCTTTCTGATAACCGATCGCATTTGGAAGACCACTTTTTGCTTTGAAACTATGATCTAAACCGTAAGTTACAGCATGTCCATTATATTGAACAACACCACTTCTATAGTGAGCTTGTAATGCAGCCACATCTACAGGGTTACGAGAACCGGTGTTACTACGATAGAAGTAGTGATCTTCTGTAGCATCTTGACCATATAAACCAAAACTTGCAATACGAGTTTTGTCACCATCTACAACAGGTAAACCTTCACGGAAATCATCCATTTTGCGTTCATGTAATTTAGATGTAACACGTCCATACTGAACAAGGTTTAATCTACCCGCAACAGTATACTCACCGTTTTGATCTTTATATAAGAACGGAGCGTTAGATAAATTTTCATTAGCCACGATTTGTGCTGCCTGGGCTTCTGCAGAATTACCAGCTAAGAAAGTTCTATTACCATAAACTTCTGCAACACTGTCTGTACGATCACGAAGACCACGTGGATCTGTTAACTGCTCGTTAGAAAGTTCTCTCTCTTCTGTAGAGATGTAATTTAAACGATCTTGTTGGAAAACTAATGCTTTACCAGTTTCTGTACCTTGAAGATCTGTTTTAGTTCTTGATCTACCGTCTGCACGAGCAACACCAGCATTAACAGTAGAACCATCTGCTGTTACGTGGATGTGCTGTAGTGTATGCTCACCTGTTGTATTATCA
The DNA here is from genome assembly GCF_009761375.1 of Ursidibacter arcticus. Classification (GTDB taxonomy): domain Bacteria; phylum Pseudomonadota; class Gammaproteobacteria; order Enterobacterales; family Pasteurellaceae; genus Ursidibacter; species Ursidibacter arcticus. The sequence continues at coordinate 1,529 of NZ_LEKM01000114.1, read as the reverse complement.
GTATTGCCACGGAAATCAAAATCTTCTAAATACGCACCTTGTTGGCTGTCTTGGAAGTTACCTGTTGCAATAACAATTGTATCCAAGCTAGGGTCTAGTGGAATTGTCATCGCTGTAGGAACATTTGAAGAATTACTTGAAACTTCTTTACCTTGACCTACATTTAAGTTAGACACACGTTTTTTTACTGATTTATGTCCGTATGACTTACCATCTAAAGAATCATTCGTTACTGTTGTAACACCTTCAGTTGCTCCAGTTTGTGGTGCTTGTGGTGCTTGTGGTGCTTGTGGTGCTTGTGGTGCTTGTGGTGCTTGTGATCCACCGTTACCGCCTGAGCTACCACAAGCTGCTAATACTGCAGCTGAAACTAATGTTAAGCTAAATTTAACAAATGTGTTTTTGTTCATATTTTTAACCTTTATATAAAGTTATTGAGTAAAGACACTCATATTATCTTGAGCTATTACGTTAGTAATAGCTCCCCTTTTGTATACAAAAGACCGATTAGTCTTTCAGATGTAATTTATACCAAAGAATCACAATGAGATCAATCGCTATTTACGTTCAAAACTCAAAATACACTCAAACTAAGCACAAATTATATCCAAATTAAGCTATTTTACCTTTCCAAAACTACTTTTCAGCTTTGGTTTCATCTTTGTTTTCTACAGCTTTAGTCGCTTCTTGTGTATCACTTTTAAGCCCAGAGGCTACATTCTGAATCACCTTTCCTGCACTATCCATTTTATCTGCAATCACCTCTTTGGCATCTTTTAATGTTGAGCTTAAAGACTCTTTAACTTCGCCTAATGCTTCGGATAACTTACTTTTCTTTTCTGATGCGGTATTCTTAGCATCTTCCACTACTTCTGCAACAGCTTGCTTTGGCTGGCTTAATTTAGATTCAATAGCTTTTTTCATTTCTTGCCATTTATCATCTGAAATCTTTCTAGCTTCAGCAACTTGGCTTTCTACTGAATTTCTCATTTCAGTCAGTTGTTTTTCTGTTTCTTGCTTAATTTGTGCAATTTTCTCTTCTGCTGATTTATTTGCTTCTGCTACTTTTTCGTCTGCTTGTTGTTTTACTTGAGCGACTTTTTCATCTGCTTCTGCGTGAGCTTTAGCAATATGTTCTTCCGCAATTTTTTGAATCTCAACCAGCTTTTCATTCGCTACTTTTTCTAATTGAGCAAATTTTTCTTGAGATGCTTTTAAATCGGCTTCGAGTTTACTTTTTCCATTATCACACGCTGTTAAGCTTAAAATTGCTCCTAATGTAATAGCTAATAATGATTTTTTCATTCTAAATTCCCTCTATGACATTAAATTACAATAAAGGCACAGAAACTGTGCCTCAGATTATTGACAAAGTCTTTTTTCATTCGGACGCCAGCGTGGCGTCCCTACAAGGAAAGTTATAACCAATTGAAAAATAACAGATTTTATTTTGTTATGTAGGGACGCCACGCTGGCGTCCGTTAATTGGATACAACAAATTGGGGTTTGTCATCAGTCTGCAGTTTTAT
>NZ_LEKM01000113.1 GCF_009761375.1 Ursidibacter arcticus | reverse complement strand
ATTTTAATTGGTTTATTGATAGTAAAAGCTAGGCTCAATGCCTAGCTCAGACTGATGACAAACCCCAATTTGTTGTATCCAATTAACGGACGCCAGCGTGGCGTCCCTACATAACAAAATAAAATCTGTTATTTTTCAATTGGTTATAACTTTCCTTGTAGGGACGCCACGCTGGCGTCCGAATGAAAAAAGACTTTGTCAATAATCTGAGGTGGGTCTTAGCCCACCTTACATTAAATGACTTTGTTAATAATTCGACTGCTTTCATTTATAGAGCAATTTTTTATTTAATCTGCCACCCAACGATTCTCTCGTAAAAGCTGATCGGCATATTGCATTTTTAGTTTAAGGTTTTGCAGAGCCTGCTCATCTTTAGTGGAGTAGTTTTCAGCCTTCTCTTGAATACCTTCAGGTGTAAAACCTACCCACGTTGTTGGTGTAATCATTCCAACTGTATCCCCTTGATTAAGCATTACGCTTTCACTCTTTTCATTGGCAAATAACGATTTCCCGAAAGTATAAATAGGCTGGTTAAATCCTAGTAAATCCATAATGGAAGGGAATAGATCGTACTGTGAGGCTAATTCAGTATGACGTGTTGGCGGTAATGAGCCATCAGGGCTGAATATGACCAACGGAATATGGAAACGCTGTGGCAAATTATCATCACTTTCTGCATTTAGGGTGTGGTCAGCTGTAAAAATAAAGATAGTATTTTGATACCAAGGCTGTTTTTCTGCCGATTGCATAAACTGCTGTAACGCCCAATCACTATATTTTAGCGTATTTAGGAAACCATTTTCGCCTTGGTCATCGTGTGGATATAGCTCAAATTCACTGCCAATTTTAGGAAATGGCTCGTGTGTTGTTCCTGTAAACATAAATGCAAAGAATGGCTGTTTCTTTGCTGGCTCACTTAATTTTTGATTAAAGGCTTGCAACGCATCGTAATCCCAACCAAAGCGAGGCTGCTCTTGCGGATATTCTCGTAAGAGCGGAACATCTTCTTTACCATAATATTCTTGGAAACCCAGTGCATTAGCAATGCTATCCATATGGAATGAACGGCGAGCAGAAGATTGCATCATTACAGTGCGATAATTTTGTTGATTGGCAATCTGAGCAATACGACTCATCTCTTTTAATTCTAAGCCAAAGCCAAGAGTAGGCTGACTTTGTAACGAAGGTGTAGAAGAAAGAACCGCTTGAATACCCACAATACTACGTTGCCCTGCTGCGTAGTAGTTATCCCACACTTGAGATTTCGCCACAAGGCTATCCATAAATGGTGTAACGTTATAACTCCCACCTGCTAACGCATCAATATATTTGTAGCTCCAACTTTCTAATAACACGAGTACCACATTTTTATTCGTTGGCTTATTTTCAGGGTGTTGCCATTTAAAAATAAGCGGTTGTTTGCTGGCAAAATTTTGCAACTCCGTTGAAGAAACGTAATTGAGTGGTTGCTCTTTTAAACGATTACGGCTTTCTCGATAAGTGGTATAAACAGGGTTTAAGGCAAGATTAGCTTGCTGTAATTTACTTCCTGTAAAAGCATCACTTAAATTGATTGGGCGACCAGAAAGAATAATCCCTCTAAATAAAATGAAATAGATCCCTGCAAGTAATAGCCAAATAACTAAACGTAGCCATTTATTTTGCGGAAGAACTGCCTGCTTTGTGAGTGGACGTTGAATGGCGTAGTACCACAAAACGCCCAACAACACTAAACCAACTAAACTACCTAAGGTATAAGCTAAGCGAGAGCTAAGTGCAATTTCAATTAACGCACCTTGATCGGCACTCAAATTGAGAATTTCTGCACCGATATGGTGCTGTACTTCGCCAAAATAAGTGAGATCGCCTAAACTGTAAGCACACATTACAAAAATCATTAAAGCACACAGCCAAACTAACAATGTACGGCATTTCGTTTGTTGAATGGCTTTGAAAGGCAAACTTAACAGCACCAACATTGGAGAACAAAAAAGCATTGTGGTGGCACTATCAAATTGAATGCCTTTAACCAACCCTTTGGCAACTTCAGAAAGCGTTAATGGTGAGAAATAATCATAATGAACAAAATATAAACCAATACGGCATAATCCAAAGGCAAATAATGCAAAGAGAATGATCCGAATCGGTAGAATGGCGAAGTGCATAGTGCAACCTAACAAGATAACTAAATGTTGTGAAATAGTAAGCTAATTTTGCTAAATAGAAAAGTAAGCGGTTGCTTTTCCATAAAAATTTGTAAAAGATTATGAATTATAACGAGCAATCGAGTCAAATTTGACCATTCTACAAATAAAATAAGGTTGTCTTCCTAAAAATTAGAACTCTTTAGTAGTGCTAACATCTCTTTGAGCAAATTCACTTCTTGTTGCAGATGTTCAATTTTCTCATCTTTATGGGAAATGATCAGTTGTAGTTTTTCATTCTCATTTAAGAGTTCTTTAGTGCTACCACTAATACTAAAGGCATTTGTGCCTGAACCATAATGCATTATTTGATAAGATGTTTTTTCTCCCGAATTAATTAGTTCAATTACATCAAGATCAAAAATATTCGCAATTTGTTCTAACTTATCTAATGTTAATTTCGTTTCTCCACGCTCTAATTTCCCATAACTATTTGCTGAGATTCCCATTTTTTCAGCAATCTGTTCTTGTGAAAACAGATGTTCTTCTCTCAAGATTCTGATTCGCTCATTGATTTTTGTCATAATGCACTCTTTTTTCGATAGATAAGTAACGGTTTTGGAAAGTAAAAACTACTTTTACGAGATGGCGTAAAACTGTTCTTATAAATAAAATTTAGGATTTTTATGAAAAAATTTTTATTTTCTATATTTGTTCTAGGATTGACTAGTTCTACTATTGCAGGAATAACAAATATAGTAAAACCAAAAGGATACACTAGAGACGATGAGAGCGAAGATGGATTTTATCTTGTCACAACCAAAGGAAAATTATATATTTATTTTCCTGGTTTAAGTGAACGTGATTCTCAAATAATGGATAAAGCAATTAAGAATAAATCCTGTTTACAAATCACTGAAATTGGTGGAATGTTCCTAAAAGTAAAGGAAGTTAAATGTCCATCTAAATTAAAGCCAATTAAACAATTTTATTAAATGATTTTATGATCATATGACTCCTAGAGGATATTTAGAATGAAAAAATTAGCTCTAATAACAGTTTTGCTCACAGCGACTACCCAGACTACTATGGCTAATAGCACCATCTTTTCTTGCTTTATGAAAAATGGAAAGCATCTTTCAATCGAAAAAGTTGGAAGTAATTACCAGTATAGTTATGGAAAACCAGGCAAACCTGAAATGGTATTCACAAATAGAATTTCTGATGTTGAAAATACTCGTGATAGCGGTACTCAGGCGATGAATATTACAATGTTCAATAAAGGAGTTGAATATTTTATTTGGAATAACTTTGTTAGGGAAGCTGGGGGTGGAGTATCCGTTAGTAAAAATGGTAAAGAGTTAGCAAATACATATTGTGATCCTAATCGAGAAATTTATGGATTAGAAAATTCGGCACATTAGCCTCATTATAATTTTTTTATAAATAGATAAAGCGGTCACTTCCCCATAAACTTTTGCAAAGAATTGTTGGAAAGTGACCGCTTAATTTATTGGTGTAATGGACAAAATAGTTGCTGTTTTATCCATTAAGCCTTTATTAGAAAGACTAGCTACTTACCAATACAGAAAGAGCTGAAAATGTTACCAAGTAGATCGTCAGAAGTGAATTGCCCTGTAATTTCGCTTAATGCGTTTTGCACAAGACGTAACTCTTCAGCGAGTAGCTCACCTGCGTGGAATTGCGTTAATTGAATGTGTCCACGCTGTAAATGTTCTGCGGCAGTTTCCAATGCAACTAAATGGCGGCGGCGAGCGATAAATCCACCTTCCGTAGAGCTTTGATAACCCATTGATTTTTTGAGATGTTCACGCAGTAAATCTACGCCCACTTTAGTTTGAGCAGAAAGACGAATGAGCGTAAAGTTATCCACATTGACTAAACTTTCACTTTCGCCTGTAAGATCCACTTTATTGCGGATCACCGTAACTGGAATGTTTTTCGGCAATTTACTTAAAAAATCGGCCCATTCTTGTTGGAAATGTTCACTTTGCGACTCAGTGCTATCAATCATCAATAAGACGTGGTCGGCTTGAGCAATCTCGTCCCAAGCTCGTTTGATCCCGATTTTCTCTACTTCATCACTGGCTTCTCGCAAACCAGCAGTATCAATGATGTGTAACGGCATTCCGTCAATATGAATATGTTCACGCAATACATCACGGGTTGTGCCTGCAATATCAGTCACAATCGCTGCTTCTCTCCCTGCCAATGCGTTGAGTAGGCTTGATTTGCCTGCATTTGGTTTGCCTGCAATCACCACTTTCATTCCTTCTCGCAAAATTGTGCCTTGCTTGGCTTCTTGGCGAACATTCGCTAATTGGGCAATAATTTCGTTTAATTTTGTTTCGATTTTACCGTCCGCTAAGAAATCAATCTCTTCATCAGGGAAATCAATCGCTGCCTCAACATAGGTGCGAAGATAGATTACAGAATCTACTAGTTGATTGATTTTATTAGAAAATTCACCTTGTAGTGATTTTAATGCCGAGCGAGCGGCTTGTTCTGATGTCGCATCAATCAAATCGGCAATCGCTTCTGCTTGAGCAAGATCGAGTTTATCATTTAAAAAGGCTTGTTCAGAAAATTCCCCTGCTCGTGCAATACGAATACCTTTCACTTTGAGAATGCGATTAAGCAAAATATCTAAAATCACTTGTCCGCCGTGCCCTTGTAATTCAAGGACATCTTCCCCTGTAAATGAATTTGGTGCTTTAAAAAAGAGAGCGATTCCTTGGTCTAAAATTGTGCCATCTTCATCTTTAAAAGGAAGATAATCAGCCATTCTCGGCTTTGGACATTTACCCAATACCGCTTGAGCCACTTCGGCAGCTTGTGGGCCAGACACGCGTAAAATACCGATCCCCCCACGTCCGATTGGAGTAGCTTGTGCCACAATGGTTTCTTTCATCTATATGTTCTCTACTTGGATTTGAAAATGAGCCTATTGTACCTGACAAGCGGTAGGTTAAGGCAAATTTTTTGCAAATTAGTAACGTCTTACTTCAGGTGGCATATAGTGAGCAATAAAATGGGTGATTTCGTTTAGATCATCGGAAAAAAGTGTTTTTTGGCGGTCTGTTGTGGTTAAAAAGCCTTGTTCGACCATCTTATCAAAGAATTGTCGGAGCGGTTGGTAGTAATTGTCGCTATTAAATAAAATACAAGGGTTATTATTTTGCCCGATTCTTGCCCACGAAATCACTTCGCTGATTTCTTCTAAAGTTCCTGGCCCACCAGCAAGAGCGATATACACATCACCAAGTTCAATCATTTTCTGTTTACGCACAGACATTGAATCAACGCTGATCATTTCTGTTAAGCCTGTATGAGCAAGCTCTCGTTCTTGTAAAAAGGTTGGCATAATGCCGATTACTTTACCGCCGTTTTCTAAGACAGTATTAGCAATTAGCCCCATTAGCCCTGCATTTCCACCGCCATAGATGAGAGTATACCCCTGTTGAGCAATCCATTGCCCTAATTGGACGGTAGCTTGTTGATGTTTTGGGTTATTACCAAGGCTTGCACCACAATAAACAGTAATATTCATTTCTTTTTCTTCCTATTTTCAGTAAAGTGTACTGAAATCATAACAAACTTTTAAGGTAAACCAAATGCAGTTTTCAGAGTATCAACAATGGGTTAGTGAGTTCTATCAACAACAAAATTGGTATCGTCACGATGTTTTTAGACGCTTGGCTTATTTAGCTGAGGAAGTCGGGGAAGTGGCTTGTGCGGTGCGAGCCATTGAAATTGGGCGTGAGCGTCCTGATCAAATCGAACAAGATCAGGCTCAAAAACGTGAAAATCTGATTGAAGAACTTGGTGATGTGTTTGATAACTTATTTATCTTGGCAGATAAATACGATATTTCGATTGAAGAAGTGATACACAAACATAAAGCAAAATTTATTAAGCGTTATGTTGATGATGTTCAGCCAAAAGAATAGGTAATATGTAGAAGATCAGGTTTAGAAGGGATCATTATATCGGACGCTTCATTAGCGGATTGGATATTTTGTCCATTACACCTATTTCCATCATGGATTAAGGCTACCCAGTACTCAACGTTACCTTGACCCATACGGACTTCTAAAGATTTTTCTGTGATTGGTTTGTCCATTACACCGAGATTTTAGGAAAATTTTACAAAAAAATCCCCAGCATTTCTGCTAGGGATTTCTTATTTGAACTGAGTTAATTAAGCAACGATTGCTTTTTCAACTACACGAACTAAAGTCCAAGATTTAGTTTTTGAAACAGGACGACATTCCTTAATTTCAACAACATCACCTAATTTAGCTTCGTTATTTTCATCGTGTACGTGAAGTTTAGTAGTACGACGGATAAACTTACCATAGATTGGGTGTTTAACTGTACGTTCGATAGCAACTACGAAAGATTTTTCCATTTTGTCGCTAACTACTTTACCTTGTACTGTACGAATTTTATCAGTCATTACTCACCCGCCTTCTCGGTTAATACAGTTTTTACTTGTGCAATGCTACGACGCACTTGTTTTAACTGATGGGTTTGTTGAAGCTGACCGGTGGCTGCTTGCATACGCAACTTGAACTGCTCACCTAAAAGGTTTACTAATTCACCATTCAGCTCTTCAATACTTTTTGCACGTAATTCTTGAGCTTTCATTACATCACCGTCTTAGTTACAAATGTGGTTTTAAACGGAAGTTTAGCTGCTGCTAATGCAAATGCGTTGCGTGCAACTTCTTCTGAAACACCATCCATTTCATAGAGAACTTTACCCGGTTGGATTAAGGCTACCCAGTACTCAACGTTACCTTTACCTTTACCCATACGGACTTCTAAAGGTTTTTCTGTGATTGGTTTATCTGGGAATACACGAATCCAGATTTTACCTTGACGTTTTACCGCACGGCTCATCGCACGACGAGCTGCTTCAATTTGACGCGCAGTTAAACGGCCACGACCAACCGCTTTTAAACCGAATGAACCGAAGCTCACTTCTGTACCGCCAGCTAAACCGCGGTTACGACCTTTGTGAACTTTACGGAATTTTGTACGTTTTGGTTGTAACATTCAGTGATCTCCTTATTTACGACCTTTGCCACGTGGCGCCTTTTTAGGCTGTGCCGCTGGTTCTTTCTCTGATTCAATCACTGCAGCCATACCACCAAGAATTTCACCTTTGAAGATCCACACTTTAATACCGATTACACCGTATGTAGTGTGTGCTTCTGCAGTGTTATAATCGATGTCAGCACGAAGAGTATGTAGAGGTACACGACCTTCACGATACCATTCTGAACGTGCGATTTCTGCACCACCTAAACGACCGCTAACTTCAACTTTGATACCTTTAGCACCTAAACGCATTGCGTTTTGTACTGCACGTTTCATTGCGCGACGGAACATTACACGACGCTCAAGTTGAGATGCGATGCTATCTGCAACTAATTTTGCATCTAGCTCTGGTTTTTTCACTTCAGCAATGTTGATTTGAGCAGGAACACCAGCAATTTTAGATACTGCGTTTCTTAATTTTTCAACATCTTCGCCTTTTTTACCAATTACGATACCTGGACGAGCTGTGTGAATAGTTACACGGATGCTTTTCGCTGGACGCTCAATAGTGATGCGTGAAACAGAAGCACTCGCTAACTCTTTGTTTAAAAATTGACGTACTTTGAAATCGCCTTCTAAATTGTCTGCGAAATCTTGTGTATTCGCGAACCAAGTAGAGCTCCAAGGCTTAACAATACCAAGGCGAATACCATGTGGATGTACTTTTTGACCCATTTGTTATTCTCCTACTGATTAACGATCTGACACAACCACTGTGATGTGGCTTGTACGTTTTAAAATACGATCTGCGCGACCTTTAGCACGTGGCATTACACGTTTCATGCTTGGACCTTCATCAACGAAAATCTTCGCAACTTTAAGATCATCGACATCTGCACCGTCATTGTGCTCTGCGTTTGCAATAGCTGACTCTAAAACTTTCTTAACTAAAGCTGCTGCTTTTTTGTTTGTGAAAGTTAAGATTTCTAATGCTTGCGCAACTTTTTTACCGCGAATTAAGTCAGCAACTAAGCGAGCCTTTTGTGCAGAAGTACGAGCGTAACGATGTTTTGCAATAGTTTCCATCTTTTACCTCTTATTTCTTAGCTTTCTTATCTGCGGCGTGACCGCGGTATGTACGAGTCGGTGCAAATTCACCTAATTTATGACCGATCATTTCATCAGAAACATAAACTGGAACATGCTGACGACCATTATGGACTGCGATGGTCAATCCGATCATTGATGGAATGATCATTGAACGACGGGACCAAGTTTTGATTGGTTTTTTATCCCCGCTTTCCACCGCCTTCTCTACCTTCTTCAACAAGTGTAGGTCAAGGAAAGGACCTTTCTTGAGAGAACGTGGCATGGCTTACCTCTTTTTAATGAATAAAATTATTTACCACGACGACGTACGATGAATTTATCAGTACGTTTGTTATGGCGAGTTTTCTTACCTTTGGTTTGAACGCCCCAAGGTGTAACAGGGTGTTTACCGAAGTTACGACCTTCACCACCACCGTGTGGGTGGTCAACTGGGTTCATCGCAGTACCACGAACTGTTGGACGAATACCTCTCCAACGGTTTGCACCTGCTTTACCAAGAACGCGAAGCATATGTTCTGAGTTACCTACTTCACCAATAGTTGCAGAACACTCAGCTAATACTTTACGCATTTCACCTGAGCGAAGACGTAAAGTTACATAGTTACCTTCACGAGCAATAATTTGCACATATGCACCAGCAGAACGAGCGATTTGACCGCCTTTACCTGGTTTTAATTCAACGTTATGAATTGTTGAACCAACTGGGATATTGCGCATTGGTAATGAGTTACCTACTTTAATTGGAGATGAAGCACCCGCTTGAATTTGATCACCAACAGATAAACCTTTTGGTGCAAGAATGTAGCGACGCTCACCATCTTTATAAAGTACTAATGCAATGTTTGCAGAACGGTTTGGATCGTATTCTAAACGCTCAACAACAGCTGGAATGTCTAATTTATTACGTTTGAAATCAATTAAACGATAGTGTTGCTTATGACCACCACCGATGTGGCGAGTGGTAATACGACCTAAGTTGTTACGACCACCAGTTCTAGATTTAGTATCTAAAAGTGCTGCAAAAGGTTTACCTTTGTGAAGCTCTGGATTAACAACTTTAACTACATGACGACGACCAGCGGAGGTCGGCTTACATTTAACGATAGCCATAGTTTTCTATTCCTCCGAATTACTCTGCCGCACCTTCAACAAAGTCAAGAGATTGACCTTCCTGAAGTGTCACGTACGCTTTTTTCCAATCACTACGACGACCTGATTTAGCACCGTGACGTTTAGTTTTACCTTTAACAACCACTGTACGAACAGAATCTACTTTAACTTCGAAAAGTTGCTCTACTGCATTTGCAATTTCTACTTTATTTGCATCTAAAGCGACTTTGAAAACGATAGTATTGCCTTTTTCTGCGTTATTTGTTGCTTTCTCAGAGATATGAGGTGCTTTAAGCACTTTTAGCAAACGTTCTTGTTGAATCATGCTAACATCTCCTCAATTTGTTTTACTGCATCTACAGTAACAACCACTTTATCGAAAGCGATTAAACTTACTGGATCAATTCCTTGAACATCACGCACATCTACTTTATATAAGTTGCGTGCTGCTAAGAATAGATTTTCATCTAAGCTCGCAGTAATGATAAGTGCGTCAGTTAACGCCATATCTTTTAATTTTTGTACTAAAACTTTAGTTTTTGGTGCGTCAATTTCAAATTTATCAACAACAACTAAACGATCTTGACGAACAAGTTCAGAAAGAATGCTTTTGATTGCACCACGGTACATTTTCTTGTTCACTTTTTGGCTGTGATCTTGTGGTTTAGCTGCGAAAGTTACACCACCAGAACGCCAGATTGGTGATTTAACATCACCTGAGCGAGCACGACCAGTACCTTTTTGACGCCAAGGTTTTTTACCTGAACCAGACACTTCAGCACGAGTTTTTTGAGCACGACTTCCTTGACGAGCACCTGCTGCATACGCAACAACTACTTGGTGGATTAACGCTTCGTTAAACTCACGTCCGAAGGTAGTTTCAGAAACAGTTAGTGCGTTTGCACCTACAACTTGTAATTCCATCTCTATCTCCTAGACTTATGCTTTAACAGCTGGTTTTACGATAACATCACTATTAGTTGCACCAGGTACAGAACCTTTAACTAATAATAATTTACGCTCAGCATCTACACGAACAACTTCAAGTGATTGAACGGTTACACGCTCAGCACCTAAGTGTCCAGCCATTTTTTTACCTTTAAACACACGACCTGGAGTTTGGTTTTGACCAATAGAACCAAGTACACGGTGTGATAAAGAGTTACCGTGAGTAGCATCTTGAGTACGGAAGTTCCAGCGTTTAACACCGCCAGCAAAACCTTTACCTTTAGAAGTACCAGTAACATCTACTTTTTTAACATCTGTAAAGATGTCTACGTTGATTTCTTGACCTAAAGTGAATTCTTCACCTTCAGTACGAAATTCCCATAAACCGCGACCAGCTTCAACACCTGCTTTAACGAAATGACCTGCTTCAGGCTTAGTTACACGATTCGCTTTTTTCGAACCAGTTGTAACTTGAACTGCAGTATAGCCATCGTTTTCAAGAGTTTTAACTTGAGTCACACGGTTGGCTTCGATTTCGATTACGGTAACTGGAACTGACACGCCATCTTCTGTGAAGATACGGGTCATACCAACTTTACGACCGACTAAACCAATCATTGTAATAACCTCTTAATTAACCTAGGCTGATCTGCACGTCAACGCCGGCAGCCAAATCTAAACGCATTAATGCATCAACAGTTTTTTCTGTTGGCTCAACAATATCAACTAAACGTTTGTGAGTACGAATTTCATATTGGTCACGCGCATCTTTATTAACGTGTGGTGAAATCAATACTGTAAAACGCTCTTTACGCGTTGGTAAAGGAATTGGACCACGAACTTGTGCACCAGTACGTTTAGCTGTTTCTACGATCTCCGCAGTTGATTGATCGATCAAACGATGATCGAACGCTTTTAAGCGGATACGGATTCTTTGGTTCTGCATTAGACCAGAGCTCCATTAAAATTTAGCTAATAAAAAAACCGAACCACCAAACTTAATAAATTACATTAAGGGGGCACAGTCATACCTTGTTATAGCTCCCAAATCGGGGGCATTTTATGTACTACAATATCTGTAATACCACCTAGTAAATGATTACACTAAGTGACGCTATCTATACATCAGTGAAAGCGTCTGATAATTATAAGGGAATTTACTACAAATAACAAGCATCAATTCAATTTTATAGCAAATAATTTATCTATTGATCTAAGTACAAAAGTACACTTTTTTCTATTTTTCGATATATATCACAAAAAAAATCAGATTATTAGATTGAAAACTATCACTACCTAGGCGATATTTGAACAGTGGGATAACCACTTGGATTTAATACATTAGTTCACATAAACGGAGGGAGCTGTATGAACCACATCAATCAACAAACACTAAACATTCGAACTTTATTATTACCGATAATTGGAGAAACCAAGGCTAAGACATATTTCTCTTATTATGGGATTTTTAAAGATGATCTTATGTTTGGGTTGTATAAAGAGGGGCTTTTTTATCTGAAACTAGCAGAAAAAGATGTTTCAGAAGCCATTTCTTTAGGTATGAAATGTTTAATTGATCCTAAAATAAGCAAAACAAATATGTTTTACTTAATCCCCGACCCAATTCTACATAACTTATCTACTTACACTACTTGGTTTACTGCCAGTTTAGCCGAAATTCAATCAAATAAAGTTTCACTTTACAAACAACGAAAGAGGCAAATTCGATCATTACCTAACTTGAATCTAAATCTAGAAAGAACATTGAAAAAGGTAAACATAAATTCTGTTGAAGACTTAATTGAAAAAGGGGAGGTGAAAGTATTTATTGAGCTAATTAAAATTGGAATTGATGTCGATCATTCCCTTCTATTCAAGCTCTACGGAGCAATAAACCACCAATTTATCTATACCCTTTCTGAAAAAACTAAACGTGACTTACTTACCGAAACTGATGAAGCGCTTTACGAAGCAGGTCTTCGGAAACGATTCAACTCAAAGTAAAAATTACGATAAATATGAGAATATAACTCTCTAAATTACTAAGTAAACAACTTATTATAACCTAGAACCGACCGCCTTTTATTGTTGTATAATAATGTTTTCTGTTTATATAGGTGTACCCTTAATGTCCTTAGAAAACCTATTATTGTGGCGGCGGTTTATTTCCACCCTTGCCTTTTTCTCAATGCAAACCGTCTTTTTTGTGTATCTACAACAAAAAGGCTTGTCTAATGCACAAATCGCATTTTCGCTCTCGTTGCTATTCTTTTGTAGCCAAGCATTAGCCATTGTGGCAGGAATATTAGGCGATCGTTATGGCTTAGCCAAAATGATGTTATTAGGTTGCTTACTTGATGTGATTGCTTATATTTTCTTTCTCTCCGCAGAACACTATGTCGTACTATTATTGGCAACGATCTGCTTTGGATTAGGGAGCTGTCTATTTGCAACGAATGCAAGAGCCTGTTTATTAGCGTTAGCGGGAGATGAATACTCTGCTAAAACCCGTTTACAAGGGAAATTCTTAAAAGTAACGAGTATGTCATCAATGGCTGCACCACTATTAGCGATTCCTTTTATTAAATTTGAGCAAATTGAATGGCTTATTTGGTGCTGTTTTTTATTAGAAACGGTGCTTTTTGTTTTTATGGCAAAACCCTTCTATCAAATGGAAAATGTGAATAGCTTAGTTAAATTTCGTTGGGGACAAATTCGAGAAATTATTACAAAAGAGTTTCTATTCGTACATTTAATGCTACTTGTGCCGATTAGCGTAGCAATGTCTTTCTTCGTGATTTTCCCTTATCTATTTGATAATAAATTAAGTGTGCCTGAGCAGATTCCTGTTGCATTATTTATCAATGGTTTAATGACAGTAGGGTTACAATCAACCTTTTCTAAACATATCAACTTAACTAAAAAACAACTACTTTGGATCGGGCCATTATTGGCACTGGGGATGATTTTACCTTGGTTTATTACCTTGAAATATGTATCACTAGTTTCGGCGTACCTTTATTTGATTGTATTTACTGTGATTGAAGTTTACGTTTTAACCGCAATGGCAAATTTATTAGTGAAATTTGATAATGGAACAAATCGCGGATTTATCTTCGGATCTTCCCGCTTATTACAATCCATTTCTACAATGATTGTAATGAACTTGATTCCACATCTGTTTTTAATTTGATTGATAGTACTTGTATTTTGCTCCCTATTTAGCTGGAATGGGAGCAAAATTTAGTAGCAGTATATTTTTCTAACTACACATATCCATAATTCATTAAGCGTTGATAGCGACGGTCAAGCAATGATTCTTGATCTAACGGTGCAAGGTCGGCTAAATCATCAAGTAAGCGTTGCTTTAAATTTGCCACCATTTCATCTACATTACGGTGTGCTCCACCTAATGGCTCTGGTACGATATTGTCGATGAGTTCTAACTCTTTTAAACGTGGAGCAGTTAAGCCCATTACTTCGGCTGCCGTAGAGGCTTTATCCGCACTTTTCCATAAAATAGAGGCACAGCCTTCAGGTGAAATAACAGAATAAGTACTGTACTGTAACATATTCACTTTATCGCCAACACCGATAGCTAAAGCACCACCAGAACCGCCCTCACCGATAACCGTACAAATCACTGGTACTTTTAAGGTTGCCATTTCACGCAAGTTACGAGCAATTGCTTCCGATTGTCCACGTTCTTCTGCTCCAATTCCTGGATATGCTCCTGGCGTATCAATGAACGTAATAATTGGTAGATTAAAGCGTTCTGCCATTTGCATTAAACGTAATGCCTTACGGTAGCCTTCAGGTGCTGGCATTCCGAAATTACGTTTTACTTTTTCTTTAACATTACGCCCTTTTTGATGGCCTATAACCATTACAGGACGACCTTCTAAACGAGCAATACCGCCCACAATAGCTTTATCGTCTGCAAAAGCACGATCACCTGCAAGTTCATCAAATTCTGTGAAGATTTTTTCAATATAATCTAAAGTATAAGGACGACTAGGGTGGCGAGCCATTCGGGAAACTTGCCAAGCATCAAGATCAGCAAAGGTTTTTTTGGTTAATTCTTCGCTTTTCTTTTGTAAGCGTGCAATTTCATCATCCAAATTAATTTTATCGTCATTGCCAACCGCAGAACGTAACGCGTCAATTTTTGCTTCTAATTCGGCAATCGGTAACTCAAAATCTAAATATTCTTGGTTCATAATTTTTCCTATCTGTTTTCGCAGAAATAAAACTGTCGTATTCTATCAGCGATTTTCGTCTCAAGCGGTTTATTTTCACGATTTTTTGCAAAAAATCTGACTGATCAGACCGCTTATTCAAACCTAACTCACGCTAAACTGCCCTATACAACCTTTATCTTTTAACATTAAATCGGTAACACCGAAAGTAAAAGGCAACGCATCAGTGGCAGAGTGTTCAAAGCGAACAAGTAAGGTAATCTCTTGATCTTTTTCCAACCAAACAGTATCTCGCCACGCTAGTTGTTGAATGGGGCGTTTTTGGCGGTTCTCCGTTTCGATGATAAATTTTGCCCCTTGTAAACTAAAACCAATCGCTTCATTACTGGTTAAATACCAACGTTCTACCGTGCCTTTCTGAACGGTAAAATCAATTCGTTTAGGATCAAAACGTTGTTGGTTGATTAAGCGATCAAAAGGTCGTAAGGTAAATTTACGCTCTTGGGCAATCTTCAAGTTAAAATCGTTTTTATCAAATGGCGGTAAGGTTACATTTGAATGTAATGCCGAAGGCAGACCTTGTGGGCGAAATTCCACCACAACATTATCAATCAATTCATCATCGTTTTCAAAGAGCTGTTCAATTTTGTGAAAAAATCCACGTTTCTGACCGCTTATTAGCGAGATCTTTTCCCCTTCATTGAGATCGATGAGCAACTCTACTCGTTCTGACGGAGCGAGAGAAATCGAGTTACTTTCAATTGGCTCTGCAAAATAGCCCATTCCAGTGGCAATAAGATAAAGGGGTTTATCATTATCTAAGCGTAAATCATAGCGACGAGAGAGAGACGCATTCACGATGCGTAGTCTCACCCAACCTCGTGGTACTTCATAATAAGGGGATTCTTGCCCATTAACGAATAAACGTTTGCCAAAAAACTGTGGTGCTTGACTATCCAGAACTTGCACTCCCGCACTGTTTGTGAGCTGGTCTTGTAAAATCAATGGAATATCATTTACGCCATATTTATTAGGAAGCTGTGCTTTGCGGCTTTCGTTATCTTCTATGATCCATAAACCTGCAATACCACGATAAACTTGATAGGCGGAATTAAGCATTGTGTCTGCCGAATACCAAGCAGTACAAGCTGGTTGATTAACGGATAATATTGGCGACCAACTGCTGTTGGGGGTAAATTGGCGATGAATCGAGCCGATCATTTCTGTAGGGGCTAATAGCCCTTGAATATTCACCGACATTTTTTGTGGGAGGCTGTTTGTGTAAGTGAGTTTCACAAAATCGCCCGATTTTACTCGAACAGTAGGAGCAAGATAGTGTCCATTAACGCCCCATACATCAGCAAGTTTTCCTTGATCAAACTGAGTTTGTGCAGAGCGGAAATCTAAACGCACAGGTCGCCCTCGCCCAACATCAATTAAAGGTGGAATGGTTAATGATCGGCGAGTTTTTGCCCAAAGCATATTAGGTGCTAGAGCGATTCCGCTTGATAGTACAGTTCTTGAAAGAAATTGTCGGCGAGAAAGTTTCATCTTAATTACGGTTCTACTTTTTTTGTTTTAATTGAGCAACTTCTTGATCTAATTCAGCTAATTTATTTGCCATTAGCGTGTGACATTTTTCAATGAACTCTTTAATATTTTCTCGGTTGTAGCCCGCTGTATCAATCGGCTCAAGCATTTCGCAAATAGCAGTGCCATTATCCCAGCGATTTAAATCAATTTTATTATGTAAGCTAGAGCAGACTACTGGCACAATAGGTACGCCTGCGGCAATCGCTGTATGGAATGCTCCTGTTTTGAAAGGCAATAAACCACGCCCACGACTTCTTGTTCCTTCAGGAAACATCCAAATCGACACTTGTTGCTCTTTTATAATATCTGCGACTTTATTCATTGTGTTGATAGCACTACTGCGTTTTTCTCTATGAATAAAAATATTGCCCGTTGCCCAATAAACCAGACCAAAGAACGGGATCCAAATTAAACTGCGTTTTCCAACGCTGACGGTTCTTGGTGGTACCATTGATGCAATAGATAACATATCGTAATTATTTTGATGGTTACCGATATAAATGGCAGGTTGAACTTCGTTTTGCTTGCCACGAATAATCAATTTAAGACCGACTAGACGGTGAAGCGAACCAAAAGCTCTCGCAACAACGCCAACAGAACTTGGGTGGCGTAAGCGAATTAAGGCATAAATTGTACCCACTAAACAGATTGCAATAGCAGCAACAACAACAGCAATAACACGCAATAACTTCAACATAATAAAAACCTTTGAATAAAAAATTAGGGATAAAGTATAACGAAAATCGCTGAAATTACCATAAACAAACGCTAGGATTTACGTTGAATCAATTTATTAAATCAATTTTAATTACGTTAAAAAATCGTTATATTAGTAAAGCTTTTAAAGCATCAACCCATTTTTTTGATGAAGGATAAATTATGACTCAAATCACATTAGGCGGTAATCCGATTGAAGTAGCTGGTACATTCCCAGTAAAAAATGCAACTGTTGAAAATTTTACTTTAGTAAACAATGGATTAGAAAATGTTGCATTAGCAGATTTTGCGGGAAAACGTAAAGTATTAAACATCTTCCCAAGTATTGATACAGGTATTTGTGCAACTTCTGTGCGTGTATTCAACCAAAAAGCAGCAGAGTTAAATAATACAGTGGTGCTTTGCATTTCAGCAGACTTACCTTTTGCACAAGCTCGTTTTTGTGGAGCTGAAGGTATTGCCAATGCTCAATCACTCTCAACTTTCCGTAATAAAGCACTACATACCCAATTAGGCGTCGATATTGCAACAGGGCCTTTAGCTGGTTTAACCGCTCGTGCTGTGATCGTGTTAGATGAAAATAACACCGTTTTACACAGTGAGTTAGTACCTGAAATTAAACAAGAGCCAAACTACGATGCTGCATTAGCAGTACTTTAAAATATTTAATATAAAGCGGTTAGATCTTTGCAAAAATTTGCAATAATCTAACCGCTTTATTTATTCAAGCTAATATAACGATGTTGTCGTTACAGTAAGATACTTGAGAATAATAAACCGAAGCCTAAGCAGAATGCCATACTTAATAAGCCTGGTAACATAAAGCTGTGGTTGAAGATATATTTCCCGATTTTCGTTGTACCTGTACTATCGAAGTCAATAGATGCAATGATTGGTCCGTAGTTTGGGATAAAGAAGTAACCATTTACTGCAACAAATACCCCAATTAAAACAGGTGCTGGGATACCTAGTGCCACAGCGATTGGGAATAATGTCGCAACCGTTGCACCTTGGCTATTTACTAATACAGAAAGAACAAACAGAGCAAAGGCAAACGCCCAAGGAGCAGCTTCTACTAATCCTTGAACCATTCCTTTTACTTCTGTCATATGACCTTGCATTAAAGTATCACCTAACCAGGCAATACCAAAGATAGCAATCACCGCACGCATACCTGCGTGGAATACAGAACCTTGAGTAATTTCATTTCCGTTTGGTTTGCAAATTAAGATAATTAACGCACCAACTGCTAACATTACGATTTCAATTGTATGTGCCATTCCCATTGGTTTACCATCAAATACTGGACGAAGTGATGGAATAGCCCCCATTACAACAACAAGTAACGCACCGAATAAGAATAAGCCCACTGATGTTTTTGCAGTTGATTTAATTTCGATAGTTTCTGGGTTAGTACCTGCGTGGTTTAATTTTACATACTCAGGATCTTGTAATAAACGTTGATAATGTGGGTCATCTTTTAACTCTTTACCCAATTTATTAACGATTAAACAAGCACAAAATAAACCTAGGATAGTAGCAGGAATTGTTACGCCTAATACACTACCTAATGTAATGCCTTGTGGCTCAAGGTACGCAACCACAGCAACTACAGCTGCAGCAATCGGACTTGCCACAATCGCAAATTGAGAGGCAATTACTGCCATTGAAAGTGGACGCTCTGGACGAATACCATTATGGCGGCTTACTTCTGCAATAACAGGTAATACAGAATAAGCAACGTGCCCTGTACCAGCAAGAACCGTAAATGTCCAAGTTACTGCTGGGGCGATAAATGTAATATATTTAGGATTACGACGTAAAATATTGGTTGCGATTTTGATCATATAATCTAAACCACCAGCCGCTTGCATTGCAGCGGCGGCAGAAACGACTGCCATAATCATCAACATTACATCAATAGGTAAACCTGCTGGTTTTAACCCAAAGCCGAAAGATAAGATAGCTAAGCCAACACCGCCCATTACTCCAAGACCGATGCCGCCAATTCGTGCACCAATCAGAATACAAAGTAATACAACGGCAAATTGAAGAAGAAACATTGCGGACATAATTGCTCCATTGTAATTTTCAAAAAAAAACTTCATACTGACGAAAAATTCTAGCGATCATTCGCCCCTTCCCAATAGAAAGGCGAGCAATATATCAATAAATAAATATAATCGCTATAACTCAGATCAATAAAAATTTCTAATTATAGGAAAATATATGCAATTTTCTAAAATGCACGGTTTAGGTAATGACTTTATGGTCATTGATGGCGTTACGCAGAACGTTTATTTAACGGAAGACATTATCCGTAAATTAGCTGATCGCCATCGTGGCGTTGGCTTTGATCAACTCTTACTGGTTGAACCACCTTATGATCCTGATTTGGATTTTCACTATCGTATTTTCAATGCAGATGGAAGTGAAGTCTCTCAATGTGGTAATGGTGCGAGATGTTTTGCTCGTTTTGTTACATTAAAAGGGCTGACTAATAAATCAGATATTGGTGTAAGTACCGCCAAAGGCAAAATGGTATTGAGCCTAAAAGAAGATGGAAAAATTACAGTCAATATGGGCGAGCCAATTTGGGAACCAGCTCAAATTCCATTCACAGCTAATAAATTTGAAAAAAATTATATTCTTCGTACCGCTATTCAGACCGTATTGTGTGGTGTGGTTTCAATGGGTAATCCACACTGCGTGTTGCAAGTTGAAAATATTGAAACGGCTAACGTAGATGAATTAGGTCCATTACTGGAAAACCACGAACGTTTTCCAGAACGAGCCAACATTGGTTTTATGCAAGTCATTAACCGCAATCACATTAAACTGCGTGTTTTTGAACGTGGAGCAGGTGAAACTCAAGCTTGTGGTAGTGGTGCTTGTGGTGCTGTCGCTGTCGGTATTATGCAAGGACTATTAGATAATCAAGTACAAGTCGATTTACCAGGTGGCTCACTTAACATTGAATGGAATGGCGAAGGTACACCGCTTTATATGACTGGCGATGCAGTGCATATTTATGATGGTTATATTTATTTATAGGTGTAATAGTTGCTAACCATATTTTTCTTATGTTGTCAGCAACTCTTTTTATAAAAAATGCTTTAACTGTTCTGTTAAAGCATTTTATTTTCCTAGCGTTTATTTGCCAATTTCGTTTTTGTAAGCTCGTAAACTCGTAGTTTCGCAATCTCTCTTGCTAATTTTGCAGTGAGATCTGCATCATTAGTTTTGCCAAGATTTTCTTCTGCTTTACGTTTTGCAGCTAAAATGCGTTGTTCATCTAGTTCATCACCACGAATTGCTGTATCAGCTAAAACTGTTACTACGGTTGGTTGAACTTCAAGGAAACCACCAGAAACATAGATAAATTCTTCTTTGCTATCGGCAAGGTTAAACTTTACCATTCCTGGTTTTATTGCGGTTAATAATGGGGTATGCCCAGCATAAATACCAAGCTCCCCATCAATTCCTGAAACTCGAACACTCGTGACTTGACCTTTGAAGATTTCACGTTCCGCACTTACGACGGTCAATTCAAATTGAGATGCCATTTTGTTCTCCTGTTTACCTAATTAAAGTTTAGGGAACAATTACATCTTGTTCGCTCTTTCGATCACTTCGTCAATTGAACCCGCCATATAGAACGCTTGTTCTGGAATATGGTCGTATTCACCTTCCAAGATGCCTTTGAAACCACGAATAGTTTCTTTTAACGGTACATATTTACCTGGTGTGCCGTTAAATACTTCAGCAACGAAGAATGGTTGAGATAAGTAACGTTCGATTTTACGCGCACGAGATACAACTAATTTATCTTCTTCAGATAACTCGTCCATACCTAAGATGGCAATAATATCTTTTAACTCTTTATAGCGTTGAAGTGTTTTTTGTACACCGCGAGCAACGTTATAGTGTTCTTCACCAACAACGAGTGGATCTAATTGACGTGAAGTTGAGTCAAGTGGGTCAATCGCTGGGTAAATACCTAATGATGCGATTTGACGGCTTAATACTACTGTTGAGTCTAAGTGAGCGAAGGTTGTTGCTGGCGATGGGTCAGTTAAGTCATCGGCAGGAACGTAAACTGCTTGTACAGATGTGATAGAACCTGTTTTTGTTGAAGTAATACGTTCTTGAAGTACGCCCATCTCTTCTGCAAGAGTTGGTTGGTAACCTACTGCTGATGGCATACGGCCTAATAATGCAGATACTTCGGTACCAGCAAGGGTATAACGATAAATATTATCTACGAAGAATAATACATCACGACCTTCATCACGGAATTTTTCTGCCATTGTTAAGCCAGTTAATGCAACACGTAAACGGTTACCTGGTGGCTCATTCATTTGACCGTAAACCAGTGATACTTTATCTAATACGTTAGAGTCTTTCATTTCGTGGTAGAAGTCATTACCTTCACGCGTACGCTCACCTACACCAGCAAATACTGAGTAACCTGAGTGCTCAATTGCGATATTACGGATTAACTCCATCATATTTACGGTTTTACCTACACCCGCACCACCGAATAAACCAACTTTACCCCCTTTAGCAAATGGGCAGATTAAGTCGATAACTTTAATCCCCGTTTCTAAGAGTTCTGTACTGTTTGCTTGTTCTTCGTAGCTTGGTGCTGCACGGTGAATTGACCAACGCTCTTCTTCGCCGATTGGGCCAGCTTCGTCAATAGGATCGCCTAACACGTTCATAATACGACCAAGTGTTTTTGTCCCTACGGGTACTTTAATCGCTTCGTTCGTATTTTCAACTTTTAAACCACGTTTTAAACCATCTGAAGTACCTAGTGCGATACAACGAACTAAGCCTCCACCTAATTGTTGTTGAACTTCTAGGGTTAAACCTGATTCAACTTTTAATGCATCATAAACTTTTGGTACTGCATCTTGCGGAAATTCAACGTCGATGACTGCACCGATGATTTGTACAATTTTTCCAGTTGCCATTACCGTTCCTCTATTCTTGGTTAAATTGCTGCGGCACCCGCAACAATTTCATTTAATTCATTCGTAATACTCGCTTGACGCGCTTTGTTATACACCAACTGTAATTCGTTAATTAAATTACCTGCATTATCAGTTGCTGCTTTCATTGCGACCATTCGAGCTGCCTGTTCAGACGCAAGGTTATCGACAATTGCTTGATACACTTGAGATTCTAAATAACGGACTAATAAGCTATCTAATAGAACCTGTGGATTTGGTTCATAAAGATAATCCCAAGAGCCTTTTGTTTCTAGATTATCGTTCTCAAGTGCTGGCAACGGAAGAAGTTGTTGAACTGTCGGTTTTTGTGACATTGTATTTACAAAACGGTTATAGACGATATGAACTTCGTCAATCTCACCTTCTCGGTAAGCATTTACCATTCCATTTACAATACCAACTAAATCTTCCATTGCAGGAGTATCGCCTAAACCATTCACTTGGGCTTTGATCTCAATTCCCATATTTTGGAAAAATGAAATTGCTTTATTTCCAACTAAACCCAAGCGAACGCTTACACCTTTATCTTTTTGTGTTTTCAACTCATTTAATACGGTTTTAAATAAATTGACGTTCAAGCCGCCACATAAACCGCGATCGGTTGAAACGACAAGATAACCTACTTTTTTCACTTCTCTAGGTGTTAAGAAAGGGTGTTTATAACCAATACTTCCTTTGGCAATATGGCTAATTACCTTACGGATAGTTTCTGCATAAGGACGAGATGCACTCATTCTTTCTTGCGTTTTACGCATTTTTGATGCAGCAACCATTTCCATTGCTTTAGTAATTTTTTGTGTATTACGAACACTTGCAATTTTGGTTCTTATCTCTTTAGCACCTGCCATATTATTTCTCCGCTAAAGTAGAATTACCACGCACTATTCTTTTTGAAACTACTTAAAATCTCAGTTAATTGATCTTTAATAGCATCATTATAGTCGCCTGATTTCGATAGTTCTTTCATAAAGTCGGCATATTGAGTATTTGCATACTCTAACAACGCAGCTTCAAATGAACCAATACGTTCAACTTCTACATCGTCTAAGAAACCAAATTCAGCGGCAGCTAACACTAAACCTAATTGTGCTACTGACATCGGTGCAAATTGTTTCTGTTTTAATAATTCAGTTACTTTTTGACCGTGTGAAAGCTGTTTACGTGTTGCATCATCAAGATCTGATGCGAACTGTGCGAATGCTGCTAATTCACGATACTGTGCTAATGCTGTACGAATACCGCCAGACATTTTCTTCACAACTTTAGTTTGTGCAGAACTACCTACACGAGAAACTGAAATACCAGGGTTTACCGCAGGACGAATACCAGCATTGAATAAGCCTGATTCTAAGAAGATCTGACCATCAGTAATTGAAATTACGTTAGTTGGTACGAATGCAGATACGTCACCAGCTTGGGTTTCAATGATTGGTAATGCAGTTAAAGAACCTGTTTGACCTTTTACAGCCCCTTTAGTGAAACGTTCTACATAATCTGCATTTACGCGTGATGCACGCTCTAATAAACGAGAGTGTAGGTAGAATACATCACCTGGGAATGCTTCACGACCTGGTGGACGGCGTAAAAGTAGAGAAATTTGACGGTAAGCAACCGCTTGTTTAGATAAATCATCATAAACAATTAACGCATCTTCACCACGATCACGGAAATATTCACCCATTGCACAACCAGCATAAGGTGCTAGGTATTGTAATGCCGCAGATTCAGATGCTGATGCGACAACTACGATTGTATTTTGTAACGCACCGTGTTCTTCTAATTTACGAACTACGTTTGAAATTGTTGATGCTTTTTGCCCAATCGCAACGTAGATACATTTGATACCTGAATCGCGTTGATTGATGATTGCATCAATAGCTAATGCAGTTTTACCTGTTTGACGGTCACCGATAATTAACTCACGCTGACCACGACCGATTGGCACCATTGAGTCAACTGCTTTATAACCAGTTTGAACTGGTTGATCAACAGATTGACGATCGATAACACCTGGTGCAATTACTTCAATTGGTGAGAAACCATCGTTTTCAATTTCGCCTTTACCATCAATTGGCTGACCTAAGGTATTAACAACACGACCTAATAAACCACGACCAACAGGCACTTCTAAAATACGGCCAGTACATTTTACTTCCATACCTTCCGCTAAATCAGCGTATGGACCCATTACTACTGCACCAACAGAATCTCTTTCTAAGTTTAATGCAATCGCATAACGATTGCCTGGTAATGCAATCATTTCCCCTTGCATTACATCAGATAAGCCGTGGATACGAATAATCCCATCGCTTACTGAAACGATTGTACCAGTACTCTGTGCATCACTTACCACATTGAACTGTGCAATACGTTTTTTAATCAATTCACTAATTTCTGTAGAATTTAGTTGCATTTTTTATTCCTCTTACAAGCACAACTCAGTTGCTAAACGATTTAGTTGTCCACGACTACTACCATCAATAACGGTATCATCATAACGAATAATTACACCAGCAAGTAGTGAACTATCTACGTGTGAAACAAGACGTACTTTGCAATCAAGTCGCTTCTCCATCGCAGTTGCGATTTTAGTTTTTTGAGCTTCACTTAATTCTGTTGCAGAAACAACTTCAACTTCTTTAGTCGATTCGTAATCCGAACGAAATTCAAGAAATGCATTTAACACCGAAGGTAACGCACTTAAACGTTTATTTTCGGCCATAATACGAATGAAATTTTGCCCATATTGGTCAAGTTGCTCTGCACAAATTGCAATAAACATCTCTGCAATTTTGCTAGGTGCAAGTGAAGAACTAATAAAATCAGCTACTTCGTCATTTTCTGCAACGAGTGCTGAAAACTGTAACATCTCTTGCCATTTATCCAACTGACGCTGTTCTAAAGCAAAATCAAAAGCTGCTTTAGCATAGGGGCGAGCTACTGTAGTTAATTCTGACATCTGCCCCCCTCAATTATAGTTCTGCAACTAGCTTATCAATAATGTCATTGTTTGCCGCTGCATCAACAGAACGACCGACAATTTTCTCTGCACCAGCAACTGCTAATGCTGCCACTTTTTGACGAAGCTCTTCTTGAACTCGTTTACGTTCGTTTTCAACTTCTGCGTAACCTTGTTCAATAATTCTTGCTTTTTCTGCCTCAGCCTCAGCTTGAACAGATTCTAAAATTTCGTTACGACGCTTCGTAGCTAAATCAACAATTTCTTTAGCTTCCTCACGTGCTTTTACAAGCTCTTGTTCAACTAACATTTTAGTATCAGCTTGTTCTTGCTTAGCTTTTTCTGCACCCGCAAGAGCGTCAGCAATATTTGCTTGACGTGTTTCAATCGCTTTAATCAGCGGTGGCCATACAAACTTCATACAGAACCACACAAATAGTGCGAACGCAATCAGTTGGCCAATTAGTGTTGCATTTAAATTCACAACGCCCTCCTCAAAGTTGGATGTATCACTCTAACGAGTAATGATGTTATTTGCCCAACTTGATTAGCCTAGTAAACCAATAAATGGGTTTGCAAAGATAAATAGTAATGCGATACCTACCGCAATCATAGAAATAGCATCTAAAAGACCAGCAACGATGAACATTTTAGTTTGTAAACTTGCTGCAAGTTCCGGTTGACGAGCTGATGACTCTAAGAATTTACCGCCTAATAAAGCAAAACCAATTGCAGTACCTAAAGCAGCAAAAGCTAATAAGATTACAGAACCAAAGATTGTTGCAGTAATTACGTTTTCCATAAAAGTTCTCCTATAAGATGGAAAGATGATTAATGATAGTAAAAAAATAAAATGATTAGATGAGATTAACCCAAAGGCAAATCACTCTACTCAAAAGTTTTAGTGATCGGCCTTATTATAGCCAATACTTAAATAAACAACCGTTAGCATCATAAAGATGAACGCTTGCAGTGTAATCACAAGAATATGGAAAATAGCCCAAATTAAATGTAAAGGAACACCCAATGCTTGTGGTACAAAACTTTCAGCCATATACATTACAGCGATAAGCACAAAAATCAGCTCACCTGCATACATATTTCCAAATAAACGGAATGCTAAAGAGATAGGCTTCGCTAACAAAGTTACAACTTCTAATAGGAAATTTACAGGAATAAAAGCCCAGTGGTTAAAAGGGTGAAGGGTATATTCCTTAACAAATCCACTGAAACCTTTTGATTTAATCGTATAGAAAATAATTAAACCAAATACCCCGATAGACATACCTAATGTTGCACTAATATCAGCGGTAGGAACAGCTCGCAAATAATGAATACCTAATAACTCAGCAAATTGTGGAGGGAAATCAACAGGAATTAAGTCGATAGCATTCATAACAAATACCCAACAAAAAACTGTTAAAGCCAATGGAGCAACAACATCTCTTGGTCCATGGAAATTATCCTTAACAACACCATTTACCCATTCAACGAGCATCTCAACAAAACATTGAAATTTACCAGGTACGCCTGAAGTAGCATTTTTAGCTACTTTATGAAAGAAAAATAGGAAAAGTCCCCCTGCTAACAAAGAAAAGAACAAGGTATCCAAATGTACATGCCAAAAACCATCCCCAGTTTTGAGAAAGGTTAAGTGGTGACCAATATAATCAGCGGTAGTTTGACCAGCCATAATTTATCCCTTTGAAATTAAACGAAACCTATTTTGCTCGAAGCTTTAATAAAATGGGCAACAAGCTATTACATAGCAACATAAAAAAATAACCTACAAAAAAAGCCACAAAGTTCATTGTTGGATAGCTTTTAAAAGCAACCACAATCAGCACAATAGTGAGCAACCATTTAAGCCCTTCACCACGATAGAAAGCGGTCATTTTATTCGTATTTTTTGTAGATTGACGGAAAAAAATCCAATAAACAAATAAGCAATGAGGTAATAGGCTAGCTAAACTACCTACTAAAAAGGAAAGACCAGTCCCCATTGAATAAAAAAAAGTAATGCTACAAAACAGAATTAACAGTAAAACAATCTCAATAGAAATTACTTTATAGTAAAGTTGCCTTGCTTGACGAATAACTATCGACATTCCTTTTACTCTCAAAATTTGGTTAGTGCTTACAGAATACACTTCAAAATTACACAACCTTGCAAATTATACGTTACTCTATTTTTAATGCCAACCTCTAAACGAGAGAAAAAGTGTTAAGTTATTAACATTTTTGACATTTTTATTTATTTTTTGCAATAAAATAAATAAAACTAACGATAGGAAAAAGTAACGGTTGCAACAGCATTTACAGTTCCAGCCGAAACATTTCCCAAACTGACATATTTTGCAGAGAATCTATGTTGTGGATTTAACTGGTCTTTAGAAAACAGCCATTCTTTACCGAGTTCAATCGCTGTATTATCCTCTTTATAGAGTTTAATACCCACTCCTTTGGCTGTTGATTTATTAGTATCTAAACTAAGTATAGAACTATGATTCTGTATGTTATTTTGATCAAAGAAGGTTGTAAATGCTTTAACGTTTGGATCACAGAGCAATGCTAAATTAAAGTATCCACCAAAAACCTCAGAACCTTTATTGGTTAATTCACTTTGGAATGCACTAGCTAATTTTACGGTTTGATTGGCTTGCTGTAATTGGCAAGATCGTGCTTTTATTGTTAGTTGGGTAGGCTGTAAATTTATTGTATAAATAGTCTGATTATCGCTATTAAGTAAAGTCGCCAGTGTTTTGGATGCGATTGAGTAAGTACCTGCTTGCAAAGGTTTATATGCGATAAGATTCGTTGAAAGATTGCTATTATTCACACTTAAACTAATACCAATTCCATCAATATTTGTCGGATATACTTTTTGTCCTAATAGCTCAAGGGCTTCACTTTCAGTTTTTATATCAAACTGTAAGGAAACGTTTTCTGGTATTTTTATATTTTGTTGAGTTTGAGAAATGGTTTCAACCATAAAATTATCTCTTGGATAATCCCAAGATGTTGTAGGAAAAGTAATAGAAATAACTCGTGGATTAGCATAAAGAGGGCTAATCAATAAAGCAAAGAATAAACTCAATACTGGTTTCATTTTCTGTTCCTTATTCCTTGGTTTTGCATTGTACTGCGATTGCATCGTCTGAGTTAGGATCAATCTGATAATTGAAGTGGCATCGTTCTGTTTCACTGTTACCCCAAATAACTGTTAATGTTCCAGAGTTATCAATCCCACGAACAAATACTCGCCCACCTTGAACAACATAACCGATCAACTGGTTTTGTTTGTCAAAGACTTCAGCAGCTAATGGTGGTGGTGTTCCATCTGTTTTTACTACATCAAATAGGATATTTTTGCCTGTTTTTGTATTGAATTTAACCAACGAAATACTATTCGCTCGTGGAATAATCTCTTGTCCTGTTGCTTCAATTTCTACATCAGCAGGAATATTATTGGGGTCAATACCAATATAATTTGTCTGATAAGGTGAAACATAAGGAACAATTCCATTACCAAACCAATCAAGATTAGCAGCATTACCATTATTTATCTTCGCACCTGTTGCTCCTTTAGCAGAAATAATAGCGAAAGTATCGCTTAAATCATTGCTTAAAGTAACACCTTCTGGATGCGCTACTAAGGCACCAGATACCGCAAAATTCGTTTGTTTAGTTTGCTTGGATTGCCCCATTCCAAGATTAAATTTAGCAAATGATGCCTTATAACCAGAATTGATAGAATAGTAGTTGCTATCACTAGATTTATTGGCATTAATACCATAGGTAAATTGATTATCTTCTCCCAATGAACCATTGAGAGAGGTATAACTCGTATATCCTTGTTGCGTTTTATTATAGGCTGCATATACCGTAGGGCTATTCAAACTTGCCCCAAAGGTAAAGAAAATATTAGCGTAGAATTGTTTATCTTGAATGGCTAAATTGCCATCTTTAATTTGTGAATAGCCTAGCTGATACTGAATTCCTTTAAATGAGTTACCATAACTAAATTGGTATTCCTTAACGGGCTTGTTTAAATTCCAATAAACATTACGGATTGCCGAGACAGATATGCCACCGAAAGCCGAGCCTAGTGATTGGTTTAAAGAAAGGCTAACACGCTGTTTTAAGCGGTGAGATTGTTCAAATTTTTTACTATTTCTATTGATATCTAAGACTTGGGCTAGTGAGTAATTATTTTCTGACAAAGACTTGTAATATGATGCGGAAAAATAACTTCCCCAACGGTTAAGATTCAAACTATATCCTACATTTACACCATAGTGCTTATTTGATTGTTTTAAATAAGGAAATTTATTACGGGTATAGTTTATATTGGCAGAAAAAGCCCCCAATGGTGTATCAAATGCTGCCCCAATTAAGCCTGATAAATAGTTTCTACTCCCCATTCCACCTAAATTTAGGGTAACCCCATTGGCTAAACCGTACTGTAATTCAGCTTGTACAATGTTTTCGTTAAAGACTTTAGTTTGCTCACGATAACGACCACCTGAGAATCGGTAATAAAGTTGTCCTGCTCGTACTAAACGAATTGCATTAGAAAAAGGTACAGAGAAAGTTCGTGTTTGTCCGTTTGATTCAATAATTTCAACGTCTAATTTTCCTGAATAACCCACAGGATAAAGGTCATCAATACTAAATGCACCTGCGGGGACGGAAATTTCATAAATAATATGATTATCTTGACGTACGATAATTCTTGCAGGGTTATTCACTACACCTTGAATACGAGGGGCATACCCTCGCAAGGAATAGGGTAACATTCTTTCATCATTTTCGATCTGAATCCCTCGAATGCTAAAGTTTTCAAAAAAGTGACCGCTTGTATAAAGATCACCTAGGGTTAAACGCCCATTGATTGCATCAATATCACGTTGTAAATAGGTATATTGATATTGGTAGGGGAACCCTTTTTGTTCTTGCCAACTTTTTGAGCCACGATGACGTAACGACCACAGTCCTAAATTTGCACCAGAATGAAGGCTAAGGTATGAATTTTTGCTAGAGCGATCACCAAATTTATGAATGTAGTGATTTGCATCATAACGAATAAATAGTGCGGGAACGCCAGATTGCCAAAGGCTAGGATCAATATAACCACGTGGTCTTTTTTTTACTAAAATTTGTGGGATCTCAATATTTAACGCTAAAGTAGCTACATCAAACTGTATTTTAGCTTCAGGAATAGCATTTATAATGCTTATGCAATCGTGATCTGATACAGATTGCTTAATGGCATCACTTTGTAACGATAAAACGGATAATAAATTGGGTGTTAAACACAATCCTTTTAAAGGATTATCGCTATCTTCAATAACTTTAATGACTGTATTGCCGTGTTTAGTTCCATTTACAAAAATATCAGCCGTATATTCGCCAGTTGGAATAGGATTTCCAAAACGGTATTTAGCGACATCGGCAGTCGGTTGCCCTGCAACCGTGCCAAGAAAACGCTCATCAAATTCAAATTCGTCTGCATTAGCAATAGTAGCCCCAAATAGTGCGAGACTACAAAAATAGGCAACTTTGTGGTATTTGAAGGGCTGTTTTACCGTCATAGCTATAAAAGGTTTAAATTATTATTTTGAAATACCGTTTGTTTCGCCACCATAGTCATTGATAACAGACCATTCAATCTGACCTGTTGAGACAGTTTGGTTAAAATTAAATGTTTTGGTCGAAAATGGTGCAACCATATCCGCATCTCGAGTAGCTACTGATTTGTTACCTTGTTTTACTGCCACTTTACTATAAGTAATAAAATACGGTGTTGGGTTATTTACCGTAATTTGTTTACCACTTATCTTCCAACCGACTTTGTGATAAGCATCTTCTACGGGATAAGGCAAATTCGCAGGGCGGAAGAAAAACTTCAAGCGACTACGAACTGAAAATTGCAAATAATTGGGATTTTTTTCAAGTGACTCTTTACTTGGCTTAGGTGGAATATCTAAGACATTAAAAAAGAATAAGGTTTCACGATCTTTTGCTAACGACTCACCTGTATAGCTAATGCGTAAGGTTTGTTGCTTTTGTGGATCAACACGAGAAACGGGCGGTGTAATAACAAAAGGAAGTTTTAATTTATTTGGATCAGCTTTTTCATCGCCATTGTCGATCCAAGACTGAACTAAGGAAGGAAGACTACCTTTATTCGTTAATTGTACGCTAATATTTTTTTGATCACTCGGATAAATAACTCGAGTGCCTAATATCACAATATTGGCTTGAGAAGTAAAAGTAACTCCAGCCAATACAATCCCTGCTAGCCATTTAAACATCTTTACATTTCCTTTATAAAGTTACCCCCAGCGTAAAGCTGGGGCTGATATGACAAAGTACTATTTATAAATAACAGTAAACGGCAGAACTGCACTAACAATACCTGGTCTTACATTCCCTTCATCTCCTTTTGCATATTCAACAGAGAAATTAAAACTAAACTCACCTTTATCTAGTACTTTTGGTTGTACAGAGACACCGTTAGATAATACATTTAATTCACCTTGAGTAACTTTCAAATAAACATTTGATTCTGTCCCAGTTGGCTCTGTTCCTACTTGATTTTTCAGTAATCCATTTTCAAGAGTATTTTCTGCCGCATCAAATCTTATAGAAACAGATTTACTAGCAAGGTTATTTTCATCAAAGAATGGAGAGCAACCATTTAAATCTATTGAAAAGTCTGTTTTTTTAGAATCTGTCTCTAATTCATTAGCCCAAACAGTAGGTAAAGTAACTTTTTTATAGGCATCTTTAATTATACAAGTTGGGTTTACAATTTC
Source organism: Ursidibacter arcticus (assembly GCF_009761375.1). Lineage (GTDB taxonomy): Bacteria > Pseudomonadota > Gammaproteobacteria > Enterobacterales > Pasteurellaceae > Ursidibacter > Ursidibacter arcticus. The sequence continues at coordinate 9,383 of NZ_LEKM01000113.1, read as the reverse complement.
ACCTCTAAAAGAATATTGCCCTTTAGCCCCTTCAATTACAACACCGTTACCAATAGGATCTTCTGCAACAATTTCTGTTTCATTAGCAAGGGTAGAACCAGTAAATAAAGAAGCAATGCTTAAAGCAACTAATAATTTTTTCATAGAATTAATCCTCTAAAAAGAATAAATGTGACAGGTAGGATAGTAGCCATCGTAAACAAATAACGGCTAAGTATAAAAATTATACCACAGAATACAATTTACACAATATTACACAACAAAATAAAACTGACAAATCAAAATAATTATAGTCCAAAATATTTATTAATAAAGTCTTACAATAAAGCGAAATTAGATTAAAATTTATCACAATTATTTTTCATTTTTATTATAAGGAAACATATGCCTAGAAAACTCAACTTTGTGATGATTTCGCCACATTTCCCTGCGAACTTTGAAACTTTTGCAGTGAGATTAAGGGAGAATGGATTTAATACTTTAGGGATTGCCGATACGCCCTATGAGCAGTTAAGTGAAGGGTTACGCAATTCATTAACGGAGTATTATCGTGTGGATAATATGGAAGATTATGAGCAAGTCTATCGTGCGGTAGGTTATTTTGCTCATAAATATGGGCGAATCGATCGTATCGAATCTCATAACGAGCATTGGCTAGAGCTTGATGCTAAATTACGTACCGATTTCAATGTCTTTGGTTATAAAACGGAAGATATGTTGGCAATCAAAACAAAATCACAAATGAAGGAAGTTTTCCGTAAAGCGGGTTTAAAAGTTGCTCAAGGACGTGTTTTTAAAAATGATGAAGATGCTCTTAAGTTAGTTAAGCAACTCAAATATCCTGTCATCATTAAACCAAACTCAGGTGTTGGAGCTAGTGATACTTATAAAGTAAAGAACAGTCAAGATTTAGCTGATTTCTTCAACAATAAAAATCCGAACGTAGAATATATTATGGAAGAATTTATCGAAGGCGATATTGTTACCTTTGATGGTTTAACCGATCACGAAGGTAACATAGTTTTCTACTCTGGGCTTGAATACTCCGAAGTTGTGATTGATATTGTATCTGAAGATCGTGATATTTATTTTTACGTTCCTCGTGAAATTCCGCAAGATCTGATTACTTTAGGTAAAAAATGTGTGGAAGCATTTAAAGTAAGAGAGCGTTTTTTCCATTTTGAATTTTTCCGTGTTAAAGGTTCAAATGAATTGATGCCACTTGAAATTAACTGCCGCCCACCAGGTGGATTAACCATTGATATGTGGAACTATGCCAATGATTTTGATGTGTTTAGAGAATATTCAAATATTGTTAAAGAGAATAAGTTCTATACTGAAATTACGCATCCTTGGAATGTGGTTTATATTGCACGTAAAGCCAATAAAAATTACGTTAATTCTATTCAAGATGTTTGTGAGAAATATGCAAGCAATATTATTAGCGTTCAAAGTGTACCTGGTATTTTCGCCAAAATTATGGGCGAACAAGGCATATTGGCAAAAACCGCAAGCATTGATGAAATGCACGAGATTGCTCACTTTGCTCAACAAAAACAATAAGGAATAACTATGTATTTTGAAAAAAGAAGTCATTGGAGTGGTGAGCTCGGTAGAGAAATGCACTTTAATGTTTATGGACACTCAGGCAAACCCGTTATTGTTTTTCCATCATCAGGTGGAAACCAAAATGAATATGGCAATTTTGGAATGATTGATGCTTGTCGTTCATTTATTGAGAGAGGGCTAATAAAATTTTATACCCCCGATTCGTTTGATAGTGAATCTTGGTTAGCAGAATGGAAATCAGGGCAGGATATGGCTCAAGCTCATAATGCTTATGATCGCTATATTATCAATGAATTAGTGCCGCTTATTCGTTATGAATCCAACTTGAGCGGTACGATGATAGCAACAGGTTGTAGTATGGGCGGGTTTCATACGATTAACTTTGCATTACGCCACCCAGATTTATTTGATGTCGCTATTGCACTCAGTGGTGTATATGATGCTCGTTTCTTTACTCACGAATTTAATGGTAATCCAACAGTTTATTTCAATTCTCCTATTGATTATCTTTGGAACCAACAGGATAACTGGTTTTTAGATCGTTATCGTCAAAATCACTATATTGTTGCCGTAGGGCAAGGTGCTTGGGAAGAACAACATATTGAAGATACCAAACGCTTAGAATACGCCTTTAAAGCAAAAGGTATTGACGGTTGGTTTGACTTTTGGGGAAAAGATGTTGATCACGATTGGCCTTGGTGGCGAGTTCAAATGCCTTATTTCTTAGGTAAGTTAGAAGAGCAAGGAATTATTTAACTTAATATATCATCTTGTAAAATTAAGCTATAACCGGTCATTTTATAAAATATTGCAAATTTTCAAGGAAAAATGACCGCTTATTTTTAATTATCCACTAATGAAAACCGCAGAAAATCCACAAAATGATCTGCCCAGTGCATTTCGTGGTGGATTTCATTCGCCATTATGCGTAAGCGAATATGATCAAGTGGATGTCCTGTACGCAATAGTGCTTGATAATAATGCAAGGTACAATCAATGTAGCCTTGGTTCATATTTGAAATAAAATGGGAATCCACTTCATCGCCTTCATTTGTCCCAACTTGAATAAAAACTTTACTCCCTTTGGCTAGTGAATGATGATGAATAAATTGCAGAAAAGCAGGTTCACTAAACCAAGATGCTAAAGAAAACACCCCAAGATGTCCGAAAATATGTGGATATGCTGCTCCCATATAAGCGGTAATAATACCGCCCATTGAGCTACCTGCAAGTAAGGTTTGTTCACGCTCTGGTAGAGTACGATAATGCTGATCAACAAAAGGTTTAACCGTTTCAACCACCCATCTTGCATAATCCATTCCTTTTCCGCCAGCATTAGCAACAAAGCCTTTTCCTACATCCGTTTTCCAAGGCCCATATTCATCAAGACGATCAACGCCTGCATTATCAATTCCAACAATAATTAGCCTCGGTAATTCGTGCGTATTTTTAATTGTTGGAATAATTTTCCAAGAATGCCCTGAATAAGACTCTTTGCTATAAAACACATTTTGCCCATCGTGCATATATAACACTGGATAACGTTGCCACTGCTCGTGGTGATAATCTTTCGGTAGCAATACTCGAATTCGTCTATGATGCTGATAATAAGGCACATAAAGAAAATGCTCTTGCATTTCAAGATAATGATGTTGCATAACTACTTAACCGTTGTAATTTACTTTTTTAATACAATTAAATGACGCTCTCCAACAAGCTCTGGCACTTGTAATGGAATAACCTCTAACAATTCAATCGGACGTGTAATTTGCTCAATTTCTTCGCTTTGATAAATCCCTTTTAACGCATAAAAACGCCCATTTTGATTAGGTAGATGGTAACACCAGTCCACCATATCATTTAATGAAGCAAAAGCTCGACTAAGTACGCCATCAAATTGCGTTTCTTGAAATTCTTCCACACGACTAAGCACAGGTTCAACATTGGTTAATTTCAGCTCACGAATGGCATTTTTAATAAAAGTAATACGTTTTCCTAAACTATCTAACAGCACAAATTGTTTATCTGGATTAGCTATCGCAAGGGGAATACCCGGCAACCCCGGCCCTGTTCCAACATCAATAAAATGCGATCCTTGCAGATGCTTACTTACCACAAGACTATCCAAAATATGTTTAATCAACATTTCGTTCGGATCACGCACCGATGTTAAATTATAGGCTTTATTCCATTTATCTAATAATTTAACAAAATCAATAACTTGCTGTTTTTGTTCAGGGCTTAGTTGAATATCCGCTTGAGCTAACAAGCGGTCTAATTTTGCTAACATTTTACAAATTCCTTACTCACCACGTTTCAACATACCTTGTTTTTTCAAGGCGACTAATAAAATTGAAATCGCAGCAGGAGTAATACCTGAAATACGGCTTGCTTGCCCGATTGAAACTGGGCGATGTTGGGTTAATTTCGCACGCACTTCATTTGATAAACTTTCCACTTTATCATAATCAAATTCCGCAGGAATAAGTGTATTTTCGTGGCGTTTATGACGTTCAATTTCCTGATATTGATGTTCAATATAACCTTGATATTTAATTGCAATTTCCACTTGCTCTGCTGCTTGTTTATCTTCAATAGCAGGAGCAAAAGGCTCAATTTGAGTTAATTTTTCATAGGTTACTTCTGGACGGCGTAATAAATCTTCACCACTGGCTTCTCGTGCTAATGGACTACTGAGTAAACGATTAACTTCATCAAGGTTTACGCTCTGTAAATGCACCCAAATCTGTTTTAAACGCTCACGCTCTTTCTCAATATTATCCATTTTCTGATTGAAACGAGCCCAACGAGCTTCATCAATTAGCCCCATTTGGTAAGCAATTGGCGTTAGACGAATATCGGCATTATCTTCACGCAATAATAAGCGGTATTCCGCACGAGAAGTAAATACTCGATAAGGCTCTTTTGTCCCTAAAGTACAGAGATCATCAACTAATACCCCTGTGTAAGCTTGATCACGAGTAGGGAACCAAGGCTCTTTTCCTTGCACTTGTAACCCTGCGTTAATCCCTGCTAATAAGCCTTGAGCCCCAGCTTCTTCATAACCTGTTGTACCGTTTATTTGCCCTGCAAAAAATAAACCATCAATGGCTTTGGTTTCTAAGGTTGGTTTTAAATCTCTCGGATCAAAGTAATCATACTCAATTGCATAGCCCGGTTTTAAAATACGCGTTTTTTCTAAGCCTTTCATCGAATTAACAATGCCCATTTGCACATCAAAAGGCAAACTTGTTGAAATACCATTAGGATAAACTTCAATAGTGGTTAAACCTTCAGGTTCTAAATAAATCTGGTGGCTATTACGATCACTAAAACGCATCACTTTATCTTCAATAGAAGGGCAATAACGTGGGCCAATCCCTTCAATAATTCCAGTGTACATCGGACTACGATCTAAACTATTGCGGATCAAATCGTGAGTTTGCTCGTTTGTGTGAGTGATATAACAAGGAATTTGGCGAGGGTGTTGTTCAACCGATCCCATAAAAGAAAATACAGGTAATACATCATCACCGTGTTGTTGTGCTAACACTGAAAAATCAATGGTTCTGGCATCTAAACGAGGGGGTGTCCCTGTTTTTAAGCGATCCACACGCAAATTCAGATCACGCAAACGATCAGCCAACATAGTCGCTGCAGGATCGCCTGCTCGACCGCCTGCATAATTATCTAAACCAATATGGATCTTACCGGCTAAGAAAGTACCTGCCGTTAAAATAACGGCTTTCGCTTTAAAGGTTAAACCCATTTTAGTCACTGCACCAACAGCTCGATTATTTTCCACTAAAATATCCACGACTTCCTGTTGGAAAATATCTAAATTAGCTTGGTTTTCTAATGCAGTGCGTACCGCTTGACGATATAGCACACGGTCCGCTTGAGCACGCGTTGCACGAACTGCAGGGCCTTTACTACTATTTAACGTTCTAAATTGAATACCTGCGTGATCCGTTGCCGTAGCCATTAAACCACCCATTGCATCAATCTCTTTGACTAAATGCCCTTTACCAATTCCTCCAATAGCAGGATTACAAGACATTTGTCCTAGTGTATCGACATTATGGGTTAATAATAACGTTTTTAGCCCCATTCGAGCAGGAGCAAGTGCCGCTTCCGTACCAGCGTGCCCACCACCAACCACAATCACATCATATATTTCACGATAAATCATATAAACCTTTAATACATTCAAAAATCAAAACGATCTATTGTACCTGAAAAAAGAAGATCCTAGAAAAGCTATTTTGAAGATCGGTTCAGGATAGTTGCGATCTATATAAATAAGATCTTTATATAGAGATCTTTATTATTATTTTTATTAGATAACCTCAATTTTTAGGATAAGTCTAAAATAAAGAGTAAAAACAATAAGTTAAAATGGATCTAAAACTGTATAAAATGATCAAAAAACGAGGATCTTTGTTGTGAATAAGATCATTACTTATCCACAGATCATTTTTTACGATCACTTATCCTTGAATAGATCTCAACTTAATGACAGTTTTATTATAAGTTATCCACAGGGGGATTTTGGCGTAATTCAGCGAAAAGTTGCAAAAGCTAAGAGTAATCTTACCGCTTATGTTTTCAATAACGGCCCTTCATCAAGCAAAACTACATTTTTACCTCAAAAGCCTAAAACAGCGATATAACGCTTATTCAACACGCCTCTTTATTTTTGACATTTTTCTCATCTTTCTTCTTTTACCTATCTTAAAAGGCTCAAAAATTCCAATGAGTATACTCATTGTTAGCTTTCCTTTACAGGAAAGCTAACACTATCTTGCTAAACATAAACTATTTTGGAGTACGGTATGATCGATAAATATACGCTAGAACGTAAAGAGCATATCAAAGATATTTGGCGTGAAAAACTTTACCCACAGTTATCTCAACTTGATTTTTTAGATAAAGACTTACTAATAAAGGTTAGGCTTAAATTTTTAAACGATTTACCCGACGAGTTTGAGAAATTACAGCATATCTATTCATTAATGAACGATATCCAAGCCATTCTAAATGGTCGAGCTGATTTAGCTGAACAGCCCACCATTGAAGCCAATCTATATGCCATTTTAGCTATTCAATAACATTTTTACCCAATTTTATAAGGAAGAAAAAATGAAAAAATTTAAAACATTATTTGTCACCACCCTTCTTGCCACCGCTACGTCAAGCTTGGTTTACGCCAACACCCCTGAACAACAGTTTCAACAAGGGATTGAGGCTTATAAAAAACAAGATTATCATCAAGCAGTGAAATGGTATCAAAAAGCCGCAGAACAAGGGAATGCAAAGGCTCAATTTTATTTAGGGTATATGTATTCCACTGGACAAGGCGTCAAACAAGATTATCATCAAGCAGTGAAATGGTATCAAAAAGCTGCTGAACAAGGGAATGCAAATGCTCAATATAATTTAGGGGTGATGTATGCCGACGGACAAGGCGTCAAACAAGATTATCATCAAGCTGTGAAATGGTATCAAAAAGCCGCAGAACAAGGGGTTGCGGTGGCTCAATCTAATTTAGGGGTGATGTATGACAACGGACACGGCGTCAAACAAGATTATCATCAAGCAGTGAAATGGTATCAACAAGCTGCTGAACAAGGGAATGCAAATGCTCAATCTAATTTAGGGGTGATGTATGCCAATGGACGAGGCGTTAGACAAGATAAAAGTAAAGCAAAAGATTATTTTGGGCTAGCTTGTGATAATGGTGAGCAAGTTGGATGTGACAATTATCGTATATTGAATAGCGGGAGATAGTAATGATAAATAAAAAGAATTGTTGCTATCTTATTTATGTGCTATTGGGTCTTGCCCTTTTGATTTTTTCGATAAGTTTTTTGATAAAAATCCACGAAGTCAAACGTTTATGGGACATTAGTCTTTGGGTGTTTGCCCTATTTGGGGTGTTAATCACGGCTGGTACAGCTGTGCCCGTTATTGCGGCAATATTTACTTATCAATCCTTTATAAAAGAGAGTGAAAATGCACAAAAAAACTTAGATAAACTTAATAAACAGCAGGTGCAGTTAGAGCAGAAAATAGATGCGTCTTTACCAAATTTAAAGCAGAAATTTGATAGCGTAGCAGTTTTATTACAACATAATGATATGAAAAAGTGGGCTTATGAATGGTCGAGAAAGGATAAGGAACTCACCCAACAGGAGCGAGATGAAAGGTTTAATTGTATAGATTTTTTATATTCTCAGCTTTACGATTGTTCTATTTATCAACTTATTGTCCTAAAACAGCACGAAATTGAGCAATTTGAAGGCGAAATTGCCCAAAATGAAGCCCAATATGGCGAAGTGCGGTTATGTGATTATGAAATGCGGTTAGACAGTCTAAATCAAGAGTTGGCGGAGCTTTATCACATCGCTTCACTCAGCGATAAGGATTTTAAACCGCTCTATTTGCAACAGTTAATTTATATTTGGGCAATTTTAGCGGATAGAAAAGAAGCTGTGCAACAAACAGCAGAGCAAGAAAAAGCAGGCGAAGAAGCTAAAGAAACCAAAGAACAATATCTCACCGAACAGATGAAAGCCATTTTACTACGTTTTATTCAATGCAATGAAAATAATGTGGCACATATTCAAGTAAATGAAAAAGTCGGTAAAAGATTAATTGAATTTGCTAAAACTCATTTATCTCTACAAGAAATAGAAAAATGGATTAATCCTTATAAATCATCGGACATCAAATTTTCTAACATCATCAAGTAAGTTGAAAAGTAAGGTTATTTATAAAAATAACGAAGCAAATACGCTTAATTAAATTTATGGTTAAAACAAGCGGTCAATTCTTCGCAAAGATTTGCAAATAGCAAAAATCTGTGAAAAATTAACCGAACTTTTATATAAGGATAAACAATGAAAAAATTTTTGTTCTTTTTAAGTTTTCTTGCACCTTTTGCATTGGCAGAAAACTTGGCATTTCTGACTATTCCTCAACTTACTGAAAAAGCTGAACAGGGCAATCCAATGGCACAAACGATACTGGGGACAGCTTATCATTTCGGGCAAACTAAAGATTATCTTGAAAAAGATTATTCAAAAGCCTTGCATTGGTATAAAAAAGCAGCGCAACAAAATGAGCCAATCGCCCTTTATCAACTCGGAGTGATGCACGAGTTTGGGCGTGGCGTGGAAAAAGATGGAAAAGAAGCCTTTAAGTGGTATTTAAAAAGTGCAGAGCTGGGGGAGCGAGATGCACAAAGCAGAGTGGCATTTGCTTACTACAAAGGTGAATGGGTAGCAAAAGATGATAAACAAGCCTTCTATTGGTTTAAGAAAGTTACCGAACAAGGTTTGTATTACGATATGTTAGGCATTTTTTATTTTCACGGTATTGGAACAGAACGCAATGATGAAAAAGCCTTTGAGAATTTTATTAAGGCTTATCAACAGCAACCCAAAAAGGCAAGTTTGCAGGAACAATTAGGCATAATGTATGAATTTGGCTTAGGCACAAACGAAGATGTTCATCGAGCATTTGATTTTTATCGCCAAGCCGCAGAACAAGGCAAAGCGTATTCGCAATATCGCCTCGCTTATTTTTATGAGATGGGTAAAGTGGCAAGCCCAAATAAAGAAATGGCATTAGCCTATTACCAATTAGCTTGTAAAAACGGTGAACAGAAGGCGTGTGAGACTATGGGAAAATAAATTGGTAAATTTTTACTAAGAATTAACCGCTATTTGAATGTTTTTTCTTTGTTTTGCTCTGTTTTTCATCAAGCGGTCAGTTTTTCCAATTTTTTTGCAATTTTTCTGAAAAAAGTA
>NZ_LEKM01000112.1 GCF_009761375.1 Ursidibacter arcticus | reverse complement strand
GGGGTTTGTCATCAGTCTGTCTAATTCTCTTGAATTAGGTTTTTTTTTTCGATAAAAGAAGCTAAGATTATGAAAAAACATCACATCGAAACACTTATTACTACTCAAGAAGTACAGCAACGTATTGCTGAATTAGCCAAAGAAATTAACCATTATTATCAGCATAATCATTGTGAAAGCCTTGTCGTTGTTGGGCTTTTGCGCGGTTCGTTTATGTTTATGGCGGATCTTGTTCGTCAGTTAAATTTACCTGTTGAAGTTGATTTCTTAACGGCATCAAGTTATGGAACGGGGACGGAATCTAGTCGTGATGTAAAAATTCTGAAAGATTTAGATGGAGAAATTAACGGTAAAGATGTATTAATTGTCGAAGATATTATTGATACAGGTTTTACCCTTAATAAAGTGCGTGATATTTTAAAATTACGAGAGCCACGTTCTGTTGCCATTTGTACCTTATTAGACAAACCATCTCGCCGAGAGGTTGATGTACCAGTGGAGTGGATTGGTTTTGCTATTCCTGATGAATTTATTGTAGGCTATGGTATTGACTACGCACAACGCTATCGTAATTTAGATTACATTGCAAAAGTTGTAATGGACGAATAATTTGCAAAAAATTGTATAAAACAGACCGCTTGGAGCAACTTCAAGCGGTTTTTGTATTCTAAGACTATTCAATAGTTGTAGAGAGGATAAAATAATGTGGCAAAAAACATTTCTAGCATTATGGCTAACATCAGCCGTGACAATGGCGGCGAATGTAAATCAGGTATCGACCCCAGAAAAAATCGTACAAGATAAACAACAATGGTTAGCAGAACAGAAAGTGCAACAACAGCAATTACGCAAACAGCGTGAAAATTTTTTGATTGTAGAATCGTTATTACAAGCTGCGATTAAACAGGGCAAGGTATCAGCCCAAACATTAGCACTCGCTGAAAAATTGGTCGATAGAAACTATCCCTTACAGGAAGAGATAGATTGGCTTTTCTTCAAAGCCAAAATATTAAGTGACGGAGCAAATGAGGGACAAAATCGAATTGATTGGACTGTTCAATTTAGCCAAAAATACCCTGAAATTGCGAAACGTAATCAACTTTCACAACATATTTTTGAGCATTATTACCAACAACAAAAATTTGCAGAGCTGATTGCGTATGCAGAGCGTAACCCTGCACAAACATTGCAAAATCATTGTCGGTTGTTTTCTGCACAGTATCAATTATTGGCAGAGAAAATCGCACCAAATCCAGAGGCTGAGCAGGCAACAAATAGTAGTTCCAATTCGCCTGAGTTAGCCCTGTTATTACAGAAATTCGATGAATTTTGGGTAAATAGCCCTGAAATTGAGCCAAACTATTGGAAGAATAATGACAAGCTCCCTTCAGAATGTAATGGAATAGCCGCTTTTTGGCGAGATCAAGGTTTTTTAACCGATGAAAAAATTAAGAGCCAAGCGGTTGGATTATTTAAACAAAATGCAAAACAAGGCTTAGCATATTTATCTTTAAATTATTCAAAGCAAGAATTATCAAGCTGGTTTAATGATGTTAAAAATTTACTTGATAATGTTAGCTATTTGCCAATGTTTATACAAAACCAACCGCTTGATCAGTGGAATAAAACCATTGTACTTGATTACTTTCCTAAATTTATTCGCACATTATCAGAGCAGCAAGAACAACCTAGTTTCGAAATGTATCAACAATGGGCAGAAAAATATCAACTCACTATTGATGAACTAAAAGAATGGAAGGTCAGTTTTATTAGTCGATTATTCGATCATAATGATCCGATTTTCCAACTTTGGCGAGATGAGCAGTTGCAGGAACTCAAGGTGGATAGTTTAACTGAACGCCGTTTACGTTTAGCTATTCTACAAAAAGTGGAGCTAAAACCTTGGTTGGCGTTATTGTCTGATGAGGCTAAAAGCAAACAAGAGTGGCGTTATTGGCAGGCAAAAACAGAGCCTACTCAAGAGCAACAAAAGCTGTTGGGAAAATTAGCTCAAGAGCGTGGCTTTTACCCAATGTTAGCGGCTAATCAGCTAAATCAACCTTATAAATTAACGTTACCAACTAATCCAAGTCTTACTGAAACACAGTATGCTACATTCAAAGCACCTTTAGATCGTATTGCGGAATTACGAGAGTTAGCACGCTTTGGTTCAGCAAAACTCGCGTGGGTAGAGCTACTTAAAGCGGTGAGTTTTGACGAAAAACTGGCATTAACACAGTATGCGACTCAACAAGAGTGGTTTGATTTGGCGGTGGAAGGTACGATTCAAGCGAAAGCGTGGGATTACATTAACCTACGCTTGCCAAATGCTTATGCTGATTGGTTTGAGATCAATTTAGCGAATAAAAAAATTCCACAAAGTTTTGCAATGGCGATTGCCAGACAAGAAAGTGCTTGGAATTTCCAAGCTCGCTCTCACGCTAATGCGATGGGCTTAATGCAGTTATTGCCAAGTACCGCAAAAGCAACAGCGAATAATGCAGAGTTACCATATAGTAATGAGAGAGAACTATTTGAGCCTTTTCAGAATATTATGTTAGGTACGGCACATTTAGCGGAATTAAATGAAAAATACCCGAATAATCGTATTTTAATTGCAGCCGCTTACAATGCGGGGGCAAGTCGAGTAGAGCGGTGGCTGCAGCGTGCAGACGGCAAATTGGCAATGGATGAATTTATTGCAACAATTCCATTTTTAGAAACGAGAGGTTATGTTCAAAACGTGTTGGCTTATGATTTTTATTACCAAACACTATATGGAAAAGGCGAGAAAAAAATGTTTAATCAGGAAGAACAGAGAATATACTAAATAAAGAGAAAAAAGGTGGGGCGTTTTCAGCTAAATCTCGGCACACAGAAATTTCAATTCTGGCTGCTTTCTTCCGAACCTGACCAAGTAAACTGAACACCATTGCGAGGAACCAAAAACGCCCCATTGGATTACATCTAACGATGCAAGGACTGGGATTATAGTTTTTTATCTTTGCAAATACAAGAAAAAAGCAAAATAAGCGGTTTGATTGCGTTAATTTTTTGCAAAAATACCTAAAACCGCTTACAGTAATAATATTCACTTTTTCATATCCTAGGAGCTACTATGACTATACCAACAACGCATTCAGCACTTTCGCACCTTATGCAACTATTGACGTTAGAGCGTTTAGACGATGGTCTTTTTCGTGGAGAAAGTGAAGACTTAGGCTTCCCCCAAGTATTTGGCGGACAAGTTGTTGCTCAGTCATTAATGGCTGCAATGCAGGTAGTAGAAAATGGACGAGAGCTACATTCTTGCCATACTTATTTTGTCAGAGCTGGAGATGCTGCATACCCTATCATCTATGAAACGGAAATTTTGCGAGAAGGGAATAATTTTACGCTAGTAACTGTCAATGCCAAACAGCATAATGAGATTATTTGTCGTGTAATGGCATCTTTTCAGAATCAAGAAAGTGGTTTTGAACATCAAGTTACAATGTCACATTTTGATGTTGAAAGTTTTTATTCAGAAAATGATTTAATTCAATCTTTAGCGTTGATGTTACCTTCACCATTGAGAGAAAAATTTTCTGCAGAACGCCCATTTGATGTACGAATAAAATACCCTAATGACCCTTTTAATGGGCATAAACTTCCGCCAAAACAAGAACTTTGGGTAAAAACAAACGGAGTTGTTCCCGTCGATAATCATCGCTTACATCAATGTTTATTGGCTTATTTCAGTGATTTCCACTGTATCTTAACGATGTTACACCCCCACGAATGTGGCTTTATGCAACAAGGTCTGAAAATTGCCACTATTGACCACAGCATTTGGTTTCATCGCCCGATAAATTGGAATGATGGGCTATTTTTCTCACTCACAAGCCCCAATGCTTTTGGGGCTAGAGGGCTTACGCGTGGTGAGGTTTTTGATAAAACAGGTAAATTATTAGTGAGTTACCAGCAAGAAGGGCTTATTCGAGTGTTATAAAATATTTTTTGATTTTATGTAAATTTAGTTGCAATCATTTTTTTTTTTTTTACACTAGGGAAGTTTTGCAAGCATCAATTGGTTTATGAAGTTTGTAGAGCATCATAAAAAATTATTCATTAGAAATTATTCATAAAAAGCTTTAGGGCTAGCTTACCACTAGTCCTTTTTTTTATTCTTATTTTTCAATCGTATCTTTCTTTCTATTTTTCAATCGTATATATCCTTCTATTTGAATAGTAATTACTTTTCTTGAATATTTTGTATTAATTTTTGTAAATTTAGTTGCAATCATTTTTTTTTTTTTACACTAGGGAAGTTTTACTGATTCTAATTCTAATAGGTAAAATTCCTAATGCAAATAACACTTGGCTAGTTGAATACTAGCCTTTTTTGCCCTACGATTATCCAATTCTATTTATTATGTAGTTTCCATATTCCCACTTCGTCTGCCAATTTAGTGGTGTGTATTTTTAAGATAGGAATAACTCATCTCTTTTGTAAATTTAGTTGCGTTTTATTTTTTTTTTTTTAGAATCGGGAGGTTTTGTTAGGGATAACAGCGATTCCAAATAAAACACCAAAATTTTATTCATAAATATTTGGCTAGCTAACCACTAGCCCTTTTTTATTTTGCAGGATTTGCAAATTTTCGTTAGAATCCCACCGCTTTTATTCCTTTACATACAGTATTTTAGAAATTTATGATCGATTTTCGCCCTTTTTATCAACAAATTGCAACCACTTCACTTTCAGCTTGGCTTGAAACACTTCCTTTACAACTAAAACAATGGAAGAAACAAGCTCACGGGGATTATGCGAAATGGGCAAAAATTGTGAGTTTTTTACCCGATTATTCTGCTGAAATTGATTTGCGAGAAAAGGTTGAGGCAAAACTAGCCTCACCATTAAGTGAAGGGGAAACTCAACACTTAGTTTATCATCTCAAACAGCTTATGCCTTGGCGTAAAGGACCATATCATTTATATGGTGTACATATCGACTGTGAGTGGCGTTCTGATTTTAAATGGGATCGTGTTTTACCCCATTTATCACCACTGAAAGACCGCACTATTTTAGATGTTGGCTGCGGAAGTGGTTATCATATGTGGCGAATGGTGGGCGAAGGTGCAAAAATGGTCGTTGGGATCGACCCAACAGAGCTGTTTTTATGCCAGTTTGAAGCGGTCAGAAAACTGCTAAATAACGATAGACGAGCAAATTTAATTCCACTCGGCATAGAACAAATGCAACCGCTACACGCTTTTGATACCGTATTCTCAATGGGCGTTCTATATCATCGCAAATCGCCCCTAGACCATCTTTCACAACTCAAAAATCAACTTGTAAAAGGTGGGGAATTGGTGTTAGAAACGTTAGTGATCGATGGTGGGGTAAATGATGTGCTTGTGCCAGCAGACCGTTATGCCAAAATGAAAAATGTCTATTTTATTCCGTCTGTGGCAGCTTTAATCAATTGGTTGGAAAAAGTTGGCTTTAAAAATGTACGTTGTGTTGATGAAGCAGTAACAACATTGGAAGAACAACGCAAAACTGATTGGTTGGAAAATGAGTCTTTAATCGACTTTTTAGACCCGAACAACCATTCTAAAACAATCGAAGGTTATCCAGCCCCCAAACGAGCAGTCATTATTGCGAATAACCCTTAGGTAAATTCTCGCTGCCAAATCGTTTTTTGAGCAAACATCAATTTATTTGTGGTGTGTTTGATAAAATCTAGGCGGATTTCCCACACATCACTTTTCATCAATTTAGCAACGGGGAATTTAGCGGTATAAGCTAAAATTGCTTGTTGCTTTTCTAATTTATCCTCTAACAGTTGAGCTGTTGCCCTAAATTGAATACCTTCGATTTCTCGAATATTCTCGGTATGACGACTAATCGTGCCTGCAATTTGGGGATTCGCTAACATCAATTTTCCGTGTTGTGTGGTTTGATTCGTGAAAATAATGAGACGAGAAAGCTCGTCATCAAACACATAAAAACAGTTGGCACACCAAATTTCCCCTAAATGTTGGCAGGCTAAACTAACAATATGCTGTTGTTGGATAAACTCTGTAATAAGCGGTGGGATTTTTTGCATAATTTGTACCTAATTTTTCTTATTTCCCTTCCCAACGGGGCATATCAATAGATAAATCAAATTGATCTAACGCTCGACTAACGCTATGGGTAATAATTTCATCAACACTTTGTGGTTGATGATATAAGGCTGGAACAGGGGGGAAAATAATACCGCCCATTTCTGTCACTTTTCGCATATTATCTAAATGGGTGAGATGTAATGGGGTTTCTCGAACCATTAACACTAATTTTCGGCGTTCTTTTAAGACAACATCAGCCGCACGAGAGAGTAGGTTGTCGCTAAACCCGTGAGCGATGGAAGCTAAAGTTCGCATTGAACAAGGTGCAACCAACATTCCCAACGTTTTGAATGAACCGCTTGAAATACTCGCAGCCACATTTTCACTGTGATGAACTACGTCAGCTAGCTCAAGCACTGATTCGGCGGAAATCTGCGTTTCATATTGGCGAGTGAGTTCCGCCCCTTTAGACATCACCAAATGCGTTTCAATATGGGGAATTTGGCTTAATAATTGCAAGGCTTTAAAGCCATATTGAAAGCCACTTGCACCACTAATCCCAATAATTATGCGTTGAGTTGTCATTATTCTGTCCTAAATGAGTGAAAAACTTGAAAAAGCCTAAGAAACGTTTACTATGTTGAGCTTTTCAAATTATGAATATCTCAACACAAAATTTTTCACATTATGAACCAAGAGTCGCAACAAAACACGCAAAAAGAGAAAAAAATTGCATATAACTTAAATAAATTACAAAAACGTTTACGCCGTAATGTTGGCAATGCGATTGCTGATTTTAATATGATCGAAGATGGCGATAAGGTAATGGTTTGTTTGTCTGGCGGTAAAGATAGCTATACGTTATTGGATATTTTGCTGAATTTAAAAATTAATGCACCGATTCATTTTGATATTGTCGCAGTGAATTTAGACCAAAAACAGCCAGGTTTTCCAGAGCATATTTTGCCTGAATACTTAAATAGCATTGGCGTGGAATATAAAATTGTCGAAGAAAATACTTATGGCATTGTGAAAGAGAAAATCCCCGAAGGGAAGACAACTTGTTCGCTTTGCTCTCGCTTGCGTAGAGGGATTTTATACCGTACTGCCACAGAACTTGGTGCGACTAAAATCGCATTAGGGCATCATCGTGATGATATGTTAGAAACCTTATTTCTGAATATGTTTTACGGTGGTAAATTAAAAAGTATGCCGCCTAAATTGATTAGTGATGATGGCAAACAAATTGTGATTCGCCCTCTAGCGTACTGTAAAGAAAAAGATATTGAAAAATACGCTCAGGCTAAAGAATTTCCGATTATTCCTTGTAATTTATGCGGTTCTCAACCAAATTTACAGCGTCAAGTCGTTAAAGAAATGCTACAAATGTGGGATCGTCAATATCCAGGTAGAATTGAAACAATGTTTAGTGCTTTGCAGAATGTAACCCCTTCTCATTTATGTGATCCTAAATTGTTTGATTTCAAAAATATTCAGCGTGGTGCTGTACTCGAAGGTATTGAAGGCGATATTGCTTTTGACAAAGCAGAAATTCCAACAACCCCAATAGTGCAAGATGAAGATGATGTAAATGATTATACGGAAAATGGAATCATCAATTTTAAAGCGGTAGAGTAGCTTTGCAAAAAAATCACTAAAATAGACCGCTTTACACAGGCGGAAAAGGACAAATAATGAAATTTATCTCATTTAATATCAATGGTTTGCGGGCCAGACCACACCAGTTAGAAGCACTGATTGCAAAACATCAACCTGATGTTATCGGTTTACAAGAAATTAAAGTCGCAGATGAAGATTTCCCTTATGATTTAG
Source organism: Ursidibacter arcticus (assembly GCF_009761375.1). Lineage (GTDB taxonomy): Bacteria > Pseudomonadota > Gammaproteobacteria > Enterobacterales > Pasteurellaceae > Ursidibacter > Ursidibacter arcticus. Next base: position 13,331 of record NZ_LEKM01000112.1, on the reverse strand, counting down.
TTTCACATTTGGGGTATCACGTTTTTCATCACGGGCAAAAGGGGCATTATGGCGTAGCATTACTGACTAAAGAAAAGCCACTTGCTGTGAGAAAAGGCTTTCCAACAGATGATGCTGATGCACAAAAACGAATGATTATGGCGGATATTGAAACGCCATTTGGGGTATTAACGGTGTTAAACGGTTATTTCCCACAAGGCGAAAACCGTAGCCACGAAACAAAATTCCCTGCAAAAGAAAAATTCTATGCAGATTTACAGCACTATTTAGAAACAGAACTAAACCCAGAAAACCCAATTATCATAATGGGGGATATGAATATCAGTCCAACAGATTTGGATATTGGTATTGGCGAGCAAAACCGTAAACGTTGGTTGCGTGATGGTAAATGTTCGTTTTTACCTGAAGAGCGTGAATGGTTAGGGCGTTTACATTCTTATGGTTTAGTCGATACTTTCCGAGTAATGAACCCAAATGCGGATGATAAATTCTCGTGGTTTGATTATCGCTCAAAAGGGATTGAAGATAATCGTGGCTTACGCATTGATTTGGTGCTAGCGACACAATCTTTGGCGGAAAGATGTGTGGAAACAGGTATTGATCTTGAAATTCGCACAATGGAAAAACCGTCCGATCACGCACCCGTTTGGGCTGTGTTTAAGTAATATTAGACTAATTATAAAACGACTAAGCGGTATGGTTTTGCAAAAAATTTACAGAATCATACCGCTTTGGTTATTTGGGGTTAGGCAATTTAGCCTACACCCCATAATATAATTGCCAGTAATTGTGGCAAAATAATTCGACAGAACATCACTAATGGATAGACTGTAGCATAAGAGAGTGAAGCTGCACCGTTTCCATCTTTAATTGCATTAGCAAAAGCAAGTGCTGGAGGATCGGTCATTGAGCCAGCGAGTAAGCCACAGAGTGTAAGGTAATTCAACTTGCCATAAATACGAGCGATAACGCCTGTCACAATTAACGGAATAAACGTGATGAGTGCTCCGTATCCGATCCAAGCTAAACCATCATTACTGAGTAAGGTATTTAAGAAATTACCACCTGCTTTCCAGCCAACAACGGCAAGAAATAACACAATACCGATTTCTCTTAGTGCAAGATTTGCACTAGGGGGCATAAACCAATAGAGTTTACGAATACTTCCAATACGAGCTAAAATCAAGGCTACCACTAATGGACCGCCTGCTAAGCCTAATTTAAGCGCAACAGGAAAACCTGGAATATAGATTGGGATAGAACCCAGTAAAACCCCTAGCCCAATACCAATAAAGATAGGTAACATCTGTACTTGTTGTAATTTTTGTTGAGCATTACCGATAATTGCCATTACAGCTTCAATATCCTCTTGGCGACCGACTAAATTAAGCACATCACCAAATTGGAGTGTCATTTCACCCGTAGGGATAAGTTCTATCCCCGCACGATTAAGGCGAGAGATGACCACATCATATTTACCTTTCAGCATTAATTGACGAATTTTTTTACCAAAGACTTTTTCATTGGTAACAACTGCTCGTTCGCTACGAAAGTGCGTTCCTTTTGTAGAAACTGATGTATCAACCATTTCCCCAATAATCAGATGCATTTTGTTTAGAACAGCTTTTTCTCCTACCATATGTAGAATATCGCCTACATAAATTTGTGTATCAACTTTAGGTACAAAGAGATCATCTCCTCGTTTTAAGCGAGAATAAACCACATCGTGTAAATCAAAATCAGGGAATTGTTTTAATGTTAAACCATTAAGGTTGGGATTGGTGACCCGAACATTTAAGGTGCTTAGCCCTTCTTTCTTGTTATTCTGCGTACGGTCAAAGTCGTCAGCTTCTTTATCTACATTTATTTTGAATAGGATACGAATAACCCACATAGCCAATAAAATACCTACAATACCGAATGGATAAGCAATAGCATAGCCCATACCCATTACGGTGGTATCACTGCCTAATTCGGATAACACTTGTTGCCCAGCCCCAAGTGATGGAGTATTGGTTACTGCTCCAGAGAAAATACCTAAAATAACAGGAAGTGGTACATCAAATAATTTATGTAATAAAACAACTAGCAGACCGCTGATTGCAACAATCAATAGTGCAAAGCCGTTTAATTTCAGCCCCGATTGGCGAAGTGATGCGAAGAACCCAGGGCCGACTTGAATACCAATGGTGTAAACGAATAGGATAAGTCCAAATTCTTGGATAAAATGAAGTGTATGTGGGTCAAGTTTTATCCCAAATTGTGTCATAAAGTGAGAAACGATTATCCCTCCAAATAATACGCCTCCTATGCCTAGACTAACACCTCGAACTTTAATATGCCCAATCCATAGCCCTAATATAGCGACTAAAGATAATAGGCTAACAGTTAATGCAATTTCGCTCATATAGCCTCACAATTAAAAATAAACTGGGCTTATTCTAACAAACCTAAATGATAAAAAATGCGATCTAACTCAAAGAAATGAGAAAACTAGCGACTAGATTATAGAGATTTTTTACTCACTAAAGGGGGCAATTTTGACAGGTATTAGTAATTCTTATAGAATTAGTCGCTTTCATCAATATAAGTTATAGGAAAGCATTATGCAATCTATTGTGTTAAATGGATACCACACGCTAATTGCTGCAACTCTTGTGTTGTTAATTGGACGTGTTTTAGTCAGCAAAATTAAATTTTTACAAGATTTCAACATACCAGAGGCTGTTGCAGGTGGTTTAATTGCGGCATTTGGAATTTTCTGTTGTTATCATTTCTTAGGAATTACTTTCCAATTTGAATCTTCATTACAAACAGCATTTATGCTCGTTTTCTTCTCATCAATTGGGCTTTCAGCCGATTTCTCTCGATTGAAACAAGGTGGTAAACCTTTAGTGGTTTTCTTAATTGTAGTGAGTGTTTTTATTCTGATTCAAAATGCTGTTGGAGTAACGTTAGCGACTGCATTAGGGCTTGATCCTTTGATGGGGTTATTAACAGGTTCAATTACCCTAACTGGTGGTCACGGAACAGGGGCGACTTGGGGGACTATTTTTGCAGAAAAATATAATATTACGGGTGCAGTAGAAATGGCGATGGCATCCGCTACATTTGGTTTAGTTGCAGGGGGGCTAATTGGCGGCCCTGTGGCTCGCCGTCTAGTAAATAATATGAAAATTTCTCCAGTTAAACCGCAATCAGCAAAAGTTGATTCTACTGAGAAATATGGTGGCGATACTTTTGAAGATATTGATAATGTTCGTTTAATTACCGCAACCTCAGTGATTGAAACAACCGCATTATTTGCAGCTTGTTTAGCCTTTTCTTCAGTAATGAAAGATCTCTTCCCAAATAGTGGATTACCTCAGTTTGTTTGGGCGTTAGGATTTGGAGTGTTATTGCGTAATGTATTAACACTGGTATTTAAATTCGATATGTTTGATCGTGCGATTGATGTATTTGGTAACGCTTCATTGAGTTTATTCCTAGCGATTGCGTTAATGAGTATTAAATTATGGGAATTATCAGGTTTAGCAAGCTCAATGCTCATTATCTTGTTAGTTCAAACGGTGGTAATGATCTTATATGCTTATTTCGTGACTTATCGTGTGATGGGTAAAACTTATGATGCTGCCGTACTATCCGCAGGGCATTGTGGCTTCGGCTTAGGTGCAACACCAACCGCAGTGGCGAATATGCAATCCGTAACAGAAACTTTCGGTCCTTCGCATAAAGCATTCTTAATCGTACCGCTTGTTGGTGCTTTCTTTGTTGATTTAATTAACTTAGGTGCAATTACCGCTTTAATTGGATTTTTAAAATAAATTTAAAGATATATTTACATATTTAACATTAAAGTAAAGCTAAATTCGATATAGTATCGGGTTTAGCTTTTTATTTTTCGAATGGTTTGTGTAAATCTAATACTATATTTACCTATTTAGGAATATAATTTGACTGCGTTCAAATATTTAAAAATTCAGATTGTTGACAAAGTTTTTTTCATTTGGACGAACTCAGTACATTTTTCCAAATAAAGTTATAATTAATTGGAAAATAAACTATTTTGTTGTGTAGAATAGAGTGTGTTCGTTTATTAAATATAAAATCTTTGCCATCAGTCTGAAATTGAACGTATTATTTTGCATTTTTATTTAGGAGATTTAGTTTTATGAATTTACACTTTCTAGCAAGCAAGCAAGCAAGCAAGCAAGCAAGCAAGCAAGCAAGCAAGCAAGCAAGCAAGCACTGAAGAAAAAGGATGTGTTGTTATAAACACATCGAAATTATCTCTCGCAGCGACAATCGTTGCCATCACACTTCTTTCCCTTCAAGCCCAATCACTTTATGCAAATCCTATAACAACAACCGATAGCTGTGGTGATGGTTGTACTCGTAAAATTATTAGAGATGAAGATACTAGTACTGTGAAAGTAGATGTTTCCTCTACAAATAATAAAGAGCATATTTCAACTATTTATTCATATGGCGAAGGATTTAAAAATGTTGAAATAAGCAATTCAGCACATATTGTCGGAGGAAATCTTCAATATGGTGCTGTTGGGCTATTTCAATCTCCTGAAGGTACTGAAACTCTGAAAGTAGAAAATACGGGGGCTATAGAGGCGTATATTCTAGCTGGAGGTACACCGGTATTTACCGAAGTGAGTAAAAAGTTTACATTAAAAAATAAAGGTAAACTTAAATTAAATATAAATTCTGAACTTGGTTTTGTGATTAACGGAAAGAACGAAACTGAATATTTTATTGAAAATATTGGTGAAAATGCATTATTTGAAATTACTGATGTTTCTGGATTTAGTATATTCAAGGGTAAAGCTGCAAAAATTAAGAATACAGGAATAATTGGTACCAACGTAACTATAGATGGTATTGAGAATGTATACATTGAAAATGCAGGAACTATTAATGGAAATATTTTTATATATCCTGATAATGGTTCTTTCCATTTGAAGTCATTAAAAGGTAGTAAACTGTCGTCTCTCATAGACGTATATACTAGCAATAATACAGTGGAGTTAGAAAATGGCACAGATATTTCAGATGAAACTATGATAACTGTGGGGTCTGGATATATAAGTTTTGGTAATGATTTAGTTATGAGAAATAACCATCTCAAAATTAACCAAGAAGTAAGAATAAAGAATTTGGGAGATTGGGAACCCAACGCTAATAGGATGTTCAACTGGAATAAGTTTACTTTAGGTGAGCAAGGTAAAATAATTTTAGTTGATCAGCTTGGTTCTATTAGTTCTAATATTATAGCCGAACAATTTACAAACAATGGCATTTTATCTCTTGACCCTACCAAATCTTCTGGAGACATAAAATATAACCAAACCCTTAATAATGGCATTTTTGACCTTACTGAAGGCAGTCGTGATCCTGCACAAACTTTAACCCTGTATGGCGATTATGTAGGCGGTGAAAACTCAAAACTGCGAGTGGATAGTAAATGGAATAACCCCGATGTACAAGAAAATGATCAGCTAATTATTAAAGGTAAAGCGTCTGGTACCACGAAAGTTGAAGTGAAAGATGTAATTGCTGGCGATGTCATTCGTAGCAGTGTCGAAAAAAATGGCGGTTGGTCGAAACCTGTTGTTATTGTTGAACAAGGCGATGAAGGAAAAGTAGTCTTTACAGGCACTGCTAATACACAAGGTGCTGAAGAAGCTCAACTTGCACGCCGAGAAAATGGTAGTGCAACGGAATATACTTGGGTGTTAAATGCACAAGTCACTCCAGTAATGCCACAACCAGCAACCCCAGTCGTACCGCAACCATCTCCTGTGCAACCAAGCCCAGCAATACCAAAACCAAGTCAAGCAGCACAATCTAACCCAGTGGTTCCTCAACCAAATTCAACAATGCCACAAATTACGGCTCCGAGTATTTATGCTAAAACGGTGGCGGGTTATGTGCAAACTAACTTTATCAACCGAGAAATTGGTTTAGCACAGTTAGGTCGTTTATACGAACGTGTTGGTGAACAGCAATTACAAAATGTAGGTAAACCAGCAGAGACTCTAAATAGTTGGGGCAGAACTCGTTTTAGCGAAGGAGTATTGCAGGGTAAAAACCGTTTTGGTGTATCAAGCAATCAAGGCTTAGTTCAAGTTGGGCAAGATGTTGCTGTTAAAGAATTTGACTCAGGTTATGCCCGTCAAGGTTTAATGTTTGGCCATAGTTGGGCAAATAACCAATTCTACGACAAATTCCGAGCAGAAAATGGAATAATTACTACGGATAAAGCGGTCGGTAAAGGTAAAACAAAAGCATTTTCTTTAGGGGCTTACCATACTTATTATGGTAACGACAATAGCTACTTAGATGTTGTGGCGAATTTGTCGTGGTTAGAGAATAAGTACTTTAGCACACAAACAGCTCTCCAAAGTGGTTTTGGAGCAGGTGTGAGCGTTGAAGTAGGTCGTTCTTATTCATTAAACCCACAATGGCGAATTGAACCACAAGTACAATTAAAAGCTCAGTATCTTACATTGGGCAGTGTAAATGATGGTGTCCGTAAAGTGAAAGCTGATGACAACATAAGTGTACAAGGTCGTGTAGGGATGCATATAACAAATAATCAACTGTATTTATCGACAAATCTTGTTCAAGATTTAACGCCAGCGGAAACAACAGTGAAGATTGGGCAGAGTAGCGTAACAGAACGTTATAATGCTACTCAGTTTGATGTCGCTTTAGGAGGAAATGTGGCATTAAGTAGAGACAAAACCTTAGCCTTATATGGAGAAGCAAAATATAGCCGAGCATTAGGTGGAAGTAATAAAGTATTTAGCCATCGAAATGGTAGAGAAAATTACACTGCTCAAATTGGTGTACGTTTCCAGTGGTAACGACCTAATTCTCGTCCATTACACCAAATCTTTCCCTCTCCCGCAAGCGGGCGAGGGGGATTCTGCAACTGCTACATAATATCGTGTACTATAAGGCTTTAACCCACTTTTTAGCACCCATTTTGTCCATTACACCAGTTATAGCTGCTCAGATTGTTAGCTTAATTGCTTAAACGTATATTTCTCACTAATTGCTCAATCAATTTAGGCCCTTGATAAACCATCGCAGAATAAAGTTGTAATAGGCTTGCTCCAGCGTCAATTTTTTCTTGTCCCGATGTAATTGAATGAATGCCTCCACTACCGATAATTGGGAGCTTTCCTTGTAGTTCTTGGCTAAGTTGGCGGATCACTTGAGTACTTAATTGACAAAGTGGTTTTCCACTTAGTCCACCTTGCTGCTCCGCATTGGGTAAACCCACTACGCTTTCACGAGATAACGTCGTATTTCCTGCAATTACCCCATCAATTTTGTGTCTAACAAGACTATCAGCAACTGAAGCTATTTCATCATTATTCAAGTCAGGTGCAATTTTCAATACAAGCGGTTTATAGCAACCATTTTTTTGCGAAAGAGCCTGTTGTTCTGCTTTTAAGGCTTGCAGTAAATCATCAAGAGCTTCACCGTATTGCAGAGAACGTAGGTTCTTGGTATTCGGCGATGAGATATTTACGGTAACATAGCTTGCATAAGAATATACCTTGCGTAAACAGATAAGATAATCATCAAGGCTATTTTCAATAGGTGTTGTCGCATTTTTACCTATGTTAATCCCTAATATGCCGTTATATTTTGCTTTTTTAACATTCTCAACGAGTACATCAACACCTAAGTTATTGAAACCATTACGGTTAATAATACCTTCGGCATCAAGTAAACGAAATTGGCGTGGACGTGGATTTCCATCTTGTGCAACAGGTGTAACCGTTCCCACTTCAATAAATCCAAAACCTAATTGAGCAAAGCCATCTATTGCTTCTCCATTTTTATCAGCACCTGCCGCTAAGCCAATCGGATTTTTAAAGGTTAATCCCATCACATTAACAGGATTATCAGGTAACTTATGGCAGTTTGGAAGATAGCCTAACAGCTTTAAGGCTTTAATGGAAAAATGGTGTGCCTGTTCTGCGTCCATTGCAAACAGGGCTTTACGAATTAAGGGATAAATCATTTGCAAAAAATTCTCGCTATCTGACCGCTTGATGTAAAAAAGCCCAATCATTTGACTGGGCTAAATAATAACAATTAGTGACTAAACATTGCCGAAATAGACTCTTCGTTGCTAATACGGCGAATTGCTTCAGCAAGCATTCCTGAAAGAGTTAATACGCGTACTTTATTTAAAGCACGAATTTCCGCTGAAAGTGGAATAGTATCGGTAATCACAATCTCATCTAAAGCATCATTTGCAAGATTTTTTGCCGCTGCACCTGAGAATACTGCGTGAGTTGCATAGGCAAATACACGTCTTGCACCACGTTCTTTTAATGCTTCTGCCGCTTTCACTAGCGTGCCACCAGTATCGATCATATCATCAACTAAGATACAATCACGTTCAGCAACATCACCAATAATGTGCATTACTTGTGAAACATTCGCTTTTGGACGACGTTTGTCAATGATTGCCATATCTGCATCATTTAATAATTTAGCGACCGCTCTTGCACGAACAACACCACCAATATCAGGAGATACCACGATTGGATTCACAAGATCGGTTTTTTTCAAAATATCATCAAGTAGAACAGGTGAACCAAATACGTTATCCACAGGAACATCAAAGAAACCTTGAATTTGTTCAGCGTGTAAATCGCAAGTTAATACGCGATCCACACCAACACTTGATAGGAAATCAGCAACGACTTTAGCGGTAATCGGCACACGAGCCGAACGAACACGACGATCTTGTCGAGCATAACCAAAGTATGGAATAACAGCCGTAATACGCCCTGCCGATGCACGACGAAGAGCATCAACCATTACCACAAGTTCCATTAAATTATCGTTAGTTGGTGCACAGGTTGATTGCACAATAAAAATATCCCCACCACGCACATTTTCATTGATTTGTACTTGGATTTCTCCGTCACTAAAACGACCAACGGTTGCGTCGCCAAGGGAAATATAAAGACGTTCAGCAATTCGTTTTGCTAATTCTGGTGTAGCGTTTCCTGCGAAGAGTTTAATATCAGGCATTGTTGGGGAACCTCTAGGTTATAAATTAAGCGTTAGGAAATAAATTCAGTTTTTGGTGTAAAGGAGAAATGTTCTGCCCTTTTGCCACAAAGCCTTCAATATGCTTTGGTTTCAGTGCAAAAACCTTTAATGCTTCTTCTTTACTATCAAACTCGGCGAATACACAAGCACCTGTGCCAGTTAGCCGAGATGGTGCGTATTGTACCAACCAAGCGAGTAGATCATCAACCTCTGAATAATGATCTCGAACAACTTTTTCGCAATCGTTTGCCCAATTTGTTGTTAATAATTCCGTTAAACTCCGTTTTGGTGTATTTCGGGGTAAGTCTGGGTGCTGAAAAATCAAGGCTGTTGAAATAGAAACATCAGGTTTTAGCACCACATACCATTTTTCAATAGGTTGGCATTGCGTCAGTTTTTCACCCACACCTTCAGCAAAAGCAGCAAAACCTCGCACAAAAATCGGCACGTCAGCACCAAGAGATAGACCAATATCTGCCAGTTGCTCTAGGGATAGCCCTGTTTGCCATAATTGATTTAGTGCGACTAAAACAGTGGCGGCATTTGATGATCCACCACCGACACCTCCGCCCATTGGTAATCGCTTGGTTAGGCGGATTTTTGCCCCAAGAGAACAAGCGGTCTGTTGTTGTAAAAGTTTTGCAGCTCGATAAATTAAATTCTGCTCAATAGGTACGTTCTCAAGTGTTTCGGTGAGAATAATTTCAGGATCTCGGTTGATCTCAATCTCAATATCATCACCAAAATCTAAAAACTGAAATAGCGTTTGCAATTCGTGATAGCCATCTGCCCGCTTGCTCGTGATATATAAAAATAAATTGAGTTTAGCTGGACTAGGAAAAGAAAAACGTTCGGTCATTAGTAAGCCCAGTTATCAATACGAATTTTTAGGGTCTGTTTACCATTTTCAAGCACAATTAGCTTAGGCAGATTAGGTTGGCGATCTTCGTGATATTCAACAAAAGTGGCTTTCCAAACTGTGCCATTAACAGGGTAGTCAAATTGCGATAGCTGGCGTTTTTCATTCACAATATAGTTAGAATGTTTTTCAGGCTGACCTTTAACCCAGTAAGCAAATTGATCGATAGGGAAAGATACACCGATAATTTCTTTCATTAGCAAATTGATATCGGATTCAGTACGGCTGCGCCCCTCGCTATCTGAAACGGTCATTCCAAATTGATTACGTTGCAATTTTAACGATTTACTTGAAAGATTTGATGACATCGTCAGCCCAAAATTCGTTGGCGTTTTATATTGCCAATCAAAATGCGAGGAAAAACGCTCTTCAGGCGAAATATAGCCAAATTGCCCTTTGGCTGAATAGCCTTTAATTTGTTGTAATTGTGATAAATGTTGCTGCCATTGTGGATCGTTGTGAGAAATCGCAATTTCTGGTTTCGCCACTTCTGTAGGGGCATCATAGATAGAGTTACAGCCTGCAAGTGCTATGAAAGTAGAGAGAGAAAGGAGTTTAGTTAGTTTTTTCATTATGCTGTCCTATTAAAGAATCTGTATTAGTATAATTGAAGTAGAAACATAGAGATAAATTTCTTATTCCTAATATAGCAAATTATTTAGTCAATTCATCTAATAATTGTTGTTTTAATTGAGCTTTTTCCATCTCATCAAGTGCTTTTCCTTGTGAATTAGTTACAACAAAAAAATCTTCTACTCGTTCACCTATCGTTGTGATTTTTGCATTAACTAAATTTAGCGAGCGTTGGTTGAAAATATTACCAATTTGAGCCAAAAGACCTTCTCGATCTAAGGTAAAAAGCTCAAAAGCGGTATGATTTTTCTGAGAATTAGCTAAAAAACGGATTTTCGTTTTACGTTTAAACGATTGATGTTTAATCGGTTTTTTAGCTAATTTTAACGGCTTTTGCTCAGTTTGAGTTAATGTCTTTATCAATGCTTGATGAATGTCGTAACTACGCTCATCACTTAAAGGTTTACCGTTACTTTCAGTGATAATAAAACTATCCAACACTCGCCCATTTTCTCCCGTAATAATTTGAGCATCGTGAATGCTGATTTTTTTCTGGCTTAGTGTATGTGCAATTCTGGCAAATAATTGTGGTTGATCATCACAATGCACAAAAATTTCCGTTGCTCCTCGTGCATATTGGTTACTGACAAGAACCATTGGTAACTTTGAATGATGCAAATAACGCTCTGCGTGCCAGACAAGCTGTGTCGGGCTATTGCGGATAAAATAGCTATTCGGACAAGTTTGCCAAAATGCGATAAGTTGTTGATGTTCCGTCTCCGTTAAGCTCCGTTGTTGAGTCAATTGTGCAAGAGCTTGTTGGCGATGTTCCATTTCAATTTTTTGATAATCAATAGATTGTTCATTACCAATCGCCAGTTGTTCTTGAGTAAATTGAAAAAGTTTACGAAAAAGTGACCGCTTCCAGTCATTCCATAATGATTCATTCGTTGCACAAATATCAGCAACAGTTAGGCAAGTTAATGCGGAAAGAGCGGTTTGATTACCAACAATTTTTGCAAATGCTTTGACGACTTCAGGATCGTGAATATCTCGGCGTTGTGCGGTAATTGACATCGTCAAATGTTCTGCCACAAGCCACACCATATAATCAGTATCGGATAGGCTAAAGTTGTGCTGTTCGGCAAATTGACGCATATCTATTGCACCTTCTACTGCGTGATCGCCTTCTCGACCTTTCGCAATATCGTGAAATAACGCCGAAAAATAGAGCAATGGTAAATTTGGTAAGGCGGGTAATAATTCGCAACAAAGTGGGTGATTTTCTTGGTTTCGGTTATCTAAAAAACTCTCTAGTTTCAACATTACACGAATAGTATGTTCATCAACGGTATAAATATGGAACATATCAAATTGCATTAAACCTTCAATACTTTTCCATTGGGGTAAATAAGCTGAAAGTACGCCAAACTGATGCATTGGTACGATAGCTCGTTTTACCATATTAGGTTGCTGAAATAGCTTGATAAATCCTTGTCTTGCTAATGGATCTTCACTTAATGGACGTTGTAATTTGCGTAAGGAAAGACGTAATTGACGTAACGTATGGGTATCAATAGTGGCTTGTGGATATTGAGTAAGATGTAAGAAAAGCTCCAGTATAGTATGTGGTGTTTGTATAAAACAGGCAGGATCTATGCAATAAATAGAACTATTTTGTAGAATAAATGCGTGATCAAGCGGTTGTTTCTCTACATTTTTTTGCAACATTTTTGAGGTATGAAGATGCTCTTGTTCAAAACTATCTAATAATAACTGACTAAGCTGAGAAATAGACTGTGTTGCTTGGAAAAAGGTTTTCATCATTGCTTCAACAGGCTGATTGCCTTCACCTTGATAACCTAACTGATCGCTTAGTTGTAGCTGTCGATCGAAACGCAAGCGGTTGTCGTAACGTTTAAGCTGTAAGTGCAAAGCGAAACGCATTCGGAACAATACTTTTTCAGCCTGTTGTAATTCTTGATATTCTTCAGGATATAAGATTCCTTTTTCTAGTAGATGTTCTAAACGATAAACACCATATTGGCGGAGCATTATCCACGAGAGTAAATGGAGATCACGCAATCCACCAGGGCTATGTTTTAAATCAGGCTCAAGATTGTAGCTTGTATTGTGATAACGTTCGTAACGAGCTTGTTTCTCAGCCATTTTTGCGTAGAAAAAATCAGAAATAGCCCAAAAATCAGGTGCGTGAAGTTGTTCAAACAGTTGTTGCCAAAGTTTAACATTCCCAATAATAAAACGGCTTTCTAGCATATTGGTTGCAACGGAAATTTCGCTTTTACCAATAGAGATACATTCAGCTAAAGTTCGGATACTTGTTCCTAACTGTAATTTACAATCCCACAATAAATTAAATAACTCATTTAATTTTTGTTGAGTAGGCTCATCTAATGTCTGTTCAGCTAATACTAAAATATCCAAATCAGATAATGGAAACATTTCACGCCTGCCATATCCACCTACTGCGACTAAAGCTAAATCAGATCGCTCGTGAAAACCATATTTTTTCCATAACTTTTGCAAGATGTCGTCATAGAAATCACTGCGTTCGTGGAGTAGTCCAACAACATCAATTGGACTTTCAGTAAAACGAGTTTTCTGTGCAAGGGAAAACTCAGCTAATGTTTGTTTTAAGTTGAGCATATATTGTATAAATTGATATTGCGATGATGAACAAGATAAAGGTATTAAATTACCTCAGATTATTGACAACGTC
>NZ_LEKM01000111.1 GCF_009761375.1 Ursidibacter arcticus | reverse complement strand
AACGACAAATAGGCTTGAAGGATTATTTAGTGAACTAAAACGAAAATTAAATAATCACAATGGATTAAGCAAAAAACGTAAGGTTATGTTTATAAAGGATTTTTTGAATAAGAAAAGCAATTAACGATCAAAAATATAATGGAGATCCCACACTTTTGTCCACTTGAAAAGAAAATGGACAAAAATCCCACATTTTTGTCCATTACGCCGGGTTTTGTCATTTCATAAATCAACCGTATAACTAAAATCAAAAGTCATACCCTAAAACGTCTATGTTTTAATCTACTCTACCAGTAACAAAATTTGCTAAAAATAAGGGCGATTTCTCGCCCTGTGGTGTGTGATAGCTTATAACGTGAGTTAGCTCGGCTTGCATTAAATAGCTTGTATTAAAACATCAGCCCCAATCCCTAGATTTTTATGAATGTTCCTAATCATATTTAGCGACAAAGGTCTTTTTTTATTTAAGATTTCATAAACTCGGTTGGTTTTGCCTATAATTGGCTCTAAATCTTTGATAGTTAGCTCTTCTTGTTCCATTCTAAATTTAATCGCTTGGATAGGGTCGGGCAAATCAACGTGATAATGCTTGCTTTCGTAGTTCTCAATAAGCGTGATCATTACCTCAAAATAATCTAGCTCATTACCTGTTAGCTCTTCTTCCTTGTCGAAATATGGCTCTATCGCTTTTAATGCCTGTTTATAATCTTGTTCTGTTCTAATTGGTTTAATGTTCATAATGCCACCTTATAACTCTACATTATCCGCATTAATGCGGTCATATTCTGCGTGCGTGCCGATAAACTTGATATATACCGCTCCCAACCTAAAAGCAACCGCTACAATTAGCCTATGCTCATTTCCTTTGATATTAAAAACAACTCGTCTATTTTTGAGAATGCTCGCATTTTTATATTGGGATTTGATGTCGTGTGCGGTTTGCCAGTTCGCTTTTTTCACTTCAGCAATCCAAGCCTTTAAAGGTTGTTCGGTCTCTGGATGCTGTTGGTAATAATTGACTAAAGTCGATATAGCGATAATTCTCATATTGAAAGTTACTTAATGAAGAATAATCCGATTATATCCCATTTTGGGATTATATCAATATAAAGAAAATCCTTTTTGTAGCATATCCACCACCAAAAGCTGGGCAACCGCATACTTTTTTCTTTGTTCTTCATTTTTGCCATTGTTGGCTGTGTGTGGTGAATTGGTATTTTAAAATGTAGTGTAAACGTATAACTAAAATCATCAGTTTATTTCGGTCAGGATTAGACAATAAAAAAGCCTTGAAAGGTTGATTTTCAAGGCTTCATCGGTCTATTTCGGTCAGGATTGTTTATCAATTTGGTGGCTGGGGACATCTGAATTAGCGTCATTAAATCCTTATATAATAATGGTTTTATTAATTCAGACTTTCTTACATACTACCAAATGTACTACCATCATTTTTTCTGTTAAGTAATAACGTGCTGCATTTTCTATATTTTCTGAAAAGTTGCTATGCGTAAAAATTGAATGGGGCGGGCGGTTCTTTTGATGTTCGTTCAGATTAAAAGGTACTCCTAACGAGTAGGGCTTGCCACGGGGTAGCGGACGCACGGTAAACGGCAATTTTTCAACGTTCTAAGCATCATCAACGAATTTTAGCTTTAAAGAAACGCATAGCTATTCAGTGATAAATGTTGAATGATGATGACTGCCAACCGCCAAATAAACGACAACCAAAAGGGGAAAGAGGGTAATCAAATCTCTAGAGTCTTTAGAACGAGAAACCGCCCCTAGAACTCAATTTTTACAACCGCGAAATTAAAATTTTCTGTAAATTTCGATTTTTTGATAGTTAAATTTTAACGTAGGTATAGTTAAATTCTAACGCTGTCAGGTGATTTTTTCATTTTCAATAGCGTTAAATTCTAACTACCTTATTATAATTATAGCCATATATATTAGTTTTTATTTGTGAAACAGATAAAAAATAGGGTTTTAAGTGTGGGCGGTCAATTTTGGGTTTTCCAACTGTCTAAAGGTCTAAAAGTTTCTTTCACAATATCCACGTTATTTTTTGTTATGGTGTTGAGTTTGAAGCAAGTCAAAGCATAAAGCGTACACTGATTTTTTCCGCCTTGCCTTGTGATGATTAAAAAGTTTTTATCTACTAATTCGTCAAGAGCTAGTTTTAAGGTTCTAGGCGATAATCCAAAAATTTCTTTAGCTCTATTTTGCGGTGCTGATAAATCTCCATTGTTATAACCGTTATATTTCGCAAGTAAAACGACCAATACCGCTTTTGCTGCAATAGATAACGCCATAAATTCGGAGCTGTTGATCAAGTCGTGTCGTAATGGTGTGAATGAATTGCCATTCAGTGATTTTCTCAACTCTGCTTTTTTGCTACTTTCTCGTCCTTTTGTTTTTGCGTAACTTGCCATATAATGCACCTGTTTCGATTTTAGATTTAGCCCACTGTTTAGCTTGCCAGTGGGCTTTTTTTATTGATTACTGTTCAGCTTATTTTGAAATTTAAGCAGTTCACCATAAGCAAGATCTAAAATTTCATCTCTCGCTAATCTCTTGCCTTTTTGTGTTACATAGCCCGATTTATAGATACCAATATCAAATAGGCTGATAATATCGTCTAAATCGTTCTTCAATGCGTTGTTCTCATCACTTTTCATTGTCTATTACCTAAATTAAAAAACTTCTCTAAATTAATTTTAGAGCGGTTTATTGTGGTGGGCGGTTTTATCAGGTTCATTAATCAGCGTGTAAACGCCTATACGGTGTTTTACGCCTGCACTATCTAATTCATCTCTGAAAGTTGTTGCAATTTCATAGCCACGTTTTCTTAGCTCCTGTACTCTTGGTGCTGGTGAACAAATACCAAACTCTTCACGGAATTGAATAGTGGATTTACTACCGCCACGCAATGCCGACAAAATGGCAATACGTTGCGTTTCTTTACTAGTGTTTTTAATCACGTTCA
Organism: Ursidibacter arcticus; assembly: GCF_009761375.1. GTDB lineage: Bacteria > Pseudomonadota > Gammaproteobacteria > Enterobacterales > Pasteurellaceae > Ursidibacter > Ursidibacter arcticus. The sequence continues at coordinate 11,672 of NZ_LEKM01000111.1, read as the reverse complement.
TCTAATTTCTCCATTTGCTTGTCTAATTGTTGATTAAGTTTTTCTAGTTTGCCTAAGCCTAAAATTCGGACTTTCTCTGCGGTTGCTCTAACCATTCCTTGAACATCTTTTTTAGCGTGAGCTGTCATTCTTGCTTGTTCCAGTTCAAATAAAATGCGGTCAAGGTTGATAAAACTTGATACAGAAATTTGAGCTTTTATCTCATCAATCCTTTTGGCAATCTTCGGGTTATTCAAAAGTGAGCTTGCTTCTGAATAAGTCCAATCCTTTTTAGTATCTAGGCTATAAACATCATAGGCTTTGATGTAAGCAGTGTGAGCATTGCCAGTTTCGATATATTTCCAGCAGAAATTTTCTTGTTTTGGGGTTAATTTATGCGGTTTTCCCATTGGTTCTCCTCCATTTATTTTGTTAATTTCGGTATATAGTGATTAGTTTTGGGTTTTCGGGCGTACTCATAAACAGTTATAGGCTGTTTGTGGATTGTGATAGATTGATACTTTTCAAAATCTAAGCCTTGTTTGCGTAAGCCTTTGAGTATTTGCCCTTTGTGTGAAAACTCCGCTAATCTCCGCATTTCAGCTTCTGCAGTTATGCCAGTAACCACATAAAAGGCTTTTATTTTTCGTTTTGGTTTATTCATTACGGTTTTCTTGTCTGCTGATAAACATTGACTAACGGCTATTTGCTAAGCTCAAAATGTAGGCATTGATTTCACTTTCTAAATAACCGACTGAATTAGCACCTAATTGAATTTTTTTAGGGAAGTCAGGGCGATAACGTTTTGTTTTTGGGTTTTGCCAGTCGGCAAAGGTAGATTTACCAATACCAAGCAATGCAATAGCTTCTTTTCTGCGGATAATTCGATCAGATTGGTTCATTTTGATTTTCTCCAGTTGATAAATGCTTAAAGGTTCTGAATGGTTAGCGTTGCAACTGGTGGGAATTGTGTAGAAATAAATTAAATAGATCATCGCACGCGAAAACGTTTTTTCGTCTGCGAAAATAACATATTGATTTGAAAGGAATTTAGGGAATAAAAAACGCCCTTTAGATTTGGGCGTTTGGTTGGTTATTCAGATTTTAGCTTTTTGTTGGCTTGAGAAAAATAATCTTCAATTTTTCTTTGCTCTAAACCTTGAATGGTTTTATTTTTGTTTTGGCGTTGCTGTAAAATCTCATTAATGATAGTTGATTGCGTCCATTTTCTATTTTTTGATTTAACCGCACTTAGAACTTCACCTAGTAAGTAAAGGGCGTTATCAAAATTTAGGTCTTTTTCGCTTTCCCCAATAAATTTTAAAAGGTCATCTTTAAAAATTATCAAGTCATCAATGGATATTGTATTTAATGTAGCTTGCTCATATTCATCATCAGGCAAGTAATCAAATACATCTAAATCCATATCAAATGAAAGAAAAGATTTTATTTTGCTATTCGTAAAATCAACACTTTCAAACACAAATTTCTCAAAATCATAGTTCAGTAAGCTTTCATTTTTCTGAATGATTGGTTTTAATTTGTTTAATGTATAATGATCAAGGTAAGAAAAGCCCTTAAAGGATAATTCCCCGTATTTCGCCCACGATATTTTTTCATATCTTTTATCTTCTGATATTTTTGTTTCTAGCTTTACTTCCTTCTTGATTTCTTCGAAATTTTTAGATTGTAGATCTTTCACATAAGCTATAACTTGGCTTTCATCTTCGCAACTTAATTTCTCTATATGATCTTTTATGGAAAGATAATTATTAGTTTGTTCCGTGAATGGTAAATCTATATGAATATCTACATAGCCATCATTAAACCAACACATTTGCTTATGTAAATGTGATTTAGGATTTGCCCAAATAGGATAATCTGTGGTGTGTAAAATAGGACTTTCGAAATGACATAAACGCATATTTTTACAGTCTTGATTTCCTATTGTCATCAATCTAGAATTAAAGACTTTAATATATATGCCTATTTTCAAATGGCCTGTAATGGCATATTCTAATAAATCTTCCCTTGTTAATTGTTCACCTGTTCTGTTTTTAATGAAGTTAATAGCTTGATTTAGGCTGTATCTTTCTAGTAATGGCAAAGCCATAAAATCCCCCATTTCAATTTTAGACATTTACAAGCGGTCAAATTCCGCCAATTTTTTACTAATTTACTAAACCGCAATCTTTAAATGATATTGCGGCAAAGCACCCTGTGAACATTCTTCTACAAAATCCGCCCATACTTGAAGAAGTTTAAAGCGTTGTTCTAAACGTTCGCCCCTGTCATAAGCGGCTTTGATACGATCACTATTCATATGCGATAAGGCGACTTCTATCAATTCGCTGTTATAACCTTTTTCATTCAAATAAGTGCTAGCAATACTTCTTAAGCCGTGAGCGACTAATTTGCCTTGATAGCCCATTCTTTTAATAGCTGCATTGGCTGTCTGTGTATTGACGTGAGTTTGTGGATATTTCACATTTGGGAATAAGTAAGTTTTGCCGCTACTGAGTTTTTTAATTTCTCGCAAAAGTGCCATTGCTTGACGTGATAACGTGATTTTATGAGCTATACCACGTTTCATATTTTCAGCTGGAATAGTCCATAATCGATTTTGTTCGTCTATATCTTCATAACGTGCTTTGGCGGCTTCATTCGGGCGTGTCATTGTCAGTAACTGCCACAAAATTAAATAACGTGTGCGTAAATTGATTTGGGCGTGATTGAGCGTGTACATAAATTCGGGTAAATCTTCGGGTTGAATAGTCTTGAAATGCTCAACAGTCGGACTATCAAACTCTTTTGATATATTGGCGGTTGGATTAAATGTAATTAAATCCCTATGTAATGCAAACGTCATAATTTCGTTATGTTTTTGAATGGTGCGTTTGAGTTTTTCTAGCGTGCCTTCGTCTTGATACTGTTTAAAGGCTTTCAGTGCCATTGGTGCGGTAATTTGGGTAATGGGTAGGCTACCAAAATGCGGCAATAGACAACGTTTGATCAAACTTGCCACATCTTTTTTATAGTTATCTGAAAAATTCTTTTTCGTTTGACGATACTCGAACCACGCCCACGCTATCGCTTCATAGGTATTATTGATTTCATCTATTTTTGATTGCTTAATGCTTTGGCGGTGTTCATTCGGGTCAATATCTTGGGCCAACAAACTACGATACTGATTTCTTAATTCTCTCGCTTGAGCAAGTGAGACATCGGGATAAGCTCCTAAACTCATTTCTGTGCGTTTCTTAGTAAGTGGTTTGTAATAGTTAAACCGCCACAATTTTGAACCGCTGACTTTAACCAGTAAATACAAGCCGTTGCCGTCTTGAAGTTTATTATCGGTTAAATTACCTTGTTCATCGGCTTTGGGTTTTGCTGTGTCAATCTTACGATTATTCAGTAAATTGGTAGGACGCGTCATAGAAAAACTCTCAAATTTGGTAGTATCTTTGGTAGTACGAGCAATTTTTTAAAAGGGTACAATCTGCCAAAAATCAGCTATTTTTTCAGGACGATGGTTCAGACTTTCAAGCCTAAAATATAGCAAAAAATCCTGTAAAGCCTTATGCCTCAAGGGGTTTGCTAATTTTGGTAGTACGCTATTTTTGCTACTCGGTAAGATACTACCAAACGTACTACCAAAAAACAAGGATTTGAGCGGTTTTTATTGGAACGCTTAGGAATGAAAATTCACTCTAAAGCTAGTGTTTTCAAGGGGTTTAAGGTTTCTAAAAATCCCCTTTGGAATGGTTTTTGGTGGAGCTGGGGGGATTTGAACCCCCGTCCGAAATTACTCTACCTTCAGTACTACACGTTTAGTCTAGTCTTTAATTTCATTTATTCCCTGCGGACAGACACGCTAAGAATAAACTAGCTTGATTCAATTTAGTGTTTCGATCTCCAAGCCGAAGCGTCCACACGGTCTCGTTTGGGTTTGACTCCGCTTTATCCCCGTCTTACGAGCGAAAGCTAGGGAGCGAAGGCTAAATGCAGGTTATTAAGCTGCTAAAGCGTATTGTTCGTCGTTTGCGACTATTATTTTGCGGTTTGTTTACGAGGCCTACCGCACCTCGACGTGCACCTTGGGCTTCGCTAATCCCGTCGAATCCAGAATCAGCCCCAAAAAGTTGTCAGATTCTAAAGGAAAGCGGGTAGATTTGCAAAGTTTTTTGCATAACCAACCGCTTTCTCTCTAGAAAGATGGCTTAAAGAATAAAGCGACTTAAATCTTCATTTTCTACAACATCATTTAAGGCATTTTTCACATAGCTTTCGTCAATAGTGATTTTCTCACCTGAGCGATCGCTTGCGTTAAATGAAATATCGTCCATTAAACGTTCTAATACAGTATGTAAGCGTCTTGCACCAATATTTTCAGTCTTTTCATTTACTCTAAATGCCGACTCAGCAATGCAGCTAATACCATCTTGGGTAAACTCAATATCCACACCTTCTGTTTTCATTAGTTCACGATACTGTAAAGTTAATGACGCATTTGGCTCGGTAAGAATACGCTCAAAATCTGCTTTATTGAGTGATTTGAGTTCGACACGAATAGGTAAACGACCTTGTAATTCAGGTAATAAATCTGATGGACGTGCCACTTGGAATGCTCCAGAACAGATAAAAAGAATATGGTCAGTTTTTACCATTCCGTGTTTAGTATTGACAGTCGAGCCTTCAATAATCGGTAGTAAATCACGTTGAACACCTTCACGCGAAACATCGCCACCACTGTGTTCACTCTTTTTACAAATTTTGTCGATTTCATCAATAAAGACAATGCCGTGCTGTTCAACGGCTTCAATCGCTTGCTGTTTTAGTTCATCTTGATTGACTAATTTCGCTGCTTCTTCATCAATTAAAATTTTAAACGCATCTTTAATTTTCATTTTGCGTTTTTTGGTTTTACTTGGTGACATTCCTTCAAATAGAGATTGTAGCTGTGAAGTCATTTCTTCCATTCCTGGTGGTGTCATAATTTCAACACTTACAGGTGAAGAAATGTCAATCTCAATCTCTTTATCGTCAAGTTGTCCCTCACGCAATTTTTTGCGGAAAATCTGGCGTGTAGAGCTATTATCAGCTTCTTGAACATTACCCCATTGATCTTTCGCTGGTGGCAATAAAATATCTAAAACTCTATCTTCCGCCGCTTCTTCTGCACGAAAGCGGTTCTTTTCTACGGCTTGCTGACGCACTAATTTAACCGCAACATCGGTGAGATCGCGAATAATGGAATCAACTTCCTTACCAACATAGCCAACTTCAGTAAATTTGGTTGCTTCAACTTTGATAAATGGAGCATTTGCTAATTTAGCTAAACGGCGTGCAATTTCAGTTTTACCGACACCTGTTGGACCAATCATCAAAATATTTTTAGGGGTCACTTCTTGGCGAAGCTCTTCTGGTAATTGCATTCTTCTCCAACGATTACGCAATGCAATAGCAACGGCACGTTTTGCTTCGTGTTGTCCGATAATGTGTGCATCAAGTTCAGATACGATTTCACGAGGGGTCATTGACATAATTATGTATTCCTTTTTTCTCTTAATTCAAAGAGAACTTATTTTAAACTTCTTCGATAACGTGATTATGATTGCTGTAAATATCAATATCACCAGCCACTTTTAGAGCTTCAGCCACAATTTCTTTGGCAGAAAGATTATTTTCTGTGCGTAATAAAGCTAATGCGGCAGATTTTGCATAATTGCCGCCAGAGCCGATAGCTAGAACATCATATTCTGGCTCAATCACATCACCGCTACCTGAAACAAGCAAAAACTCACTCTCATTTGCGACAATCATCATCGCTTCTAAACGGCGTAAAGCTCGATCAGAACGCCACTCTTTTGCTAGCTCCACGGCGGATTTCACTAGGTGCCCTTGGTGTAATTCAAGTTTTTTCTCAAATAAATCACGCAAAATAAAAGCATCAGCTGTTGAACCTGCAAAGCCTGTTACAACTTTATCTTTATACATTCGGCGAACTTTACGCACAGTACCTTTTTCAATGCAATTACCTAATGTAGCTTGTCCGTCTCCGCCAATAGCTACTTTACCATTACGGCGAACGCATACGATTGTTGTCATTTAAATTCCTTGATTTTGTGAAAACTGCGTCTGTATTTGAGGGTAAAAAATGAAAGTTCAAGGGAGGAGGAATGATTTTCTACGAGATTAGTTATACAAGCGGTTAGATTTCTGCTGTTTTTTGCAAATTCAGCAAGCAAATTAACCGCTTAAAAACAAGTTATTTTCCTAATCTTTCGTTAATTTGTTTTGTGGTGTTGTATTGAGAAAGTGCATAAACAGCCCAAATAGTTGCAGGTAGCCAGCCAATTAAGGTGATTTGTAAAATCAGACATAAGATTCCTGAAAATGGGCGACCAATAGTAAAAAAGGTTAGCCAAGGTAGTAAAAATGCAATCAATAAACGCATAACATATCCTCATAATAAGTAAGTGTAAGATAATTATACTGCTTGTTTTTTGTATAATAAACAATCTCTATTATAAAAAGATTTTCTCAATTCCAATGCAATGGGTCTTTGATTTTCGATAATAATCTGTGCTTTATAACACAGCATTTTGACGTTACTATCTAGTGCTTTTTCAAACAATTGAGCATATTTAGGATCGATTTGTCGTGCCACTTCAAAGGTATTTATGCCCGTATGCAAAATAGCGAAGAAAATCACCGCTTGTTGCCCTTGTTGAGCAATTTGGGTTAGCTCACGCAGATGTTTTTGTCCACGTTCGGTTTTCGCATCGGGGAATATTCCTATTCCATTATTGGTTAATAGCGTGGTTGATTTTACTTCGATATAACAATCGGGCATTCCGTCATTTTTGAGTAAAAAATCAATTCGACTATTTTCTTCACCATATTTTTGCTCGGGGAAAATGTGTTGGTAATCAGCCAACTCATTTATCCACTTATTTTCAAGTGCTTCTGCAACAAGTTGATTGGCTCGCTGAGTATTCACACAGATAAAATCACCTGTATGGGTTTCCGTTAGCTCCCAAGTATGAGCATATTTTCGTTTGGGATTATCCGATGTCGAAAACCATACTCGATCCCCCTGATTCGCACAACCTGTCATCGCACCTGTATTCGGGCAATGTAGAGTAATTTGCTCGCCAGTTGGGAGTTGTACATCAGCTAAAAATCGTTTGTAACGTCTCAGTAAAATACCACAAGAAAGTGGGGGAAATTTCATTGGTTAAATCTCGTAAAATTCTAAAGGTAAGTCATCAGGATCTCGGAAAAAAGTAAAACGCTTACCCGTTACTTCATCTATTCTTATTCCTTCGTGAATAATTGCATTTTTTTCTAAAAATCTAATCGCTTGCTCTAAATTTTCTACTTGGAAAGCGAGATGGCGTAATCCGCAATTTTCAGGTTGAGTGGCTCGTGGAGGAGAGCTTGGAAAACTAAATAGCTCAATTTGAGAACCATCGGAAAATGCTATATCCAATTTGTAGCTATCACGCTCTATTCGGTATGTTTCATTGATAATAGTTGCACCTAAAATTTCGGTATAAAAGCGTTTAGAACGTGTGTAATCGGAGGCGATAATAGCAATATGATGAAAACCAATAATCGGGGACATTTTTTATCCTTATTTTTCGCAAAGTTTTGCAAAATATCTGTTAAATCTGACCGCTTGCGGTAGTATGTAGAACCAATATCTAATCGAATAATACGATCAAATGGATTGTAAAGAGAATTTAGTGAAAAGCAAATCGCAATTTCCATTAGCTCAAGCAAGTACAAATGACGATTTTGCTCAAGCCGTTTTGACTTGGTTTGAGCAATATGGTCGTAAACATTTGCCTTGGCAACAGCAGAAAACGTTATATGGGGTTTGGTTGTCTGAAGTGATGTTGCAACAAACTCAAGTAGCAACTGTTATCCCTTACTTTGAACGATTTATTCAGCGATTTCCAACAGTACAAGCTCTCGCCGATGCTTCTATTGATGAAGTGCTACATTTATGGACGGGGCTTGGTTATTACGCACGAGCAAGAAATCTGCATAAAGCGGCACAAACTATTCGCGATCAATATCAGGGGGAATTTCCAACAGATTTTGAGAATGTTTTTGCCCTTTCTGGCGTTGGACGAAGTACTGCTGGGGCAATTTTATCTTCGGTACTTGATGCTCCCTATCCTATTTTAGATGGCAATGTGAAAAGGGTTCTTTCTCGCTATTTTGCCGTTGAAGGCTGGGCAGGTGGAAAAATTGTAGAAAATCAGCTATGGCAACTCAGTGCTTCAGTAACGCCGAACAAGCGAGTTGCGGATTTTAATCAAGCAATGATGGATTTAGGAGCGATGATTTGTGTACGTTCCAAGCCAAAATGTACACTTTGCCCACTGCAAAAAAACTGTGAAACTGACCGCTTGCAAGCGTGGACAGATTTTCCTGCAAAAAAACCGAAAAAAGCATTACCTGAACGAACAAGCTATTTTTTAGTCTTAAAAAAAGGGGCAAAAGTATTATTAGAAAAACGTGAATCAAAGGGGATTTGGGGTGGATTATTTGCATTTCCGCAATTTGATTCTTTAACAGAATTAAAGCGGTCAATTTCTGCCAAAAATTTGCAAATTTCACAACATTTAATTGCTTTTCGCCACACATTCAGTCATTTTCATTTAGATATTTACCCTATTTTAGTAGATATAGAACAAAGTGTTTTGCAAGAAGATCAAGGAAACTATTATCCGTCAGTATCTTCAAATAAAGAATGTTGGTATGATCTGCAACAACCTAGTGAAATAGGCTTAGCAACACCTGTTAAGCGTATTTTAGATGAATTAAGCATAACGAATAAAGGAAGTAATAATGGCTCGTACAGTCTTTTGTGAATATTTAAAACAAGATGCCGAAGGGTTAGATTTTCAGCTTTACCCTGGTGAAGTTGGAAAACGTATTTTTGATTCTATTAGTAAACAAGCGTGGGCTGAGTGGATCAAAAAGCAGACAATGCTAGTTAATGAAAGAAAACTGAATATGATGAATCCTGAACATCGTAAGCAGTTAGAAAGTGAGATGATCAGCTTTTTATTTGAAGGAAAAGAGGTTCATATCGAAGGTTATGTACCTGTTGAGAAATAATACGAGTTTGATTATGAGAAAATTTAAAAAATATTTGCCTTTGCTTGCCGTAATTCCTTTTTTAGCATCTTGTGGTAGTAGCACTAAAAAACCGCAGAAAGGGACAAAATCTAGACCAGACTACACTAAAGATACGAACGGTTTAGATATTCTAGCAGGGCAATTTTCACGCAATATCGATCATATTTGGGGAGTAAATGAACTCTTAGTCGCAAGCCGTAAAGATTATGTGAAATATACTGATAAATACTATACCCGTAGTCATATTAGTTTTGAAGATGGACAAATTACAATTGAAACATTGGCAGATCAAAACCGCTTGCGTAACTCCATTATTCATACTTTGTTAATGGGTTCAGATGCAACAGGAATCGATCTTTTTGCTTCTGGAGATGTGCCTATTAGCCATAATCCATTTCTTGCAGGGCAAGTCGTAGATAATTTTGGACGAGCAGTAACTAACGTAGCAATTGCTAACGATTTTGCTACCTATTTAATTCAAAATAAACTTAAAACTCGCCGTTTGCAGAATGGGCATACTGTGACCTATGTTAGTATCCCAATGGTTGATAACCATGTTGAAGTGCGTGCAAGACGTTATGTACCTATAGTAAGAAAAATGTCAAAACAATATGGCATTGAGATGAGTTTAATTCTTGGTATTATGGAAGTTGAATCCTCTTTTAATCCATATGCTGTAAGTTATGCTAATGCAATAGGTCTAATGCAAGTTGTTCCTCGTACCGCAGGTCGTGATATTTTTGCTCGTAAAGGGTTTGGTGGGCAACCAGATCGTGATTATTTATACAACCCTGTACAAAATATTGATGCGGGTACGATGTATTTAACCATTTTGCGAGATGAATACTTAAATGGACTAACTAATCCAGTATCAAAACGTTATGCGATGATTTCTGCGTATAATAGTGGTGCTGGAGCTGTATTGAGAGTGTTTAATCGGGATAAGTGGACAGCAATGGATCGTATCAATAATTTACAACCTGATGCGGTATTTCGTATTTTAACCACAGCTCATCCTTCATCACAGGCAAGAAATTACTTATTAAAAGTGAATAAAGCTCAACAAAAATACAGAAATGTAAGATAAGTTGTTGTTTTTTAAACAAATCGCATAAAAAGCAAGCCATCAAACGTTTTTTTCGTATTTTTTGAAAAAAACGTTTGACGAAGGGGGCGGAAATCAGCATAATGCACCCCGCAAACGACGAGATGCCTCGATAGCTCAGTCGGTAGAGCAGGGGATTGAAAATCCCCGTGTCGGTGGTTCGATTCCGCCTCGAGGCACCATTAAGATTGCAAAACCTTTTCCTCCTTAGTTCAGTCGGTAGAACGGTGGACTGTTAATCCATATGTCGCAGGTTCGAGTCCCGCAGGAGGAGCCATATTCAGAAACCCTGATGAGAAATCATCGGGGTTTTGTTTTTTCAGAGCTTATATTCTACAGTTTAAGGATGAAAAACTGGCAAGCAGTATCAGATTTTGTTACTATCAGCAAAAATATACCTAGTAGAGTTAATAATGAAAAATATTCCAATCCGAACAGAGCAAGAGATAGAAAAATTACGCCTAGCTTGTCAGTTAGCGTCCGATGTTCTTGTGATGATCGAACCTTATGTAAAAGAAGGGGTTACAACAGGCGAGCTTGATCGTATTTGCCACGAATATATCGAAAAAGTTCAACAAGCTATTCCCGCCTGCTTAGGCTATCACGGATACCCTAAAGCAACCTGTATTTCACTCAATGAAGTTGTTTGTCACGGTATCCCAAGCGATGATAAAAAGTTAAAAAAAGGTGATATTCTCAACATTGATGTTACTGTCATTAAAGAGGGTTATTTTGGCGATAACTCCAAAATGTATGTGGTGGGTGAACCAAGTATTCGAGATAAGCGTTTAATTGAAGTAACACAAGAATCACTCTACAAAGCATTACGAATTGTAAAACCAGGGATTCGCTTAAATCAAATCGGTAAAACGATTCAACAATATGTGGAAAAAGAAGGTTTCTCAGTGGTTCGAGAATACTGCGGACACGGCATTGGAGATGAATTCCATTGTGATCCACAAGTTCTACACTATTTTAGTGATGATAGCGGCGTAATTTTACAAGAAGGAATGGTTTTCACGATTGAACCGATGATCAACGCAGGCAAAAAAGAAGTTCGTTTGATGAATGACGGTTGGACGGTTAAAACGAAAGACCGTAGCCACTCTGCACAGTTTGAGCATCAAATTGTAGTCACTAAAGACGGCTGTGAAATAATGACAATTCGTGAAGAGGAAATTGCCGAAAATAAAATTCAAAGAATAATGAAAAACTTGTAAAAGTATAATAAACAAAATTAGGTGTAATGGACAAACATGTGGGATTTCATTATTGCAAGATAATTTATCTGCTATGCTTTTTATTGGCGTAATGGACAAAAATGTGGGATTTTTGTCCATTTTCTTTTCAAGTGGACAAAAGTATGGGATCTCCATTATATTTTTGATCGTTAATTGCTTTTCTTATTCAAAAAATCCTTTATAAACAT
>NZ_LEKM01000110.1 GCF_009761375.1 Ursidibacter arcticus | reverse complement strand
CGATGTTTGGGTTGTACACCATATTCTTTCGCCCATATCGCCCCATTAGGGTTGATTGTTGCAACGTGATGACGGCGGTCGCTGTTGTAATCATCACCTTGTGGCGTAGTATGGAAGCGAAGCTCTGTTGCCCAATTACCCACATCAATACACTCAATACTGGAGTGTGCGTACGAACTGTTCCAAACAGAGAAATCAATATAAGCACCAGCACTATTACGACTCTTGAGATGTAATACCGAATTATCATTAATAACACGCAGCCAATTGATTTCATCGCCTGTTTTAGCAACCTTATTGCGAACATCTTCGTCTAGAGCAAGAGTTCCATTTCTGTTTGGTACAAAAACATCATAACCACCTTCCGTCCAAAATTTCCATCTTTTATCGGGTAATGCTTCAATACGAGAAAGCCAATTTCCTATATTGCCTTGCCGAATCACATCTAAGCCTGCAAACTGATTATTTTTAGCTGTAACAGAAAGATATTGCCCTGTTGTTTTTAAATAAGGGACAACAAGATCACCCGTCATCGTATCGCCTGATTTCGACACTCTGCCATTTGCATTATTGTTGGCGTTATTGGCAGAATTTTGAGCATTATCTGCCGTATTCTTCGCTTCCACGCCTTTGTCATAAGCGGTTTTCACCGCACGAGATGAACCAACGGTGGTTTGTGAATTGGAGCTTACGGAATCGCTCACATCGGTTTTATTGACTTTTTGATTGGTAAGTTCGAGCGTTTTTTGCTCATTTTGTGTAATTTTATCATTCAACACCTTCCCCTGTGCAGCCGTTAAGGCTTGCTCTTGGCTGGTGCTGGTTAGGGTGTTATTGAGTTGCACAATCCCTTTTTGGGTGGTGCTGGCTGAATCAATCGCGTGGGTGTGACCTGTGCTATCTACGCTATTTTGTGAATTAGCGGTAATGGTTTTCGGGGTCAGTTGCCCTCGGGTCGCCCAAATGACACTATCATCAACAGTAAGAGTAACCGCATTTGATGAGCTAACCAGTAGCACCATTCGGATCACCTGAATTTTACCGCTCCCTTCTTCTAATCTTGGTTTAAAGGTTTCAGGGCAGTTTGCATAAGCCACTAGGCGATTTTGTGCATCATAAATGCCAATTTCACGAATCCAAAAACCACCCACATTTTCAGGAATCGTTAGCTCAAAAATCACTTGTTTGTTATTTCTCGGGTCAGGCGATACTGCACTGATATTCGCTCGATGCACTTCTCGCACTAGGGTAGTACGAGCAGAGTCGGGCGTAACCGCTCTGCCGTTACCATCACCCACTGCCATTTGGCGAATATTCACCGCTTGGCGATTTGCCATTGCACTGGCAAAAAGCTGTGAGCCGTAAGTGGTCAGTACTGAATAATACGTTTTGCTCATAATCTCTCTTTTTGTCTTTCAAATTAAGGATAAACCGTAATAATTTCGCCCATTTGGCTTGCCATAAACACATTCATTTCACCCACTGGGGTGATCGCAATCGCAAGGGTAAAATGGCGTGAAACAGGTTTGACATCTTCAATTAAGCGGATAAGTTCTTCATTGGTTTGTTGATTTAAGCCTGTTTCGCTGACTTCAACGGTAAGTTTAAAAGTACCTGCAGTAGCAGGTGGGCTTTCTTGCCACCATTCTTTTAATTCCACAATATAGCCGATTGGTTCAACTACTCGGCGAAGTGCGGTAATCGTGCCTTTCTGTTTATGGATTAAAAACGCATTTTTAATCGCAATGCGTTTTGCTCCTTCACTCCAATGCTCGTCCCATTTATCCACCGAAAAGGCCCACGCCAAATAGGGTAATAGCGGTTCGGGGCAACGTTCAGGGTTAATTAAATCTGCAATTAAAATTGGGTTTCGCACCGCTTGTTGTAAACATTCTGTTGCTCGTTTTTCCAGTGGGCTTGAGCCAGTGGGGAGCAGTGGTGTATGGGGAGCGATTGGGTTAGTAATCATCAGATGCCACCACCTCTAGCTGAATTTGGGTGCAGTAACCTGCCTTATCGTTAGCTAAAATAATGTCTCGGCTCGGTTGTATCAGCTCCACTCGCTGTACACCCTCAATATGCAAGGCGGAATAAATGCCCGACAGGGTAATATCTCGCCCTAAACGTCGTCTTGCTTGTACATATTCTTCCAGGCGTTTTTGGGCTTGTTGGCGAATAGGTTCATATTCAGGGCCTCGCAACAGATGTAAACGGGCGTTAATTTGGTAATCTTGCACCGTTGCTGCTTGTACTAACACTCGGTCAGCAATCGGGCGAATATTGTCATCATTTAATTTTGTTCGCACCGCAGAAAGCACAGCTTCGCTTGGCACGCCTTTGCCAACACGAGACAGCACCGTTACCGTGACATTCGCAGGAGAAGGTGAAACCACCGACACATCAGCCACTTCAGCGTGAGCCGAAAGGGCGTGGAACACATAAGCAGAACGAGGGCCAGCCACCGATAATCCTTCAAAAGCTAATTGAGCACGCAAGCGGAGATCGGTATCACTCTCTAAAATTTCAGGGGTAGGCGGTTGTGTACTTGGATCATAGGCTTGTATCACAAGGCGTTGTACGTTGTAATTCGCTGCGATGACATCTAAGTCAGTGCCTGTAGCATAAGCGAGCATTGTCGCTTTTGCGGCATCGTTGATCCGTTGGCGTTCTAGCATTTGCAAATAGCAATTTTCTTGTAACAACTTCACAATCGGTTCAGACTCAAGGCTTAAACGCTGTCGCCAAAAGGCTTGCTCACTTTCAGGATAGAGCGAAATAAACTTTTCCTTACGTTCCGCAAGTAAGGTTTCGTAATCAATTTGCTCTATCACATCGGGAGCTGGTAATTTTGAAAGGTCAATGAGTTGGCTCATTTTTGCCCCTAGTTATCGTAACGCCAAATCAGCAAAGGCTAATTTGGTCTGATTATTTTTGTTAATGCCGTCTAAATCAGCGGTTACTTGGTTTGGGTAATTCGGGTCGTAGTGAATTTTAAAGCGAGTAATTTCAATGCGTGGTTCCCAACGCTTTAACGCCATTACCGATGCCGCTGCAATTTGTAAAGCCAGTGCCATATTTAACGGGCGGTCAATCAATTCAAACAGTTGAGAACCGTATTCTCTTCGCATTACCCGAGAACCAATCGGCGTAAGCAAAATATCCGCAACCGATTGGCGAATATGGGCGTTTTCATCTAGGAGAGTTAAGCCTGTTTTTTTATCCATTCGGTGTGCCTGTTCGTTTGTCGCCTGATTCCACGCCACTGTGTGTATGCGTAGAGAGTTTGATCCCTTTTCCACTGACTTCGCCTTGTGCAGTCATCGAACCTTGTGTGCTGATGGCTCCTTTCACACTAAGCGAACCTTGAATTACGACATTGCCTGTACAAGTGAAACTCGGGGTATCTGCGGTAATGCTGTTTGTGGCTTGAATGTTAGCCGTTTTGCAATTTTTCACCGTTAAATGACCGCTTGCTTGGTTGTATTTCAGCTCCATTCCGTCCGCAAACTTGATGCAATGCTCATCGGGGCTTTGGTTTGGGGCGTTTTGGGTATAAATTCCCACAAGCACGACCGCTGTCGTCAATTCGCCACTGACGGCAAGCACAAGGCATTGTTCGCCAGTTGTTGGTGGCGACCAGCTTTGCGTTGTGCCAGCTCGAAAGGCAACCCAAGGTAGCCAATCGGTTAAAATATTGCCCGATTGGACTTTCACTAATGCCTTGAGGTAATCAACTTCGGCAATCGTGCCAAGTCGGAGCAAATTATCTAATCGGCGGAGTAGTTCGGTGCGGTTGGGTTCAGTCATTGGAAATATCGGCAGTTAAAAATAGCGATATTGTCGGCACTCTTTAAGCGTAGGGCGAGCGGTGGGCGTTGTGGTTTGGGGTTTAACAGAGAAAGAAAAAGCGACCGCAGTCGCTTTGATTTGCAAAGATATTAGGCAATGATTTTTCGATAATAAAAAAATTGTTCCGCAATTTGCCAAAAATAAACCATTGTTTTTCGATGTTTTTCTTCTCTTTGTTCGGCTATGGCGTGAGCAAGTGGTTCAGGTAAAATAGCAATGAGTAAGTAGCTTTGTTGATCTTCCACATAAACCAAGCAAGTATCACTTGTTCGGCGATTCCCTATTTTCCAATTTCTATCCCAATTTCTTTTTGCTTGTACATCAATCACAGGCACTAGATGAACGTGCTTTAACCCTGAACGAATCGGGCTATAAAAGCCATCTTTCCCAAAATAATAACTGCTATCTTCACCACCTTCTTTCCAATTTTGGAAACGTTCAACAAAGGTGCGGATAGCAGTTTCATCATCAAAAGTGTGTGCGAATAATTGTGTGTAAACAATATCCATTTAATTGATACCCATCATCTGCATTAAGTCATCAATCGTCATTGATTTGGTTTTTTTCTCAATATTCGCAAAAATTCTAACATCTTCTTGGCTCAATAACGGCACTTTGCGTAATGGTTGATGCGGATATTCAACAACTTTAGTCAGGATTATCGGCTGAACAACTACTGGCATTGGCTGTACTTGTGTAATTCGCATTTTATTCTCCTACAAAAACGGACAACACTTGATCACATTGTCCGCTTTTATGTTTAGGTTGTCAATTAACCCCGATCTCGCAAACTGCTACGGGTTCTTGCCTCGGCTTTGCGTTGGGCTTGCTCTAAGGCTTTTTGCACCTGTCGGGCGATTTCTGCTTCGTTTTGGTTTGGGCTTGCGTTAATCGTAATTTGGATATGCTGATTAACCGCTTGGCTAGGTTTAGCGTGTTGGGCTGTCGCAATCGGTGGGCGATTATCCACTTGAATTGTAGGCATTGGTTGAGCCATTGCGACCGCTCCTGCCATTGTGGCAATGGCTCCCATTCCACCGTAATTTAAGCGGTTGAGATTGGCTACGCCTAAGCGTGCGGTTGCTTCTTTGGTCATTACATATTCGCCCCGATGCACAATACCTGCAGGCTCGTATTTACCCCCGTTGCCTGTGTAGCCACCACTTGAAAAGCCAGTATTAGCAGCCATTTTTGCGGTTTCTTCAATTTGTTTAGCGTGTGCAGGCTTAACAATGGTGGTTGCTGCTTTTGCCACACCATCACTAACACCGTTAATCCGAGTTTCTAACCCTAAAAATTCCATTGCACTATTAAACGCATTCGTGATGGATTTTCCGATACCGTCCCATAATTCTGTGATTTTCTTTTTCAAACTGTCAAATTTATCACCAATAGACTTAATGACAGTATTAACAACCAAATCCCAGTTGTTTATAGCGAAGATGATGCCCTGAATTGCACGCACAAACCAACTATCTGCAAATTTAGTTTTAAGCCAATCCCACGCTGTGCCAATGGCATTTTTGACTTTATCCCAGTTAAGATAAAGTAAGGTTAAAATACCAAGTACAATAGTAATTGCAGCCCCGATAGGATTTGCTGCAAAAGCAATGCCTACCATACGAATACCCGTAATCAGCCCAGAAAATAAGAAACGTCCCACTTTTAATACATTAGAAAAGACACTAGGGATTGCTTTCCATACTCGACTTAATAAATTACCTGCTTTGGCAAATAATCCTGCTTTCTGTGATCCATCTGCTAGGGTTTTGCCAAAGAGTAGGGCTTTTCCTAAATTAAAAACTTTCCCCAAATGACCTAACGATAAAATGACTCTCCCGATTGGAAAAAGTAAGAAACTAAATGCAGAAGCTAGCACTCCAGTAATACCGACTAAAGCAGTGATTGCTACGGCTGTAGCCATAATACCTGTTGTTAATTTAGGATTTTCTTTTACCCAAGACAATATCGTTTCAGATACTTGTCCAAACCATTCGGCTAATTCTTTAAGTTGCGGAGCTATAGCTTCACCCACTCCTGCCATTAAATTTGTAAATGTCCCTGTTGCAGAGTCCCAAATATTCGACAAAGTACCTAGTTGAGCATTCACCCTTTCATTAAGTGTTGCTTGGTTTGCAAGTTTTTGTGCAAACTCTTCATAACCTGCTTTGCCTTTTTCAATCATTGATGAAAGTACGGTATTGACTTCCGCATCATCACCAAAGATGGATTTGATTACTGCTGTACGAGTAACATCATTCAGTCCTTTGAGTTTTTCTAACTCTTTATATAACTTATCTAATCCCCCGAAATTTCCTTTACCATCTGTGAAATCAAGGTTAAATTTTTGGTCGATCAGTTTATCCCCTTTCAAATCAGACAATGCTTTTTGTATTTTTTCAACATCTAATCCTTTTTGAAATACCTTACGCAGAGCATTACCCGATGCCATACCGTCCATTCCTGCCTGATCCATTTGAGCCACTAGCGGAGCGAGTACGTCCATTGCTTCTTTACCCTTAACTTTAAGAATAGACAGTGCAGGAGCAAGGTTTTTAAATGCACCAAGCATATTCGTGCTATCTACACCAGCATAAAAGCCACGTTGGATAGTATCCATTAAATCCAACATTTCAACTTCTGTACCTTGAGTGGCATCTTGCATTTTAGCGGCAAATTCAGCCGCTTGTTCAGGCATCATATTAAGCTGAACAGAAAGTAATGCTGCAGCTTCACCCGTACCGCCCAAAATAGTTTGAGCTGACATACCTTGTCGTACCAACATTGTCATTAAATTTTGGAAGTCTGCTGTTGTACCTGGTAAGCGGTTTCCTAAATTGACTGCAAGTTGATTGATTTTTTCAAAATCTTCGGAAACAGTGCCACCTTTACCCATCATCGCCACTTTAAGATTAGTTGCAGCGGTTTCAGCTTTGGCAAATTCAGAAACAGGGACTGCAATTTTATCTTTCAAATGACCATAAGCCGCTGTTGCTCGTCCACCGATATTAGCATATTGTTCTGCTTTCGTTCGCAACGCATCTAGTTTTTGATTAAACACAGCATTTTCTTTCGCTTTTTTATTCAACTGTTCTAGCTTTTGTCGCTGTTGATCTATCGCTTGATTAGCCTCTCGCATTTGACGACGTAACTCACTCTGTTTTTGCGACATTTTCGATGCTTCAAATCCGTTTCTAGCAAATTCCGCACGAGCGGCTTGTAATTTTTGTTTAGTTTTAGTTTGCTCTTGTTGTAGGCTTGCAACCATCTTTTTCGCTTGTTCTAAGCGTTTTACAAAAGCAGTGGTAGGATTTGCCATTCCTTTCATTGCATTTTCCATACGTCTAACTTCCGCATAGGCTTTTTTAAGTGACGCATTATTTTCACTTAATTTTGCTTTGAGTGGATTTAGCGTATTTGCATATTTTTTAATTTGAGCTTCATTTTGCTCATAGGATTTTTTTAATTCGGAGAATACACCCCGATTATGCTTTAGCGTCTGGGATAATTTGCTCACTGCCGACTGAGCATTTTTAAATGGGGCAGTTAATTTATCCATCGCAGATAATTGCACTTGAATTTTTAAGTCTTTACTCATATTATTTCCTTAGATAAGTAATTTAATTAAAGGAGCTGTTATGTGGGCTATTGATAATATTGAAGATGTAGTAATTTACCTTTGGCTTTTTATTATGACTCCTATAATGTGTTATGCTCTTTACTCATTATCTGAAATCAGCATTATATTTTGGTTGCTTATTTCTGTTGTCAGTGCTTGTGTAATCTCATTGTTCTTTTCTCCTTTCATTATGATTATAATTGCCATACTAGAAGGGACTATTAAACTATTCTCTCGAAGAACAGAAATCTAGTTACAAGCGGTCATTTTCGACCGCTTTTTTACGTCCCATCAGCTAACGCCTTAATCACAAAATCTTCAATCATCTGTATATCTTCATCACTAAAGCCTAATAATTCCCGTTGTTCATATTTTACTTTCCAATCTGCTCGGCGATTAACTCTTGCACGCAAGCCATACTGGTGAACATTGGCAATGTTGGCATCACTTCCGCTATAACCTAATTCAATGCCTTCAGCTGTTCTGCGTAACTTCATAAATCGGGGCGTGGCGATTTTACGGAACATTGCTTGCTGTTTAATGCTCCCTTTTCGGCTTTTTTTGGGGTTTGCGTGGGGCGAAGGCAGTGCCGTCTGGGTTTTGTTGTGCTTTAATCCGTCTGCGTTGGCTTCTTGCCAGCTCTCGCCCGATTTGTTGGTAGAGTAAATGACGGCGTGATTTGCTGATATTTTGCAATAATCCATCAAATGCTGCTTTCACTTGTAACATATCATCGCTTGCCATTATTGCTCCAGTACTGTTCGCTCATACACTTTTTCGCCTTTGACAAAAATGGTGATTTTTTCAATCGGTTGCCAGTCTGTCGGCTGTGGTTCGTTGGCGTGGTGAACCTGATACGCCTCGCCTTGTTGTTGCACGATGACACGTTCGGTTAAAGGAATTTTAATGTAAATATCGTGAGTGGCGTTGTTATTTGGATCAATCTCAAAGCTGATCTTATCTTGGCTATTTGGATTGTAGATTAGCTCCGATTGCTGTTCTCGTACAAATTCCATCACTGGCACAAACAGTAAATCAGGGTGGTCGGGAAAATCGGTAACGATAATCTCTAACTCGTAATGATACTGATAGCTCAAAGAGTTCGCCCCCGTAGTCTGAATTTTACCGTTGCTGTAAAACAGCTGGAGTTGCTCAGGATTATTGGCAAAGTAGGGAATACTTTGTGTCAGTAGTTTGCGTAGGCGTTCGGGTTTGATCATTTGCGGTAACCTTTGGCTTTGTGTTCGTAAATTTGTTGGCAGTCGATGCAACGTGTACAACCGATAACGTGTTTTCTGCGAGCCTCGGGGATCACTTCGTCACAATCTTGGCAGTGCGTTAAACTGCAAGCGGTTGGTTTGTTGCGTAGTTTTGCAAGTGCAAATTCTCGCTCTTTTTCCGCTAATTCATTGGCTTTGTCTATTTGGTCTTGCATTTTTTCTCCGTTTAAATAAATAATACTTGCATTATGTGTAAATGTGTATATAATTAACCTTGATTAAGATAACAGGAGGAAGCATGCACTCACGTGACTTAATCAAGGAGCTTAAAGCTAACGGTTGTTATCTCGTTAGGCAGGGCAAAGGGTCTCATCAGATTTGGTACTCACCAAAAACAGGAAAGACCTTCCCAGTTGCTCATCCGAACGAAGACATCAAAATCGGAACTTTAAAATCCATCAAAAAATCGGCGGGGCTTTAAGCTCCGCCGAGCTTAACAAGGAGCTTACAAATGATTTTTACTGTTGGTGTTGAAACCCCAGATAACGAAAACCAAGCCTATGGAATGATTGTTCCAGCCCTTTGCCAGCTTGATTATGGTTGCTTTAGTGCTGCCGATGAAGTCGAAGACTTACTTCCAATGGTAAGCGAAGCAATCACAATGATGATTGAAAGTATGGCTGAAGATGGTTTCGATCTCACAACACTTAAAGATAAAGGCGTTACTCATTACAAAAACGATCCCGAATATGCCGATTTTGATACTTGGCTATTAGTGGATATTGATGTCACTGAATATCTTGGTTCAAAACAACGTATCAACATCACAATGCCACAACATCTTTTAAGTCGTATTGATCGCCGAGTAGCATCAATGCCTTACTATAAAGACCGTAGCCATTTTCTTGCTACTGCAGCTCATCGAGAGCTATACGCACATTCCAATCAGGAAATGTAGCAATCCCCCTACGCTCAACAGCTCCTCTGATTGAGCGTAGTTTTTCTTTATTTCAAATTCCGATTGTACCCCTCTACACATTCCGCCCAGCTTTTTAGCTCAATTTGACAAAATTCAATGGTTGTAAGGGCTTTATCTAAAGCAATGACAAGATCACCGTTATTTTTTAGCTGGAATTTGGGCATTTGGCACTGTTGGCTGGGTGGGCAAGCCAGTGGGAGCGGTTTGATGGTTCGATAATGTACCGCTTCGTTGGTTGAGCAACCTGCCAATGCCATTAGGGATAGGCTGATCACGCCAGTTTTTAACATTGTCCAGTTCTTGAATAATTTCATTGGTGCGTTCCTCAGCTTGATTGAGTTTGGCCAATACTTGTTGATGTAGTTTTTCAATCTGTTGTTGGTATCGTTGAATGTGGCTTTGGGCTAGTTCGAGCTGATTGGCTAGGTTTTGATTGTCCGATCTCACTAGGGCAATTTCAGTTTGTTGAGCTTGGTTTTGGGCTTGTAGCACTTTGCGTTCGTAGCATAAGAATGCGTTAATGAGTACGCCAATCATCAAAGCGATACTCATTGCTTTGTTAAAACTAGGAGCGATACATAATCGGGCTACTTGGCTAAACATAATGCTCTCTCTTTTTCTCGTCTGATGGTTAAGCCTTTCAGCACTTTTCCGCCTGCTTTGTTCCAGCGTGGAAACTGCTCGCACATTTCAGGGCTATATTTTGTTTGTGCAAGGCGAAATAGGGTGGATTTTTGCATTGCCCCACAACCGACATTGAAAGTAAGCGACACCATTGCATCAAATGCCCCTTGTGGCATATTTCTGCCGTTGCCGTAGCGATTAACGCAATTTTCAGCCAAGCGAATATCGTTCGCCCAGCGTTCTGCAATTTCTTGATCCGAATAGATTTTCTTCGGTTCGATTGGCTCGCCACCTGCTGATGTAGAGCCAATCCCTACCGTTAGCACGTTTGCAGGGCAAATATATGGGTCACGTCTGCAGCCTTCAGCATTACCGATAATGGCAAGCCCTTGTTCGCTGGTGCGAATGTCGGGTTGTTGTTTGACTAAGGCGATAATGCCTGCGATTGAGCAAATGAAACCTGCTGCACCATATTTAAGGTTTTTGTTCATCATCAAGATCCTTTAGCTGTTTTTGGTAGTATTTTTCTTTGAGCTTGATTTCCCGTTCTTTGTAATACCAGTTCATTAAAATGGTGCTTGCACCAAAGATAATACCTAAGATAACGCCCCAATCAGACAGGGTTAGGCTGGTAAGAACAGTAATAAACGCACCAAAGAGTGATGTTGAGTCCTGTTTGTTCATTGGCTAATTCCATAGCTGAATAGTCGCTTTGATTGCCTGCTGAGTTGGGAGCGTGTCAGGCATTTCAATTTCTTGCCCTAAGTTAAGTATGGGTTGATGAGCAAGCTGTGGATTGAGTTTTAGGGCAATTTCCACCAGCTCTGCAGTTCGTCCATATTGGCGATACAGTACGCTGTCGAGCGTGTCGTCTTGATGGGCGATGAGTTTCATATTAGCTCCGATGTCCAACGGTTGATATTGAGTAAATCTCGAATGGCAAAACGAGCATCACGCCTTAAATCATCAACGGAATTTTCATACTCTTGGGCTTTGTCTGTTCCGTCTTTGGTGCTATCAAAGCTGCGGTAGCGTTCGTAGAGATTTGCCATTGCCAAGCAATAAACCGCTCGTTTGTAGCGATGAATGAGTAAGCTCTCGCCTGCAATTTCTTCGCTGTCGATTTCATCTAAAGCGGAAACCTTGGATTTTTGCATTAAAGGTTTTAGCTCTTGATTGATACTTGCAATTGCTTCTATCACTGCATTTTTTAAGCGGTTTTCCGTCACAGTGCCGTCTGCTCGCATTGCGTTGCGAACGTCATTCAGTGAGATGTCAGGGAAAAAACCGTTATTACGGATATATTCGTTTGTTGGCTCAATGGCTGATTTATCGGCAACCTTGGCTGTTTTAGGAATGGTGATGACATTTTCCATTTGCAAAAATCCTGTATGATCTCACCGCTTATAAAAAAACGGGGTGGGGACTAATCAAAGGTGAATACATTCGCTTTTTTCGTCCGCCCCGTTGGCTGCGAGGTTTGCTCGGTTTATGGGGTGTCAGCTTTGTTGAGTTGCTTTCGCAACTTTTTAATGTTGCCTTGCACACCCACGTTTAAATTAAGTGTTAATGCTCGTTCTAAATAGTTAAGTGCCGTTTCGGGCTGTGCGGTTTCAAGCAGTAAGCCAATTTCACGATACAGTCTCGCACGGCTTTCATCGGGCATATCTTTCTCTTTGGTGAGTTCATCTACTCGTAATAAGTAGCTCACTTCAAAGGGCTTTTGCACCTTTTGGGCTTTTTTCGCTGCATCGGCAAATTCTTCAGCCAGCATTGAGCAAAGCGAACGGCTGAAACCGTCAGGCAGTGTAAGCTCTTGATGAATGGCATATTCAGCAATTTGTAAGGCGAGATGATATTCCGCACAATCGACCGCCCAGACTTGCCACGTCATCAGGACGTTATCCTGTTTGCCATTTCCTGCACTTAATGCACCTTCAATCCAGGGTAAATAGTGGTGAAGTATGCTTTTCTTATAGCTGGCTCGCTGTTCCATTGAGGCAATGGCTTTGAGGTCTTTTTTGTGGCGTGCCAGTAGGTAGAGCATTTGTTCGTAGGCGTTGAGATTTTCTAGCAACACTTGCTCATTAGAATGAGCAAGTGCAGCAGACGCCTTACGCAGATGAATTTGAGCGGGAGAAAGACGTTCCATTATTTACCTATTTCACATCTTCTAGCACGATATTTTCAATCAATGCCGCACATTCATAATCTTCAATTTTGTAATCAATATTTCGTGATAAGTAATCTTCAATACGATCACGTTTTGGATTATTTTGAATAAAGCGACGAGTTGTTCCTTCTTGCATATAGATTGAAAGGTTGTCTAGTCGTGTGATTAACATCGCATTTTTCGGGAAGAAAGGTACACGAATTGCTTTTAAGCCACCAATCTGTTTTTGTGAAACAATTACTTGGCTTGCAAGTTGATCTGTTGGCTTTAAATCTTGGTTAATCATCGTAAAGTATTTATCGTGTAAGATTTCACGACCACAGATGACCACTAAATCTGTATCTTCCGCATAAACTTCGTGGATAAGAGTATTCACCGCATCAGTAACAAGAGCATCAAGGTTTTCATAACCTTTACCAGCATTATCTCCTGTGCCTTGCCCTTTACCGACTTTGATTTTATTTTCAGTCTCTGCACCGTTCATTACCTTTGTACCGCTCGTATCTTCACGAAGCTGCTGTAACCAACCTTTTTTTACATCTTGTAATAAATTATTTGAGCTTGGATTTGATGTTGCTGCACGACTTGTTCCATTCCACCCCATCATAATTAAGTTAAGAGCAATAGTTTTTTGTGTTTGACTTGCGACTTTTTCTTGGAAGTCAGGGTGTTTTGCCCACTCGTCTAAACGAGCCCAACGAATATGACTGTCAAAGTTTACTTGTTCACAGTTGTAGGTGCGTTTATCCAAATTGAGCAAATCTTTAGTTTGGCGATCTTGTGTGTTAGTGTCGGTGGTACTCGCAATAATTTGTGCAACGCCTAAACCAATCATTTCACCTTTCATTGAAGTAACAGATGGTGTATTAATCCATTGTAGGAATTGTGAGCTTTGAAGTACCTTCTCTTTTAATTTTTGTTCTGGTACAGCTTGTACAGAAAAACCTTCTTTAACATCTTCAGCAGTTACGCCATTAAGATGAGCAATGCGAGAAATATAGGCGTTATACAGTTGTTTAGTTTCATTTTTCATAAAAAATTCTCAGTTAGTACGGTAAAGGTTAAATTAGCAATCAGTTTCAATAACTACTGAACCACCCGTAATTTCAGGACGTGGAGTGAAATTTGCTTCAGGTTGGTTGGCGATAAGCTCAACTTGGTTTTGTAAAGCGGTGAGATCAGCCGTCAGTTTTGCAATTTCCGCATTTTTAGCCTCAAGCTGTGTGGAATGAGCAGTAATTTCCTGTGCTAATAATTCAATGGTTTTTTGGTGTTCCTTGAATTGTTCTGCGTTATCTGTGCGTTGCTGACTAAACATTGCCTTGATTTTGGCAAGGAAACTTTCTTTTTCATCGGTAAATTCCAAATAGGTTTCTACCGCTTCGCTGAAAACATTTTCAGGGCGTTCTTTACGATGATTAAATGGGTTAGATTTAGATTGTTTAGCAAAACTCAGCATTTCTGTGCCAAGGCTGGCAGGGTCGTCTGTAACCGCTAATCCCACTAAATACGCTTCGCCCGTGTCGGCAAAATTCGGATCAACTTCAATTGAAGTGTAAATTTTTTGGCGAGCTTTATTCAACGCAACTAATTCAGGCGTTGGGTCAATTTGAGCTAAGAGCTGTAATTTGCCGTCTTCCCGTTCTTCTGCTTTCACAGCTAACACATCGCCATAACATTTTGAATGGGGTTCGTTTTCACGATAAAACCACGTTTTAATATGTTCTAAATTCACTCTCGCCCCAAAAGTATTTTCAGGGTCGTAGTTTTTTGCCATTTGCTCAATCCACGAGCGATGAATGTTGCGTCCGTCTGTCGTTGCCCCTTCCGTTGCCACAACAAACCATTTTGATTTAGTTGCCATACTGTTTCCTGTTGTAAGGTTATAAACTGGATTTAAAAACGCTGTGATGATGAAAGGATTTTTTATTAGGGGCAAATGGTGGGCGTTGTGATGTGTTTTTTAACAGTGGCGAGCGTTGGGCGAGATCTACGGCTATCTCTACAATCACACCAAATTTATCGTTAATGCCTTGAAATGACTGAACTTGCAAAAAATTCTGAGAATCTAACCGCTTTAATCAATATCAATACGCAACGAGAAGCCCAGCAGAAGTATTGGGCAGGCTATTCTTTAACGGAAATTTCTCGTTTGCTAAATATTCCCGTTTCAACCATTGCCAGTTGGAAAAAACGGCAGAAATGGGACGAAGCCTCTATTTTTGAGCGTGTCAGTGGCAGTTTAGAGAGCCGTTATATTTTGCTTTTGCAAAAAGACGTGAAAACAGGCAGTGATTTAAAAGAACTGGATTTTTTAATGCGTCAGATGAAAGATGCCGCACGCATTCAAAAATATAACAGCGGTGGTAATGAAGCCGATCTTAATCCCAAAATTCGCAATCGCAACAAGGGCGAACGCAAGCCAGCAGATAAAAATCCGATTTCACCTGAGCAGGAAGAATTGCTCATCAATGGCTTTATGCAAGGAATGTTCCAGTATCAGCGACATTGGTATCAAGCAGGCGAAATACACCGTATTCGTAATATTTTGAAAAGTCGTCAAATTGGGGCGACTTATTATTTTGCCCACGAAGCCTTCATTGATGCGTTGAAAACAGGAAGAAATCAGATTTTCCTGTCAGCCAGTAAAAAACAGGCGTTGATGTTCCGCTCTTACATTACCCAATATGCCCGAAAAACTGCCGATGTAGAGCTGAAAGGCGAAACAATTTTATTACCCAACGGGGCGGAGTTGATTTTCTTGGGAACGAACTCGGCAACGGCCCAATCTTACCACGGTAATTTGTACTTCGATGAAATCTTTTGGGTGCCAAAATTTGATGAAATGCGGAAAGTAGCTTCAGCAATGGCATCACAAAAACAGTATCGTCAAACTTATTTCTCCACCCCAACAACGACTGCCAGTGCAGCTTATGAGTTTTGGTCGGGCAAAGCATTCAATCGTGATCGTCCTGAAAATGAGCGTGTGGAAATTGATATTTCTCACGAAAATTTAAAAGGCGGAAAATTCTGTGCCGACCGTCAATGGCGACAAATTGTGAATATTTATGATGCCGAGCAAGGCGGTTGTAATCTGTTTGATATTGAACAACTCAAATTTGAGAACTCATCGGCTGAATTTGAACAGCTCTATATGTGCCAATTTGCTGATGATGATTCAAGCATTTTCAAATTTGATGACCTGCAGCGTTGTGCGGTGGATTCCTACGAAGAATGGAAAGACTTTAAGCCATTTTATGCCCGTCCATTTGGTAATCGTGAAGTATGGATTGGCTACGACCCTGCATTTACAGGCGATAAAGCTGCGTTAGTAATTGTTGCCCCACCTCGTGTTGAAGGCGGTGAATATCGGGTGTTACATTATGACACCTTTCACGGCTTGGATTATCAGCAACAAGCCGACAAAATTCGCCATTACACACAATCTTATAATGTAACGAAAATAACTATTGACCGCACAGGAATGGGCGATGGCGTATTTCAGAACGTGAAGCGATTTTTCCCTCGTGCCGTTGGCTTAACGTATAACGTGGATTTGAAAAATGAGATGGTGATGAAAACGCTCAATCTGATTCAGAAAGGGCGGTTAAAATTCGATGGCAAAGAAATTGCCGTCAGTTTTATGACCATTAAAAAACAATCAACTCGCAGTGGTCGCCAAATAACCTATGTTTCCGATCGCTCCGCAGATGCTAGCCACGGTGATATTGCGTGGGCGATTATGAGCTGTTTGCTCAATGAATCTTACAGTGGCACAAAAGCCACTCGCACCATTATCCCTTTTGATTATTAGGACGAACGATGACAACACAATTTTTTAGCTTAGGCGAGCCGTTACCCGTTTTAGACAGTGCCGATATTCTCAATTATTTAGAATCGGTGTTGATGTTTGAGAAATATTATAATCCACCTGTGGATTTTACAGGTCTTGCTAAAGCCGTTAAAGCAACAGCTCATCATCAAAGTGCTTTGAGTGTAAAGAAAAACATTTTGATGAGTACTTGCCAAACTTCATCGCTATTTCCTCGTGCTGAACTAGAAAAATTTGTGCAAGATTTTCTCGTATTTGGCAACGCCTATTTACAACGTGAACGTAACAAAGCCTTGCAAATTATGCGACTAAACGTACCGCTTGCAAAATATATGCGGCGTGGGAAAGAGCAAGGTAAATATTATTTGCTTACTAACGATTTCAACGAGTTTGAATTTAAACAAGGCGAAATTTTTCACTTGAAACAAGCAGACATCAACCAAGAAATCTACGGATTACCCGACTATTTAGGGGCGTTACAATCTGCCTTGCTCAATGAGAGTGCTACATTGTTTCGCCGTAAATATTATTTAAACGGTGCTCACGCTGGAAGCATTATCTATATGACCGACCCGATGGCAAATGAAACGGATGTCGATGTTTTAAAAGAGCAACTGAAACAAGCCAAAGGAAAGGGCAATTTCAAGAACTTATTTTTATATGCCCCCGATGGTAAAGAAAATGGCATCAAAGTGATTCCTCTGTCTGATGTGGTCGCTAAAGATGAGTTTCTCAACATAAAAAATACGAGCCGAGATGATATTCTTGCCGCCCATCGTGTACCACCGCAGTTAATGGGGATTATCCCAAACAATACAGGCGGATTTGGCGACATAGAAAAAGCAGGTAAAGTGTTTTTTATCAATGAAATCAAACCGCTACAACAACGCCTTAACGAGATCAATGAATGGGTAGGGCAAGAAGTGATTACCTTCACACCTTACGAGTTACTCGCAGAAAGTTAAAGCCTCCTCTCAACATTCCACCCGCTCATAAGCGGGTATTTTCTGGCCAAAATTTACAGCCTTTCATCTGCCTTTAAATAAATAGCCCTCCCTGAGTTTATTATACAAAACCGATCTTTTAGCAAAAGCAGAAAAATAAAATTTAGACGATTTTTTCACCCATTCCCCCACCCAAAAATCGCCGTCAAGACCTCGCCTCGCCCGCACACTAAATATATGTGTTTTTACGCAAATGCAAAAAACCGATCCTTACAAGCCACACAAAAGCCCAAATGGATCTTTAATTTAGATCTTTTTAACGCAAATTTATGCAGAATTACGCAAAAATCTTATGATTGTTATATCATAATTTGATCGGACTTGAGCGAATGGGGAAAACATCGGGGAAATGTCATTTTACATTTATACGGTGATGTAGTTGCAATCTATTTTTGACTTAAAAAATCAAAAATCGGTACACGCCTCCACAGTTTAATCCTAATCAGTCCAATTTAGTACAAAAAACAATCTAAAAACTAGTAAGTCCAATGTTTTGACGTAAGATACATTATGCCAGTTAATACCTTTAATCCAGCTGAGTAAGATACAAGTGACGCCATACGAGCGTCCATTTATTGAATACAACAAATTAGGATTTGTCATCAGTCTGATTAAGCCAACATTTAAATCTCAGTCTTTTCTTTAAATTCACAAAGATCTTCAATAATACAAGAGCCACAACGGGGTTTTCTTGCAATGCAAGTATAGCGACCGTGTAGGATTAACCAGTGGTGAACATCAACTTTAAATTCATCAGGAACTACTTTAAGTAATTTTTCTTCGACTTTTACTACGTCTTTTCCTGGAGCAAAGTTAGTGCGATTTGACACTCGGAAAATATGGGTATCTACCGCAATAGTAGGCTGACCGAAGGCGGTATTTAGCACCACATTTGCAGTTTTTCTGCCTACACCTGCCAGTGCTTCAAGTTCTTCTCGTGTTTGCGGTACTTCGCCATTATGTTTTTCCAATAAATCACGACAAGTTTTAATGATATTTTCTGCTTTGCTGTTATATAGCCCAATGGTTTTGATGTATTCTTTTAGCCCGTCTAAGCCAAGATCTAAAATGGCTTGTGGCGTGTTTGCCACAGGGTAGAGTTTTGCAGTGGCTTTATTGACTCCCACATCAGTGGCTTGGGCGGAAAGTATAACCGCAATCAATAATTCAAAAGGGTTGTTATAGTTTAATTCCGTTGTTGGGTGCGGATTTTGTTCTCGTAATCTTGTTAAAATTTCTACACGTTTTTCTTTGTTCATTAAAAATATCCCTGATCCCACAACATCTTGCAGACCATAATAAATGACATTGTTACAATAAGCGGTCGGATAATGTGTTTCCCTTTCGTTACCACCATTCTTGCACCAATGTTCCCACCAATAAATTGCCCAACTAACATCACAAAGCCGACTTTCCATAAGATAGCCCCACCTAAAATAAAGAAGATCAGCGATGCAAAATTAGAGGTAAAGTTAAGAATTTTAGCGTGAGCCACGCCTTTTGTTAAATTAAAACCGAGTAATAATACAAAAGCTAGGGTAAAGAATGAGCCTGTCGCAGGCCCAAACATACCATCGTAAAAGCCAACACCTAATGCCGCAGTAAAAGCAAATAATGGATAGCTAATTCTCTGTTTTCGATCTTCATCGCCCAAACTTGGACTAAATAAAAAATAGCCACCGATAATAAAAACCAAAAAAGGTAAAATCGTTTTAAGTTGTTCCACATCTAGCATTTGTACAAAAATAGCACCGAGTGAAGCACCAATAAAAGTGAGCAAAATAAGCAAGCGAATCTGTTTTATTTCAACCGCTTTTTGACGAATAAAATAGAGAGAAGCTGAAAAAGAACCCCCACAGGCTTGTAGTTTATTTGTGCCTAATGCCATTGCAGGCGGAACGCCTACGGCAAGCAAGGCTGGAATGGTGATTAAACCACCACCACCAGCGATAGCATCAATAGTACCTGCAACCAATGCTGCGGTAAACAGTAGAGCTAAAACATCAAATGTGAGTTCCATTTTCTCTCCTTATTTTACTTTTATCTAAGCATAAACGACCATTTCATCACGATGAATTGCCACCGAACCAAATTCATAGCCTAAAATTGTTTCGATTTCATTAGATTTTTTACCCTTAATGCGTTGTAATGCATCACTGTTATAGCGACTAATGCCTAAGGCTAACAATTTACCACTACGGTTGGTTATTTTAACCACTTCACCACGAGCAAATTGCCCGTCAATATGCTGAATACCTGCTGGAAGAAGGGATTTATGTTGAACTAATAGGGCATTTTCTGCACCGTCATCAACCACAAGGATACCTGCTGGTGGTGCACCAAATAGCCACTGTTTTCTACCTTCTAATTTATCTTGTTGAGCGAGAAAACGTGTGCCAATCTCATCTCCTTGAGCCAATTTAACAATCACATTATCCAGTTCGCCAGAGGCAATCAAGGTTTCAACCCCAGAACGAGTTGCAATATCAGCGGCAATTACCTTTGTACTCATTCCGCCTGTGCCGAGCGTTGTTCCACTGCCACCTGCCATTTGGCGAATTTCTGGGGTGATTTTATCCACAACCGCAATACGTTGAGCATTTGGATTTTTTCTCGGATCGCTGTCATAAAGTCCTTGTTGATCCGTTAATAAAATTAACTGTTCTGCTTGAGCAAGAATTGCCACTAATGCCGACAAATTGTCGTTATCGCCAATTCTAAATTCTGCCGTAGCTACCGCATCATTTTCATTGATTATTGGGATAATTTGTTGATCAAGTAAGGCATTTAGCGTATCTCTTGCATTAAGAAAGTGCTCTTTATTTTCAATATCTGCCCGAGTTAATAGCACTTGACCAATTTTGATGTTGTAGATAGAGAATAAACTCTCCCACACTTGAATAAGCTGGCTTTGTCCAACGGCAGCCAATAGTTGTTTAGAAGCAAGGGTTTGAGGAAGTTCTCGATGATTGAGGTAATCACGCCCAGCAGCCACAGCTCCAGAAGAGACAACAACCAAGCGAAAACCTTGTTGGTGTAATGTCGCCAGTTGTTTAACGATTTCTAACATATGTGGGCGACTTAAACTTTTTGTGCCGTGAGTGAGTGTGCTTGTTCCGAGTTTAATAACGATAGTCTTATTCATAACAATTTGTAAAAAAATAAAGGAAACTGACCGCTATTATCAGATAAATTCCCTTATTTTGCTATGAGTATAAAAGATTATTTATAACAATGAGTTATATTGATGACACTTTAAACTTTAGATTGAACAATATATAGCCCCTAATACTAATTTTCGGTATGATAATTGTATAAATTAAAAATGAAGTATTTAAATTTTTACAAGGTCATTTTATGAATATTGGTTTAATTGTTGCTCGAACTTTAAATAAAGTAATCGGAAAAGATAATGCAATGCCTTGGCATCTGCCTGTCGATTTAGCGTGGTTTAGACAAAATACGGTTGGAAAACCAGTCATTATGGGGCGAAAAACCTATGAATCTATTGGACGATTACTCCCTAAGCGTCCAAATATTATTCTTTCTCGCTCTAATTTTGTCGTAGAAGGGGCTTATTCTGCAACAAGCCTTGAACAAGCGGTGGAATTAGCAAAAAATCTTGCATCAGAGCAAGAAATTATGATCATCGGGGGAGGAGAGTTATTTAAGCAAGCAATGCCACTGGCGAATAAACTTTACTTAACAGAAATTCAAGCAAATATTGATGGTGACACTTTTTTTGAATTTGATGAACAGGAATGGAAGTTAATTCAAGAAAATTGGTCTGAAATTGATGAGCAAAATGCTTATCGTTGTCGCTTTATGCTTTTGACCCGTTAAATTTTTTAATTAACAATTAAAATGTGATCTAATCAGCAAATTTACAAAAAATTTTGTGAATCATACCGCTTTTAATTGACTTACCGACTAATACAAATTACCTTTGGTTAATTATTTGTTAATAAAATGTTATTTGTAAAAGTGGTAAAGGGGGAACTATGTCATTTCACGTTGTACAACCAAAAGATGGAGAGGCTATCAAATTAAGTCAAGATGGTTCTTTAATTGTACCCGATCATCTTATTATTCCATTTATTGAAGGCGATGGCATAGGTGTAGATGTTACGCCTGCTATGAAAACAGTGATAGATGCAGCCGTTGCGAAAGCATATCAAGGTAAGCGTAAAATTGAATGGTTAGAAATTTATGCAGGTGAAAAAGCCAATCAATTATATGGCGAAAATGTGTGGTTGCCTGATGAAACATTAGATCTAATTAAACAATATCATATTGCGATTAAAGGCCCTTTGATGACCCCAGTCGGTGGTGGTATTCGTTCATTAAATGTTGCAATGCGTCAAGGGTTAGATCTCTATAATTGCTTGCGTCCGATTCGTTATTATGAAGGAACGCCAAGCCCAGTTAAGCACCCTGAATTAGTTGATATGGTGATTTTTCGTGAAAACTCCGAAGATATTTACGTAGGTGTAGAATGGGTGGCTGGATCGGCAGAAGCCGATAAAGTGATCGCATTTTTACAACAAGAAATGGGAGTGAAGAAAATTCGTTTCCCACAAGAGTGTGGCATTGGTATTAAACCTGTTTCTAAACAAGGTACGCAACGTTTGGTACGAGCTGCATTACAGTATGTTATTGATAACAATAGAGATTCACTTACTCTCGTGCATAAAGGTAATATTATGAAATTTACCGAAGGAGCATTTAAAGAGTGGGGCTACCAAGTTGCAAAAGAGTTTGGGGCAGAGCCTATTGATAATGGACCTTGGCATCGTTTAGTTAATCCGAAAACAGGCAAAGAGATTATTATTAAAGATTCTATTGCTGATGCATTTTTACAAGAAATTCTGTTACACCCAACAGAGTATGATGTTATTGCTACCTTAAACCTAAATGGCGACTATATTTCCGATGCGTTAGCTGCTCAAGTAGGCGGAATTGGGATCTCGCCAGGGGCGAACATTGGTTTTGAGGCAGCTATTTTTGAAGCAACACACGGTACAGCACCTAAAATTGCGGGGCAAAATAAAGCAAACCCGGGGTCAATTATTTTAAGTGGTGAAATGATGTTACGCCATTTAGGTTGGACAGAAGCAGCGGATCTTGTGGTGAATGCGGTATCTAAAACGATTGCTAATAAAACAGTTACCTTTGATTTTGCAGAAACCTTAGACGGAGCAACATTACGATCTACATCGGAATTTGCACAAGATATTGTAAATAATTTATAAAATCTGACCGCTTGTCTGGTGTTATATATTGAGATTTATCTTTCTACAATAACGGGATAGAAGCCATTCACATCATTGAATGGCTTCAGACTGCTGATAAACTTAAAAATGCTGTTAAATATACTGTACAAATCTGCCCCCGTTTACGGGGGAAGTACCCGAACGAGAGTTCGGGGGTAGGGGGAAAATATTTGGCTGTACTAAATTTAGCTAACAAAATAGAGTAGCCCCCTTCGGCTCGCTTTGCTCGCCACTTCCCCCGCAAGCGGGGGCAGAATTTAATTAATCAATTCTATGATAAATAAGTTTGTCAATAATCTAAAGCCATTCACATCATTGAATGGCTTTTCTTTTTGAACAAATTTGCCAAATGTTACAAAATTTTGTGATTTTGTTATCAAATTGTAAAATTTGAGCTTGCCTTTTTATTTTCTAGCATTATGATGAAGATATCTCTCATAGATTATTTTTGAAGTGGAGATTTTCTTATGTCTTTCTTAAATGATTACCGTAAACTTGTGGCAGAACGTGAAGCATTGGGGGTTGTACCTTTACCACTCAATGCAGAGCAAACTGCTGAACTTATTGAATTATTCAAAAATCCTATTCAATCTGAAGCCACTTTTCTGCTTGAATTATTTGAAAATCGTATTCCAGCAGGGGTAGATGAAGCTGCTTATGTTAAAGCCTCTTTTTTAGCATCTATTGCCAAAGATGAAGTGCAATCGCCCTTAATTTCACCACAGAGAGCTGTTGAATTACTTGGCACAATGCAAGGTGGTTATAACATTCAACCTTTATTAGATGCGTTAGATAACCAAAGGTTAGCCCCTTTTGCTGTGACTGCATTATCTGATACTTTATTGATGTTTGATAATTTCCACGATGTTGTAGAAAAAGCGAAACAAGGCAACCAATTTGCACAGCAAGTCTTGCAGTCTTGGGCTGATGCTGAGTGGTTTTTATCTCGTCCAAAATTAGCTGAAAAACTAACGCTAACTGTATTTAAAGTAACAGGGGAAACCAATACGGACGATTTATCGCCAGCTCAAGATGCGTGGTCTCGCCCTGATATTCCACTGCACGCTTTAGCAATGCTAAAAAATGAGCGTGATGGTATTGAACCTGATCAGGCAGGTGTTGTAGGTCCAATGCAACAAATTGCACAGTTAAAAGAGAAAGGATTTCCGCTTGTCTATGTGGGAGATGTAGTGGGAACAGGCTCTTCACGCAAATCAGCAACTAACTCAGTACTTTGGTTAATGGGTGATGATATTCCTTACATTCCAAATAAACGGGCTGGTGGTGTGGTCTTAGGCGGTAAAATTGCTCCAATTTTTTTCAATACAATGGAAGATGCAGGCTCTTTACCGATTGAAGTTGATGTTAGCCAACTTAATATGGGCGATGTGATCGACCTTTATCCTTATCAAGGCAAAATTTGTAAACACAATAGTGATGAAGTATTGGCGACCTTTACTTTAAAAACAGACGTTTTGCTTGATGAGGTGCGTGCTGGTGGGCGTATTCCGTTGATTATCGGACGTGGTTTAACACATAAAGCAAGAACTGAATTAGGCTTACCTGAAAGCGATGTTTTTGTGAAACCAAAAGCAACGCAAGACTCGACTAAAGGTTATACCTTAGCTCAAAAAATGGTAGGAAGAGCTTGTGGTGTAGAAGGTATTAGAGCAGGGCAGTATTGCGAACCAAGAATGACAAGCGTTGGCTCTCAGGATACCACAGGGCCAATGACGCGTGATGAATTAAAAGATCTCGCTTGTTTAGGGTTCTCCGCAGATTTAGTAATGCAATCTTTCTGCCATACAGCAGCTTATCCAAAACCTGTTGATGTAGTAACGCATCATACATTACCTGATTTTATTATGAACCGAGCGGGTGTTTCGTTACGCCCTGGCGATGGGGTTATTCATTCGTGGCTAAATCGAATGTTACTACCAGACACAGTGGGGACAGGCGGTGATTCTCACACTCGTTTTCCTATTGGGATCTCATTTCCTGCTGGTTCTGGCTTGGTTGCTTTTGCCGCTGCAACAGGCGTTATGCCACTGGATATGCCCGAATCTGTCCTTGTTCGTTTCAAAGGCGAATTACAAGCAGGCATTACATTACGCGATTTAGTTCACGCCATTCCTTATTATGCCATTCAACAAGGTTTACTAACCGTTGAAAAAGCAGGTAAAAAGAATATTTTTTCGGGGCGAATTCTTGAAATTGAAGGGTTAGAACACCTGAAAGTAGAACAAGCCTTTGAATTATCCGATGCATCAGCAGAACGTTCTGCTGCGGCTTGTACCATTAAATTAGATAAAGAGCCAGTGATCGAATATCTCAACTCAAACATTGTGTTACTCAAATGGATGATTTCGGAAGGTTACGGTGATGTGCGTACTTTAGAACGCCGTATCAACGCAATGCAGGCTTGGATAGATAACCCACAATTATTGGAAGCAGATGACGATGCAGAATATGCAGCGGTTATTGAGATTGATTTGAATGAAATCAAAGAACCGATTGTCTGTGCACCGAACGATCCTGATGATGCGAGAAAACTTTCAGATGTACAAGGCGATAAAGTTGATGAAGTCTTTATTGGTTCTTGTATGACAAATATCGGGCATTTCCGAGCAGCAGGTAAACTATTAAGTCAATCTACGGCAATGTTACCGACACGCTTATGGGTTGTGCCACCAACAAGAATGGATGCAGCTTTGCTAACGGAAGAAGGCTATTACAGCATCTATGGTAAAAGCGGGGCAAGGGTTGAAATTCCAGGTTGTTCACTTTGTATGGGAAATCAAGCAAGAGTAGCAGACGGCTCAACGGTTGTTTCAACTTCTACTCGTAACTTCCCAAATCGTATGGGAAAAGGAGCATTTGTTTATCTGGCATCAGCAGAACTTTCGGCGGTTTGTGCCTTACTGGGTAGAATTCCGACACTAGATGAATATTTGAGTTATGTAAACAGTTTGGATAACGATAAAGAAGACACCTATCGTTATATGAATTTCAACGAAATCAATAGCTATATGAAAAAAGCTGATGAAGTTATCTTCCAGACTGTCGCATAGCAAATAAAAGACAAGGCAAGCGGTCGGATTATTGCAAAATTTTACTCATAACTTACCGCTTGAAAATAACAATAAACAGGGGGAATGAATATGCCTAAACTACATCCAACTTTAACGGCAGAGTTACAACTCAGTGATGGACGTAAATTTAGTTTACCAGTGTATCAAAGTAACTTAGGTTATGATGCAATCGGAGTGGAATCATTACAAAAAGAGAAATTATTCACCTACGATCAGGGGCTAACTTCTACGGCGTTATGTGAATCTAGTATTACTTATATTGATGGTGATCAGGGGATCTTGTTGCATCGTGGCTACCCGATTGATGAATTAGCATTGCATAAAAGCTACCTTGATGTTGCTTATTTATTATTAAACGGTGAATTACCCAATACAGAAGAGTTAGAGGCATTTAAAAAAGAGATCTGCTCTCATTATATGGTAAATGAACAATTTACCCGATTATTTCAAGGTTTCCGCCGAGATTCGCACCCAATGGCAGTAATGTGTGCGGCAAGTAGTGCATTAGCCGCTTTCTATCACGATATTTTAGAAGATAGCCAAAGCTCTCGTGATAAAACCGCTATTCGTTTGTTGGCTAAAATGCCGACATTAGCAGCGATGTGTTACAAATACAGCATCGGTCGCCCATTTATGTATCCGCAATATAATCTCTCTTATGCAGGAAACTTCTTGTATATGATGTTTGCGACCCCTTGTGAGCCTTATATTGTAAACTCAGTATTAGAACGTGCGATGGATCGTATTTTTACCCTACACGCAGATCACGAGCAAAATGCCTCAACATCTTCAGTGCGAAGTGTGGCATCATCTGGCCCTAATCCATTTGCGTGTATAGCAGCAGGTATTGCATCTCTTTGGGGACCAGCACACGGTGGAGCAAACGAAGCCTGTATCAAAATGCTAGAAGAAATTGGCACTGTTGATCGCATTCCAGAATTTATTGCTCGAGCTAAAGATAAAAATGATCCATTCCGTTTAATGGGATTTGGGCATCGAGTGTATAAAAATTATGACCCTAGAGCGAAAGTAATGCGTGAGACTTGCCACGAAGTACTTAAAGAGCTAGGTGTTACCACACCATTACTTGAAGTAGCAATGGAACTAGAACGAATTGCATTAAGTGATCCATACTTTATTGAGCGTAAACTTTATCCAAATGTCGATTTCTATTCAGGCATTATTTTACAAGCTATTGGTATTCCGACCTCAATGTTTACGGTTATTTTTGCATTAGCAAGAACAGTAGGGTGGATTGCAAACTGGAAAGAAATGTGCGAAGAAAGCCTGAAAATTGTTCGCCCAAGACAAATTTACACAGGTCATACAGAACGTCATATAACAGATTAAGCAGAAGGGGCTACGACCCTGATCTGCTTCCCAATTTGTTGTATCCAA